>CALHHY010000087.1 GCA_938030665.1 uncultured Litoreibacter sp. | reverse complement strand
GGCGTGACATAGGCGCGGCCAAATTCGGCAGTGCCGTGGCCACGTTCCACCTGTCCGCCCAGCATCTGCATCATCACCTGCTGACCGTAGCAAATGCCCAGAATGGGGACGCCCAAGGAGAACACGCTTTCGGGCGGGCGCGGGCTGCCCTCGTCAATCACCGAGCACGGGCCGCCCGAGAAGATGACCGCCTTGGGCGCAAAATCGGCCAGAAACGCATCATCGACCAAGTTGAACGGGTGGATTTCGCAATAGACGTTCAGCTCCCGCAGGCGGCGGGCAATCAGCTGCGTAACCTGAGAGCCGAAATCGATGATGAGCAGGCGTTCATGGGTGATATCTGTCATAGCGTCTGATTATGGCGCGGGCCGTGTGTGCGCAAGCGCAATGGGGGCGCTGCCCCCAAACCCCCGGAGTATTTTTGAAGCAATGATGAGAGAATGTCGCTTTCGCTCCGAAGGTGGCGGAAACTGCCGAAGGACGGGGCGTGCCGGCCGTTATCAGAGGGTAACCGTTTCAAGGGGAGGATGCCCGATGACCGAAGCTGCAGCAGCACCCAGACGCCGGACCCGCGGGGGCGGTGGCGCCGCCCGTCGCGCCGAACGCACCGCCGTCAGTGTAGAGACCGCGAAATATATCGAGCGCAACATTCCCAATTTCGAAGTGCTTTCCGAAGAGGCCTTGGAGATCATTGAAACCAACGCTGAGACCGTACTGGCCGAAATCGGGGTGAACTTTGTCGACAACCCCGCCGCATTGGACAGGTGGAGGGAGGCTGGCGCGGATGTGGATGGCGAACGGGTGCGGATCCCACGCGGACTGGCGCGCGAGCTGTGCAAGACTGCGCCGTCAACCATCACCCAACATGCCCGCAACCCTGAGCGCAATGTGGAGATTGGCGGCAAGAATCTGGTCATCGCGCCGGTCTACGGCCCCCCCTTCGTGCGGGACCGCGATGGCGGACGACGCTATGCGACGATCGATGACTTCCAGAAATTTGTGAAGCTGGGCTACATGTCCAAATGGCTGCACCATTCGGGCGGCACGGTGTGCGAGCCCACGGATATTCCGGTCAATAAGCGCCATCTGGACATGCTCTACGCCCATATGTCGTTGAGCGATAAACCTTTCATGGGATCGGTGACAGAGCCGGAACGCGCGCGCGATTCTGTTGAGATGTGCGAGATCTTGTTTGGCGGGCTTAACGGCCGCACGGTGATGACGTCGCTGATCAACATCAACTCCCCCATGACGTTCGATTCGATCATGATGGGTGCGCTGGAGGTCTATGCCGAAGCCAATCAGGCCTGCATTGTTTCACCTTTCATCGTCGGCGGCGCCATGGCGCCGGTGTCCGTGGCGGGCACTCTGACGCAGGTGTTGGCCGAAGTGCTGGCAGGTGTGGCCTATAGCCAGCTGATCCGCAAAGGGGCGCCCGTGATTTTCGGGGCTTTCGTGACGTCGATTGACATGAACTCCGGGGCGCCGACCTTCGGCACACCAGAGGCAAGCCACATCACTTACGGGGCGGGCCAATTGGCGCGGCGATTGGGGCTGCCTTACCGCTCCGCAGGCTCGTTCTGCGGCTCGAAACTTCACGATGCGCAGGCGGCTTACGAGACGGCAAACTCGTTGAATATGGGGCTTTTGTCCGGCGTGAACTTCATGCTGCATGGCTGCGGTTGGCTGGAAGGGGGGCTGGTCTCTTCCTTCGAGAAATTCGTGATGGATGCAGACCAGCTTGGCGCGCTGCATGGGCTGGCAAAGGGCGTCACGGTTGACGTGAACGCGCAGGCCATGGACGCGATTGCCGAGGTGGGGCCGGGCGGCCATTACCTAGGCTGCGCACATACCCAGGCCAATTTCAAGGAAGCGTTCTGGCGCTCCGACCTGTTCGATTACAAACCGTTTGAGACATGGTCGGATGAGGGCGCGCGCGATACTGAAGCGCTGGCGGCTGCCCGGGTCACGAAGCTGCTGAACGACTATCAACAGCCGCATCTGGACCCCAGCATTGACGAGGCGCTAAAGGCCTACATCCGGCAGAAGAAAGACTCGATGCCGGATGCATTTGTCTAAGCCGATTCAGGCCGCGCGGGGCCCGCGCGGCAGCAATCGGCACTCGGCCATCAGGGCGACCAACAGCTCGATATGTTGCGAGACGCGGTAGCTGTTGTCGCCTGATTTGCGTACCTCCTCCAGCTCTTCCTCTTGGACAATCAGGCTTTCTACGACGCGTGCGCTGCTGGCGCGGGGCGATTGCCCCGTGAGTCGGGCGAGATCGCGTTTGCGGTTGTAATCCGCCAGTCCGTGGCGCGCGGCACGCACCAGCAGGCGGGGGCGGCGAAGAGAAGAAAGCACGGTAAGAGGGTGGGTCATCAAATGTATTCCTGATTCAAATTCAAGCTGTTGAGACTGCAGGATCTACCCATCAGAATTGGGCTGTTGCAGGTGCTTTTGAGCATCGCGCGCTGTGTATAAAATTGTTCATAAATTCGAAACAAATTGATCTGAATTGGGCGACTGTTAACCAACATTAAAGAAATGACGCGCAGGTTCTGCTGCGTTGTACATCGCGACAGGGGATGACGTGATATGGAAATTAATCCACGAAATCAAACGGTAAACGCTTTCCCAACCTGGGTTCCGACCCCGGTTCAACGGTATCTTAAACATGTGGAGCACGGCCTGTCCCTGCGCGATGTTGCGCGCGGCGACGGGTGTCATGCATCGACCGTTTTGCGGCAGGTGCGCCGATTTGAAAGCCGCCGCGACGATCCCCTTGTCGACGAAGCATTAGAAGAGCTGGGGGCGTTGATCAAAGCTGCCCATCCTGACCGCATTGAAAAAGGAAATACACCCATGAACGCCTACGCCCGGCCGATGAACCTCCCCGATGAAGAGACCCTCGCCCGCGAAGCGCGTCGGATTTTGCGCAGGCTTTGCGAAACTGGCGCAGTTCTGGCGTTGGCACCTGACTTGGGTAAGGCGGTGGTCATGCGGACGCGCGGCGATGCTGAGGATGCCGACCCCGTGCGTACGGCCGTTGTGGACCGCGACATTGCGCAGGCCTTCGCATTGAAGGATTGGATATCCTGCAGCGGCTCTGGCCGGATCACACGATACACCATCACCACGGCCGGACGCGCCGCGCTGAAGCGTTATCTGGCAGAGGACACGCTACGTAAGCAGACACGCGGGAACGCCGGGATTGACGCCTTTCAGGAGCAACATATTGAATGGGACGAAAAGCGCATCCCGCATGCCGGCGCGGAGGGCGTCACGCTTAAGCGCTACAATGTCGCCGAAAGCCCCCTGACGATGCTGGCGCGCCGCAAAGACAAGGATGGCAAGCCGTTTCTGGATAATGACCTTGTTCAGGCAGGCGAGCGGTTCCGCGAGGATTTTGAGCTGGCCCAGATGGGGCCGCGCATCGCGCAGAACTGGGACCGGTTCCTGACGTCCGGTGACCGCGGCGCTTTCGGCTCCGACAGCTCGGTGGCAGATGGGCCGCGCAGTGCGCGAGAGCGCGTGGCCTCCGCCCTGGATGATCTGGGGCCGGGGCTGGGGGACATTATCATGCGCTGCTGCTGCTTTCTCGAAGGGCTGGAGGCCGCAGAAAAGCGGATGGGCTGGTCTGCCCGCTCCGGCAAGGTGGTGCTGCGCATCGCCCTGCAGCGGCTGCGGCGCCACTATGTTGAAAAGCACGGCTCGGTCAGCGCGCTGATCGGCTGACACGCGGCACATCTCCCTCAACCTGCCAAACCGGGGCGCGCTTCCATATCATTGGGGCGCGCCCTTTTGGTATCCGCAAACCGGCCATGCGCGGGGCTTGCTTGCCCTGACGTCGCGCGCGCCCTAGATTGCGGTCAAGCAATGAGGACCACCGTTATGGCCACCCGTGACCTGAAAATCCCCGAACAACGCCACCCCGAGAAGGCGCGCAAGCCCGACAATGCGCAGCCCAAAAAGCCAAGCTGGATCCGGGTGAAGGCCCCTGTTGGCGAAGGATACAAGACCACGGCGAAGATCATGCGGGAAAACAAGCTGGTCACGGTCTGCGAAGAAGCCGGCTGCCCCAATGTCGGTGAATGCTGGAGCCAGGGCCACGCCACGATGATGATCATGGGCGAGGTCTGCACGCGCGCTTGCACATTCTGCAACATCGCCACTGGTAAGCCGCCGGAGGAGCTTGATATTTTCGAGCCGGGCCGCGTTGCGGCCGCGGTTGAAAAGCTGGGGCTGAACCACGTGGTGATCACCTCCGTTGACCGCGACGATGTCGAGGATGGTGGGGCGGAGCATTTTGCGCAGACCATCCGCGCTGTGCGCAAACGCTCCCCGGCGACGACGATTGAAATTCTGACCCCTGATTTTCTGCGCTGTGACCCGAAAGTGCTGGAAACCGTGGTCGAGGCGCGGCCTGACGTGTTTAACCACAACCTTGAAACCGTGCCGGGGCTCTACCCCGAGGTGCGGCCCGGCGCACGCTACTTCCATTCGCTGCGGCTACTGCAACGGGTAAAGGAGCTTGACCCGACCATGTTCACCAAATCGGGCATCATGGTTGGGCTGGGCGAGGACAGGCAATCGGTCATTCAGGTGATGGAGGACATGCGCGCCGCTGATATCGATTTCCTGACCATTGGCCAGTACCTGCAGCCCACGCCCAAGCACCACAGGGTCGACCGTTTCGTCACACCCGATGAGTTCGCAGCCTATGAGAAAGCCGCCTATGGCAAAGGGTTCCTGATGGTGTCGGCCACGCCGTTGACGCGCTCAAGCTACCATGCGGGCGATGATTTCGCCCGTCTGCAGGCCGCACGGCTGAAGAAGCTGGGTGCGTGACGCAATCCGCGCCTGAGGGCACGCTGACCCTGCAGACCGTTCCGTTTCCGGCCGATACTAATTCTGGTGGGGATGTGTTCGGCGGTTGGGTGATCAGCCAGATGGACATCGCCGCGGGCATCACGGCGGCTCAACGCGCGCAGGGGCGTTGCAGCACCGTCGCGATTGAGGCCATGAGGTTCCACGCCCCGATCAATGTGGGCGATCTGGTCTCTGTCTACACGCAGATCGTGAAGACGGGCCGGACATCGATCACCATGCATGTCGAGACCTGGGTGCGCCGTCAGCGCACGGGGGAACAGTTGATGGTGACGGAGGGCGATTTTACGTTTGTGGCGATTGAGGCCTCAGGGGTGAAGCGAGAACTGCCGCCGCTAGACGCGGGTCGTTAAGGTAAACTTCTCACTGTAGCCATGTAGCTTCGCGACGACTTGATTTGGGCCGAAACTGCTGGCCGGGGGGAGACATGCGCGAGCCACAGCGCCAATCGGACCGCCAGACAGTACGTCGGATGAAGTATTTTCATGAAGCGTCTTAACGGTGCAATTGGACTTCGCGTCCAAGCCTGGCGCCAATTTTTGGTAGGCTGTATCTTTTGCCTTTGTCCAACACAAACGGTATCCCGGCCGAAGCGAGGCCTAGTGGGTCGCCACGCGTATACTCATTTTCTATGATTATGAAGTCACCCGACGGTGTACAGCTTAGTT
>CALHHY010000086.1 GCA_938030665.1 uncultured Litoreibacter sp. | reverse complement strand
ACCCAAGTGATTGCGCCATACCTCGACAGGTTGGTCCCACCCGGGGATTTGTACGATAGCAGCGCCACCATTTGGCACAGAATTTGTTTCCGCGCTTCCATTGCCGGGATCATTAATGCCACCAGTCGGTGCGCCTTGTCCTGTTCCTTGCGCGGTGTTCACCGCAACGGCATCCAGTAACGCACCAAGCCCATCTGTCGAGGTTTCTTCGAACGACAGAACATCTTCACCTGCGGCACCGGTCACCGCATAGCTGTAGCGTTCCCAATCCAGTTGATTTTTACCGACACCGTTAACAGAGATTGTATCAATCACACGCCCGTTCCACAGCACGTTGAAGGCGTTCGACGCCGCATTTACGCCTGGACGCGGTGCCGAAGCAAAACTGACGACAGCTCTTTGTCCTGTTGCGACATCGACATTTGTCGAGGTGCGATCAATTGCGGGGCCGCCGCGATCGATTTCGATCCAGCTATTACCCTCGGCAGCGCGGAAGCCTCTCAGATTGCGCCAAATCTCAAGAGATTCGTTCCAACCCGCAATTGACTGGCGCCCGAACCCGCCGTTGCCAATACTGTTCTGTTCAAAACCGCCGTTTGTCACAAGATTCGGGCCTGTTGGTACTGGTACTTGAGTCCCTGTCCCACCATTGCTCGGTGTCAGGGTGACCAGATCAAGCAGCGCTCCTAAACCGTTATCATCATTTTCGCGGAAGGTCAGACGATCCTGACCGGATGATCCGGTGACCTGATAGGTAAATCGCTGCCAATCAGGCGCACCCAGCCCCACGCCGTTCTGCGTGATCGTATCCAGAAGCTGTCCGTTCCAAAGAACCTCAAATTGGTTCGATGCAGCAGAGACGCCGGGACGCGCAGAGGCGTAGAAGCTGATGGTTGCGGCCTCGCCGTCGTCGATGTTGTACGGCCGGGAAATGCTGTTGGCAGCCGCAGCTGAGTCGAGCTCGATCAGAGAATCCCCGTCGAACGCAGGCGCATTAGGAAGGCTATTCCAGATTTCCAACGTGCCAACCCAACCGTCGAGAGTCTCTGCGCCAACAGTACCCGGTGCGACGGAATTGCCTTCAAAACTGTCATTGGGCAAAGACGCGACACGCGCTGGCTGCGCGTCGAGATTGCTAGGTGCCAGGTCTTCCAAATCCGGGCTTGCAACGACATTGCCATCCAGCATTTTGAAGGTATGCGCGACGGACGGTGTGCCGTCCCGGTCCAGCACGAACATCATATAATATTGCGGCGGGGCAATATTGCGGTTGCTTGGCATTGTCACACGGATGGAATTGTTTGCACCGCGTGTAAAGTCCAGCTCCATGAAGCGTTGGCCGAAGTTGATAGAGTGCGTTGTGCCGCCATAGCCAATCAGCGTGACACGGTCGACGCGGTTTGCGTCGCTGACACCAAAGTCAAGTGTTTGTCCCCAACGTGTGGTTTCGGGGCCGGATTGGATTTCAAGCCGGTTTTGTATGCCACGCCCAAACAGATAGGGCGGCGAGAAAATGTCTGCGTTTTTCTGCGTCAGCGGGCCTGGCGCGCCGCCGCCACCGGTAAACACGCGGCCATCTTGCATCAAAACCGCAGCCGAGTGGTACAGGCGCGGCGTTGGACCAGCGGCCCAGACTTCCCACGTGTTGGTTTCGGGATCCCAAACCTCGGCCTCGTTGCGCACACCTTCCAGAACGTTGTTTGTGGTTGAGCCACCGGTGACGAGTACGCGGCCATCGGGCAGCATGGTCATGTTGTGCCATTGACGGCCCCACGTCATAGGCGCGGCAGCATTTCGCACGGGGGCACCGCTGGACACATCAAAAATGTTTGCGAAACGGCGACCATCTGGTTCTTGACCATTGGAATCGAAACCACCGCCGCCTGTCACCAGAATGCGGTCAGGCCGGTACATAACAGCCGAGTTGGTTGCACCAAAGTTCTGGGTGTCCAAGAGGGGGAAGTTCGTCAGGTTGCCTTCGCCGCGCGGGTCAAGAACTGACATTGCCCGTCCACCCGCCAAGGAAAAAACGTTCCCATTGCTCATCAGGAAAGACCGCGGATACCACCACTGGAACATGCCGTCGGATTGGCCGTAAGCAAAGTTGCCGTCCGCGACGGACACGTTATCAAGCCGCGACCACCCATCGCCAGGGCGATAAATCTCTGGTACGCGGCCACGATTACCGTCGAAATAGGTGCATTCTTCTTCGGATGCGCCCCAGCAGGTGCCGCCCAGCATCAGATACTCGCCCTGTCCAGTCATCACTGGTGTGCCGTACCAACGCTGACGCGTCATCGGGCGGTTCAAACGTGTGACGGTTTCGACATTCGTGTCATAGGCCAGCACGTCTTCGTTGCGTTCGAGGCTATTGCGCGGCCCCCGGCTGTCGCCACTGACAGTCACGACGCGGCCCGATTGCGGCATCAGCATCATCGCTGAGCAAAAAGTATCCACTGCTGTTGTATTGGGCAGCCGCGTCTGCGCCTCTTCACCAAATCCAAGCGACGGGTCGTAGATGGTATATGAGAGGTGACCGCCCTGGCCGCCAAATGGGGTCCCGCCATAGGTCAAGATACGCCCGTCGGGCAAGTTCACGGCATGCAATGGAATGAAATCCCAGTCCATGATCGGCGACCATGCACCGTCAACGGCGTCCGCGATTGCATTTGTTGAGATCAACACGGCAAGCGCACCGGCAGCGGCGCCTGACAGGAATTTGAGCGAGATCATGGGTACTCCAAACTATTTAAGCCTCGATTCGGGCGTGATTGTAACGAAGTTTTGATAGCTGTTTCAGTGCAATCAAGGAAGGGCTTTGTCCCGAAATGCGGATTGATATATAATTCAAGGTTAACGCATGTGTCCTGCTCTGGCGGCTTGCCTTGGTTGTGTGCAGGAATTCAAAAGCTCAGGTAGGGGGCGTTATAGCCTTGATCGACAGGTCTGATTTATAGCTGTTTTGGCCTTTCACAGTCCCATAAAAATGTTTCGTCCGGGATCAAGCAGCGACGCCGCGCCGTAAAAATGGCAGATTTGCTTGGCCACTCTAAGACGCGATTGAACATCCCTTGGCGCGCCGACCCTCGGTCTGGCGATGCCCGTCTCTCTCACACCAAACCCCTTCTGCTACTGCAACAACGCGGATTTCGCGAATGTACCGCGCACCTGATTGACCAGGCTTGGCATGTCATTTTTAATTGTGCCTCTCAAAACAAGGAAGTTCCTTCCTTATGCTCCCGGAAGGGGCTGAAATTTCAGGGCGGTTTTCGAGAAAGCTTTCATCAGCACCTCTTCCAGGTAGGACTAGTTAAATACCCTGAAATGGTTCGTGACCTCGTCATACAAACCCCCTTGTCTCCCGCACCGACTCCCCCTATACGCACCGCACGGATCAGGGGTACGCCACGCGTGCCCCTATATACGTTCCGCCATAAGACGCGACGAGGGATGTGGATGAGCCACATTCGTCCAATCCGTTAAGACCCCAATCCAAGGGGAAATGTCATGGCTGCAAGCCAAAACATTCGCATCCGCCTGAAGGCGTTCGACTACCGGGTTCTGGATGCATCCACCCAAGAGATCGTGAATACTGCAAAGCGCACCGGCGCTGATGTGCGTGGCCCGATCCCATTGCCAAACAAGATCGAGAAATTCACCGTTCTGCGGGGTCCACACGTGGACAAGAAATCTCGGGACCAGTTCGAAATCCGCACGCATAAGCGTCTGCTGGATATCGTCGACCCAACACCGCAGACTGTGGACGCGCTGATGAAGCTCGACCTTGCTGCCGGCGTTGACGTCGAAATCAAAGTATAAGGAGGGCTTACGTATGTTGCGCTCCGGTGTAATTGCGAAGAAGGTCGGCATGACCCGCCTCTTCATGGAAGACGGCAAGCAGATCCCTGTCACCGTTCTTCAACTCGACAAGCTGGAAGTTGTCGCTCAGCGCACTGCTGAGAAAGACGGCTACACGGCTGTTCAGCTTGGTGCTGGCACGGCCAAGGCGAAACGCACATCCAAAGCGATGCGCGGCCATTTCGCAGCGGCCAAGGTTGAGCCCAAGCGTAAGGTTGCCGAATTCCGCGTGGCGGAAGA
>CALHHY010000085.1 GCA_938030665.1 uncultured Litoreibacter sp. | reverse complement strand
CATAAGGCCTGGAATGGCCAACCGGGTAACACCCAAAAGGGTCATCGGCGGAGCGCTTTGATGCAGCCCAAACCGCAGCCCCATCAGGTCGAAATTGTTCAGCGCTTCGTCGACATCAGTGGCATAAACCCCCAGCTTGGTGACATTGCTCAAATCCATCCCCGCCGCGTCCAGAACGGCCTCCAGATTGTCGAGTGCCAGCGCGATCTGAGCACGCATGTCGCCCGGATATTGAGGGGTGCCGTTGGCATCAACGGCGGTTTGGCCAGCACATGTCACCTGACGCGTCGCCCCTTCGACGATCTCGGCCTGATTGTAACCCAGCTTCAAGGACCAGTCCCATGGGTTCACTGCAATGCGTTTCACTGTTGATTTCTCCTGTTTGAGGTTGCTGACACAGGTGTAATTCGAAACAGTGCCAAATCTTGTCACCTTTCGTGCTATGCTGGCAGGATGAATATTCGTATCCGACATGACGCGCTTGTGCGCAGCCTTCGCCGCAACGCGACAACCACCGTTGATGCCCTTGCCGACGAAGTGGGCGCGTCGCGCCGCACGGTGTTGCGCGATATCAGCGCGTTGCGGGATGAGGGCTATGTCATCCACTCCGATGTAGGGCGTGGTGGGGGGCTGCAGCTTGACCCGCAATCGATGCAGACCACCACGCGGCTTTCCGTATCCGAGGTGTTCGCGCTGCTGATCAGCGTGGCCGCGATGCGGGCCGCACAGCAGCTGCCCTTTTCCGACCTGGCTGACGCCGGGCTCGCGAAGATCGAGAAGGCCCTGCCGTCAGACAAGGTCCGCGATCTGCGCCGGTTCCTCGACTGCCTTCACATCGGGAAACTTTCACCGCGGCAGGACCTTTCCGACCTGCGCCCCATGGACCCGGCTTTGTTGTCAGCGTTTGAAACGGCGTTCCTGCAACGTCTGCATTTGCGTTTTGATTACTGCGATGCGCAAGCGCGCAAGACGCAACGCAAAGTGGAGCCGCAGGCGCTGCTGATCCTTCAGCCCCTATGGTATCTGGTGGCCTGGGATCCCGCGCGCGACGATTTTCGTCATTTCAGGATGGACCGCATCAGCGCACCGGAATGCGTGGCCAACGCGCCTTTCCGCTGGCGGCACGTCCCGTTTGAGGATGATGTTTGCCCTTATCGCGACTTGGCCCGTTGACGCTGAAATAGTGAGTTCTACACGCCATAGTCCTCTCGCAACTGCCGACGCAGCACCTTGCCTGTCAGGGTCATGGGCAGCTCCTCCACAAATGTGATGAGCTTGGGAATTTTGTAGTTCGTCAGGTTATTGCTGCACGCCGCGCGGATCATGTCTTCGGTCAGCGCATCGTCGGTGCGTATCACAAATGCCGCGGGCGTCTCGCCTGTTTTTTCATCAGGCAGGCCGACCACCCCCACTTGGACGACGCCCGATAGTTGCGAAATAACCTCCTCCACCTCACTGGGGGAGACATTGAACCCCGACACCAGGATCATATCCTTTTTCCGGTCGACAATTTTAAGAAAACCATCGCCATCCATGACACCGATATCGCCCGTATGAAGCCAACCATCGACAATAGCCTCGCGCGTTTCATCGGGCCGGTTCAGGTAACCGGTCATGAGCGTTGGGCCACGCGCGATGACTTCGCCGGGTTGGCCCGGCGCCGCTTCCCTGCCGATATCGTCAACGATACGGACCTCCATGCCCGGCACAGGTATCCCGACATAGCCCAGCCGATTATTCTCGATAAGATTCAGGGTCAGCATGCCCGCACATTCGGTCATGCCATAGCCTTGAATTATCTCGACCCCTGTCAGTGCCTCAAAGTTTTGTGCGACACCGGTCGTCTGGGCCGCGCCGCCTGAACCACAAAAGCGCAGGTCGCAGGCAACATCTTTGGTAAACCACTCCTCGGTCAGCAGCGCGGCAAACAGCGCGTTGATCCCCGAAAACCATGTCACCTTGTAATTTTCAAAGGCAGATTTCAGATTTGAAACCGGTCTGGGGCTGGGAACCAACAGGCTATGCGCACCCATGCGCAAGCCAGCGATGAAACTAAGCGTGTAGGCCGTGATGTGGTAGAGTGGCAGGGCGACGAGCGCCGTGTCCCCTGTTGGGGTCATCCGCCCTTTCGTCATCAATACCCCCTGATACGCATTTGCGAGGACCGCCTGATGGCTAAGCGCCGCGCCTTTGCTGCGCCCGGTAGTGCCGCTGGTATATTGATAAAGCGCAATGTCCGTCGGCTGGCTGTCCGCCGTGTATGCCCGAACATCGGTGACAGCTGCGCCCCTCTGCCCCGCTGCCAGTGCCGTTTTCAGCGTGATATGGCTCGTCCGCAGGGGTGGGATCGCCTTTTTCACCCGCTTCAGCACAAAGCCCAAAAATGCCCGTTTGAGTGGCACAAAAAAATCAAACAGCGACAGTGTCACGACCTGTTTCACAGCTGTCGCGTTGACCACCTGATCGGCCTTGTCGCCGAACATATCTAATATAATCAGGACCTGCGCCTTGCTGTCGTTCAGCTGATGCGCCATTTCCGCAGGTGTATAAAGCGGATTGATATGTGTCGCGATACATCCCGCCCGCGCAACGCCAAGCGATACGACCCCGAAACCAATGCAGTTCGCGGTCATCAACGCCACGGTATCGCCTGCCTTCAGGTTCAAAACCCCGCGCAGATAGATCGCAAAGTTACTACTATATGCGTCCAATTCGGAAAACGTGACCGAGCACTGCGCGCCATTTGGCAGAATTGTCGTTAGCGCTTTTCTTGGGCCATATTCCCGCGTTGCCGCGTCCAGCATCTCCGGAATGGTCTGCGCGCCCATATTGGACAGACTAAAGTCTTGCGCCTCACCCGAATAATACTTCTTCCAAGGTCGTTTGCCAGAATCCTGATACGCATTCAATGGCCGGCTACGCCTTCAATGAGAATGTTGGTCCACCCGTGTGATCAGAGCAGGACTGGCCTTTTTCGTTATAGGTTTGCAACTGCCCAATTGATTTTCTGATCTCTTCCAAGCGGTTATTGACTGTGCGCATGCCAACCATCGCCGCTTCCAGCAGTCTTTTGTTATCTTTAAGCTTCACATCCAGCGCCGATAGTTCGTCCTTGTCAAACTGATCAATACTTTTATTCAAAGCATTAATTATCTCTTCCTTCTTAGGTGCCATCTTGACTATTTCGTCTATTCTTCCCGTCAGAAGGAACTGCCTTTCTTGTGCTAGAATATGCTCACATTCCTTGAGACGCTTTGTCAGGTTCTTATTTTCCATCGCTACGTCCTGCCATTGCAGTGAAAATCTTTTCAGCTAACCCGACGCCACCTCTGTCGGAGAAAGCTCGCGCCTGGTGCCCGACAAGAAGGGACGAAAACTGTTCCTCACCGGCGCCGCCCCCAAAGGACTCAAGCGGCTTGCCAAAACCCGCCGTCTTCAACATTTCGGTCAGAAATACGGTTTCCATCTCTTTAGCGGCTTCCCAAAGCTTCGGGTTTTGCTCGAATTGGGCCATCGCCTGAGGTGGTGTTGAAGCGCCTACAATCATACACAATCTCTCAAATTCTTTCGATTGAACCGGGGATATATCGAAATGAGTAAAGAATCGGTAATGACTGCCAGTCATAAAAGCGCCGAATTCATCGAGTGGACGATATGATTGGTATTGACGCACTACTTGTCGGGAAAAACCCGAAACCAAAAATTCCCGACGATACGGAGGTCATTGACGGGCCCGACGCAGCGGTTGCGTTCCGCCAGACCTTCGAAGTGGGTAAGGAAGCCCTGTCCTCTGAGAATGAACAAGCCGGCGGTGTACCCGACCTTGAACCGACCGATGACGCCGTTTTGGTGTTGAAGGGGGTCGAAGCAGACCTTCCGGATTTCACGAGGGAGGAGGTCGAAACCACCCTTGCAGCGATGGAGGATGCAGCACTTATCGCTCCTATAGGAGCGAATACTGCGCAATCCAGCTTGGCCTTTGCTGCAAGCGTGGTTTTTGGACGCGAGACGCCAGCAAAGATGACCGTTCAATACAGTGAGCGCGTTAAGTTTGATCAGCCACCGGATATAGCGGCTGATGCTCTAATTTCCGAAGGTGAGTCGTTGAACCGTCTCGTCAAGCAGGCGGTCGCCCCTGATTCTGCGGCGGCCCAAATTCCTTCTGACCGCTTGGATCAAGCCGTGTCTTCCGATCCAGGCCTGAAAAAACCCGCTTGGGAAAATCAGCCCGTCACCACCGTAAACGAAAACGCGCCTTCTTTGATCGGTTCTGAGCCGAGCGGCGAGACCGATCAACCTAACCCTGCGCGGGAGGTTTGGGCCACTCCCGCCTCTAGAATTACCGAGTTCAGTGCGGTTCCCGCAACATCAGCTTCGTCGCAGGCAACACAGCTAAACACTGCCTTCACAGCACCACAAGCCATGGAACTGATCGAGAAGGTCGCATCAAAACCCGAAGTTTCTGATCTCGACATTCAGATACCCACAGACAGAGGGGCGCAAAGCCAGACCCCTGATCTTCCAAAACCGCAGATGTCGCAGGTTTTGGCCAAGACCGGTATCACTGGTGCTGCAGTGCCGATCGATATGACACAACTCGCATCTATCGAAGCCGACGAGGTTCTTTCGGCGGGCCAGATCACGACGGACCGAACTCCTCCCGCTTCGCCTCACTTATCCCAGCAAGTAGT
Source organism: uncultured Litoreibacter sp. (assembly GCA_938030665.1). Lineage (GTDB taxonomy): Bacteria > Pseudomonadota > Alphaproteobacteria > Rhodobacterales > Rhodobacteraceae > Litoreibacter. Next base: position 38,770 of record CALHHY010000085.1, on the reverse strand, counting down.
TGTGCCAGGCCAGACCATTGCCCCGAATCAACTTCCACAAACCCTTGCTATTCACGTTGAAAGAGCGCGGATGACGGGGGAAACGGGTCAGATCGAACTGAGACTTGATCCTGAAGAGCTGGGAAAACTGCGCATCACGTTCACACCGCGAGAGCAAGGCATGCTGATTTCCGTGGTGGCCGAGCGAAATGAAACCCTTGAGCTTCTCAAACGGAATTCCGGTGACCTGCTTGCTGACCTCAGCTCGATGGATTTGGGGGGCACCCAGCTTGAGTTCCAAAGCGGCGACCAGTCCGAAATGGCCCCTGAAGGATTATCGGAGGGCGAAGAACAGGAAGTAAAGTTGGGCGCGGATGTCACAATCCTCGACAATACAGCAACAGGTCTTGCCGACGATCGGCTTGATCTTCGGCTTTAGAAAAGGAGAGGCCAATGGATGCAGTCACAGCACCATCCCAAGCATTTCGACAAAATTCGGCTACGACGGCGCAAAGCAAGTCAGCGATCAATGCTGATTTTGAAACGTTTCTGGTGATGCTTACAGCCCAGATGAAAAACCAGGACCCGCTCAATCCGGTCGATTCCCAGGACTTCGCAACTCAACTTGCGACCTTCTCCGGAGTAGAACAGCAAGTCAAAACCAATGATCTCCTCGCCAATCTTGAATCGCAGTTTGCCTCCTCGAACCTGGGCGAGATGGCAGGATGGGTCGGGATGCAGGCCAGAATGGCGATACCCGTACAATTTTCCGGCACTCCTGTAGAGATCGTGCCGAACCCACCCGTCTTCGCGGATCGCGTCGAGCTGGTGGTTTGGAACGCCGCCGGCGTGGAGCAGAGCCGGACGACGATTCCGGCCAATGATACCCCTGTTGAATGGGCGGGCGTGGGTGAAAACGGTCAGGCCCTTCCGTCTGGCGAATATAGTTTTGGGATTGTCTCTTATTCAAATGGCGAAGTGATTGATGAGGCAGTACCCGAGATCTTCGTCGAGATCGGAGAGGTCAGGAGCATGGACGGACAAGCCCTTGTCGCCCTCAAAAGTGGGGAGCTTTATCCGGCCGACCTCGTCCGCGGGTTGAGGTAGGATAGCTTGTTGCTAAACGCAAAAACCGCCTAGCCGATTGCTGAGATCAAGGCGAAAAGCAGCACGATGTTGGTGCTGAGCAATATGCTTACGGTCACCCACCACAGGCCGCCTGTTCTTCTCGGCTGCGGCGGTGATGGCCGGTCCAATCGACGGGTCAGGGCCTGTTCGACCAATCTTGGCAAACTGGGGCCGAACCTTGACAGCACCGCGAGGGCGTTGCCGAAATCCTTTGCTGCGGCCAGGGGACCCACGTTTTGGCGGACATAATCCTCGACCACCGGCTGGGCAACCTCCCAAATGTTGATCTGAGGGTACATGGTGCGGGCAACCCCCTCGACCACGACCATGGTGCGTTGCAACAGTATCAACTCGGTCCGGGTTTCCATGCCGAAGCGCTCCGTGACCTCGAACAGGTAGTTCAGAATGCGCCCCATCGAGATCTGCGACGCATCCATGCCAAAGATCGGCTCCCCGACGGCGCGCAAGGCTTGGGCAAAGGCGTCGATGTCCCGATCAGCCGGGACATATCCGGCCTCGAAATGGACTTCTGCAACCCGGCGATAGTCTTTCCGGATGAACCCCATCAGGATTTCGGCATAGACCCGGCGGGTATAGGCATCGATCCGGCCCATGATCCCGAAATCATAAGCGATCACATCACCTGATGCGCTCACCTTCAAATTGCCCTGATGCATGTCCGCGTGAAAATACCCGTCATTCAGGGCGTGGCGCAAAAACAGCTGCAGAACCCTTTCGCCTAACGCTTTGCGGTCCAGACCGGCGGCGTCAATCGCAGCCACATCACCAAAGGCAATGCCTTCGGCCCAATCCATCACCATGACCTGGCGGGCGGAAAGGTTAAAATCGGCCCGTGGTACAACGAACCCCGGATCATTCGCGGTGTTGGCGGCATATTCACCAGCGGCGGCGGCCTCCAGCCGCAGGTCCAGTTCGCCCTGAACGACACCGTCGAAATGGCTGATCACATCGCTCGGGCGCAACCGGCGGGAGGAAGGCGACAAGAATTCGATCAGCCCGGCGGCAAAGTAGAAGGCATCAATGTCGCGGCGAAAGGCTTTCTCGATGCCGGGGCGCAGCACTTTAACGGCCACTTCCCGCCCGGTCTTGGCCAAAGTCGCCCGGTGCACCTGCGCGATGGAGGCGGCAGCAATCGGTTCCGAGAAGCTGGAAAATATCGTCTCCAGCGGCGCATCAAGCGCGTCTTCCACGGCCTCTTTGGCAAGCGCGCGATCAAAGGGGGGCAGCTTGTCCTGCAATACGCGCAGCTGAACCGCCAGATCGTCGCCAACCACATCGGGGCGCGTCGACAGCACCTGCCCGAACTTGATATAGGCTGGGCCAAGGGCGGTCAGCGCGCGGGTCGCGGGCGGCAGGCTCGGATCGCCCTTGTCACCCAGCCATTTGAACGGCCATCCAAGAATGCGCGCCGCAACGCGCAGACCGGGCGGGGCGCTGAAGGCCTCTAGAACGATGCCCATGGCGCCGGTCCGCTCCAGAGTCGCGCCGGTCCGGATAAGACGCCAGATGTTATGCGGTCCGCGCATCTAGATTTTCCAGCCCGCATGCAGAGCCGCGACCCCGAACGTCATGTTTCGGTAGCTCACATTCTCAAAGTCCGCATCCCGGATCATCGCGGCAAATGTCTCCTGGTCGGGAAACTTTCTGATTGATTCCACTAGATACTGATAACTGTCGCGATCGCCCGCGATGGCCTGCCCCATGCGCGGGATGACGTTGAAGGAATAAAGGTCATAGGCCTTTTGCATCATCGGGTTTGGCAGCTGCGAGAATTCTAGCACCATCAGCCGGCCGCCGGGCCGCAGCACCCGATATGCCTCTGACAAGGCATCGGACACGCGGGTCACGTTCCGGATGCCGAAACTGATTGTGTAGACGTCAAAGCTGTTATCCTCGAATGGCAGGGCCATGGCGTCGCCCACGATCCAATCAAGCTTGTCGGTCAGCGCCTCCGCCTCGGCACGTTTGCGCCCTTCGACCAGCATGCTTTCGGTCATATCCAGAACAACCGCCTCCGCCGCGCCGGCGCGGTTCAGGAACCGAAAGGCAACATCGCCCGTGCCCCCCGCCACGTCCAAAAGCCGTTGTCCCGACCGGGGCGCCAGCCAGTCCATCATGGCGTCCTTCCAGATCCGGTGAATGCCGCCAGACATCACGTCATTCATAATATCGTATTTGGAGGCCACATTGGTGAAGACGCCATGCACCATGCCGGCCTTCTCCTCCTCGGGGATGTCGCGGTACCCAAAATGCGTGGTTTTTCTGCTGTTATCGGTCATCTGATCTTGAAACCCCTTTGGCCTGCCCCTCCTTATAGGCGTGCATTGGCGAAGGACAATGCGACCAAACAAACTCTAGGGGTGCACCTTTTGCCAGAACTGCCCGAAGTCGAGACCGTCCGCCGCGGCTTACTGCCCGTGATGGAGGGGCAGCGGATTGCCCGGGCCGAGGTGCGGCGCGCTGATCTGAGGTGGCCATTCCCGGCAAATATGGCCGACCGGCTTAGCGGGCAGACAATCACCGCGATGCGCCGCCGGTCGAAATATATTCTGGCGGAACTGGGCTCGGGCGAGACACTATTGATCCACCTGGGGATGTCTGGCCGCATGCAAATTGACGGGGACGGGCTGGGGAAATTCCATGACACGCGCCCGACCCCGGGCAAGCATGACCACGTTATTTTTCATATGGAGAGCGGAGCCAGGATCATCTTCAATGACGCCCGCCGGTTCGGGGCGATGGATTTGATCCCGACAGACGGGCTGGACGCGCATTGGCTGCTCAGCCGGATTGGGCCCGAACCGTTCGGCAACAGCTTTAATGCGGACTACCTTCAAACCGCCTTGGCCAACCGAAACAGCCCGATCAAGTCGGCTCTTTTGGATCAGCGCATCGTGGCGGGGTTGGGCAACATATATGTGTGCGAGGTGCTACACCGCACCGGCATTTCGCCCAAACGCAAGGCCCGCGCGCTGTCTGCGACGCGGGTGGCCACGCTGGTGCCCGCGATCCGCGATGTGCTGGGCGAGGCGATTGAGGCAGGCGGTTCTTCCTTGCGCGACCACCGGCAGGCCAGCGGCGAGCTTGGCTATTTTCAGCACCGTTTTGCCGTCTATGACCGGGAGGGGGAGGCCTGTCCAAAGGCCAGTTGCGACGGCACCGTGACCCGGATTGTCCAGTCTGGCCGGTCGTCATTTTACTGCCGAAAATGTCAAAGATGATTTGACCCAACCCGCCCGGCTGATAGGTCTGACGGCAACCGGCAATTGCAGGAAGGGGCCGCTATGGCGTTCAAGACCATCACCGTTGAGATTGAAGAGCATGTCGCAATTATCACCTTGAACCGCCCCGACGCGCTCAATGCGCTGAACGGTGCCTTGCTGACAGAGCTTGCGGCGGCGGTGCGCGAGGCCGACGCCAATGACAAGGTGCGGTGCATGATTTTGACGGGCTCCGAGAAGGCTTTTGCCGCCGGTGCTGACATCACCGAGATGCAGACGCTTTCCTTTGTGGATGTGTTCTCCTCCAATCTGTTCGTCGCGGAAACCCAGGCGATCACCGCAGCCCGCAAACCGATCATCGCAGCAGTCTCGGGCTACGCGCTTGGCGGCGGGTGCGAGCTTGCGATGATGTGCGATTTCATCATCGCGTCCGAGACCGCGAAATTTGGCCAGCCCGAGATCAATCTTGGTGTCATGGCGGGCATGGGCGGCTCACAACGGTTGACGCGGTTTATCGGCAAGTCCAAGTCGATGGACATGCACCTAACGGGCCGCTTCATGGATGCCGAAGAGGCTGAAAGATCGGGTCTGGTCAGCCGCGTGGTCCCGGTCAAAAAGCTGATGAGCGAGGCCAAGGCCGCCGCGCAGAAGATCACGGAGAAGTCGATGATCGCCAGCATGGCCGTCAAGGAAGCCGTCAATCGCAGCTACGAGACCACGTTGGAGGAAGGGCTGGTTTTTGAACGCCGCCTGTTCCACGGGCTCTTCGCCACCGAGGATCAGACCGAGGGCATGACCGCTTTCGTCGAAAAACGTGAGCCGCAATTCCGCGACAAGTGACGCCCGGTTGCCCAGCAAAGTAAGGGCTTTCCAAACCGCCCCATCTTGCCTATACGAACCGCATCCATGCGCGTGAGGTCCGCTTTGACCAGAATCACCCGGTAGAGAACCTGGGTCGGGCCATATGTGCATTTGTATGAAATTTTGACCCGACGAAAGGGACCCTCACATGGCCAATTCGCCCCAAGCCAAAAAACGCGCCCGCCAGAACGAGCGCCGTTTTGCCGTAAACAAAGCCCGCCGCTCGCGCATCCGCACGTATCTGCGCCGCGTTGAGGAAGCGATTGCCTCTGGCGACCAGACCGCAGCGGCTGCCGCGCTGAAGGAAGCCCAGCCCGAATTGATGCGCGGCGTCTCCAAAGGCGTGATGCACAAGAACACCGCTGCGCGGAAAATGTCTCGTTTGTCGGCACGGGTGAAAGCGCTTTCGGCGTAAGCCGTCAGTCAACCCTAAAATTTTGAAACGCGCCATTTAGTGGCGCGTTTTTTTGTGGGCCAAGGGGTTACGCGACGCTCTTCACGAAACCGCGAGATTCGATTGCTGAGTCTCTTCAAGTCAATAGCAGAGATCCGTTGCGAGGCCCTGTTTGTTATCGCTAGTTTCACTGAGCGATTCACTTCGTCTTGGGGGACAAAGGATATGAGCACGGGCGTTGGTCCGAGCGTTTCAGAGTTGTTGCCAACTCTGACGTGGGACCTTCTGAAAGAACAATCAGACGCTGTGTTCATCGACGTCAGGTCCAAAGCTGAATGGAGCTTTGTGGGTGTGCCTGATCTGTCGGAGCTGGGGCATTCCGTTGTGTTTGTCGAATGGGCCAGCTTTCCGGGAATGTCTGCGAATGACCGGTTTGTCGAAGAGGTAGAACAGGAACTGGCGGGGAGGACACCGTCCAGCATGCTCTTCTTGTGTCGATCGGGCGTCCGCTCTCTTGGGGCTGCAGATGCAATGGCGCGGGCCTTCGAAAAGAAGGGCCTGCAGGTGCCATGTATCAGCATTGCCGAGGGGTTCGAAGGAGACCTGGATACGCGCAAGCAAAGGGGGGGCCTGAATGGTTGGAAGGTCCGGGGATTGCCATGGGTGCAATCTTAAACATTTGGATGACAGGTTTAGAATGACTGACGAAAAATGGGGACAGACGCGTGCCGAGCTGCGGGACACGGTCGGGAACAACAACTATCTCACTTGGATCGAACCGCTTGAGTTCAAAGGGCATGAAGACGGCGTCATGTCCTTTGGCGTGAAAACGAAATTTATCGGTGACTGGGTCTCGCGCAATTTTGGCGACGAGATCATGCGCCACTGCAACAAGCATGGCACGCCCGTGGACCGGCTGATCTTTTCGACCCAGCGGGCCGCGCCAGCGAACACGCCCAAGGCCGTGGCCTCTTCCCCGGAAAAGGCGCCGCAACCTGTGTTGCGCACCGCCAGGGGTGAGCTGCCGGGCGCGCCGCTCGATACGCGCTTCACCTTTGACCGTTTCGTCGTGGGCAAACCGAACGAGCTGGCCCACGCCGCCGCGCGTCGTGTCGCCGAAGGCGGCGCCGTGACCTTCAACCCGCTGTTTCTTTATGGTGGCGTCGGCCTCGGCAAGACCCACCTGATGCACGCCATCGCCTGGGAGCTTCAGGAACGCTCTCCCGGTTTGCGCGTCCTCTACCTGTCGGCCGAGCAATTCATGTACCGCTTCATCCAGGCTTTGCGCGACAAGCAGATGATGGATTTCAAGGAGATGTTCCGTTCGGTTGACGTGCTGATGGTCGATGATGTGCAGTTCATCGCCGGCAAAGACAGCACCCAGGACGAGTTCTTCCACACGTTCAACGCGCTGGTCGATCAGGGCAAGCAGGTCATCATCTCCGCCGATTGCGCGCCGGGTGAGATCACCGGCCTTGAAGACCGCATCAAGTCCCGCCTGCAATGGGGGCTGGTCGTCGACCTGCACCCCACTGATTACGAGCTGCGGCTTGGCATCCTGCAACAAAAGGTCGAGGTCTATAAGGCCCAGTATCAAGAGCTGCAGATATCCAACGGGGTGCTGGAATTCCTCGCACATCGTATCTCGACCAATGTGCGGGTGCTGGAAGGGGCGCTGACGCGGCTCTTTGCCTTTGCCTCGCTCGTAGGTCGCGAGATCACGCTTGATATGGCGACCGAAAGCCTTGCCGACATCCTGCGGCAATCGGACCGCAAGGTCACGATGGAGGAGATCATGCGCAAGGTCTGCGACTACTACAACGTGCGCATGTCCGACATGATGTCGCCCAAACGCTCACGCAACATCGCGCGGCCGCGGCAGATGGCCATGTGGCTGTCAAAGAACCTGACGCAACGCTCCTATCCGGAGATTGGCAAGCGTTTTGGCGGCCGGGACCACACCACGGTCATTCACGCGGTGCGCAAGATTGACGAGCTGAAAGCGCAGGACAGCCAGATCGCGGAAGATGCCGAACTGCTGCGGCGTATGCTGGAAGCATGAGCCGGGCTTGACCTTGGCGCCGGTTCGGCGGACATTCCGAGATAACATTCGCATTTACGGGCGGAGGGGGTAACCTCTCCGCCCGACCTGTCTAAAACCTGTCTGTCTAAAAAGGGCTGGGCCAATGAAAATCAGTGTTGAACGCAGCGTCCTGCTGAAAGCCGTGGGCCAGGCCCAATCCGTGGTAGAGCGCCGCAACACCATCCCGATCCTGGCTAATGTTTTGATAGAGGCCGAAGGCGACACGGTCAGCTTCCGTGCGACGGACCTTGATATCGAGGTGGTCGACAAGGCCCCCGCGCAGGTAGAACGCGCAGGCGCCACGACGGTGTCAGCCACGACCTTGCACGAGATTGTCCGCAAACTGCCGGACGGCGCGCTGGTCGCGCTGACCGATGACAGCACCACGGGGCGGCTGACTGTGGAAGCCGGGCGCTCCAACTTCTCGCTGGCGACCCTGCCCAAGGAAGATTTCCCGGTCATGGCAACCTCGGAATACGAATCCAACTTCTCCGCCAACGCGCCCGTCCTGCGCCGCCTTTTCGACAAATCGAAATTCGCGATCTCGACGGAGGAGACCCGCTATTATCTCAACGGCGTCTATATGCACGTCTCTGACGCAGAAGGTGGCAAGGTGCTGCGCTGCGTGGCAACCGACGGTCACCGTCTGGCCCGAATTGACGCTGATCTGCCGCCCGAGGCCGCGAACATGCCTGGCGTCATCGTGCCGCGCAAAACCGTGGCCGAACTGCGCAAGCTTCTGGATGATGACGACATGCAGATCGCGGTTTCTGTCTCCGAGACCAAAGTGCGCTTCGCCACGCCCGATATCACGCTGACCTCCAAGGTCATTGACGGCACGTTCCCGGACTACACGCGGGTCATTCCGCAGGGCAACACCCGCAAGCTGGAGGTCGATGCGGCCGAGTTTGCAAAAGCCGTGGACCGGGTGGCCACCGTCTCGTCCGAACGGTCGCGCGCGGTCAAGCTCTCCCTCGATGAGGATCGGTTGGTGCTGTCGGTCAACGCACCCGACGCAGGCGCCGCGGAGGAAGAACTGGCCGTGGCTTACGGCGACGAGCGGTTGGAAATTGGTTTCAACGCGAAATACCTTCTGGAAATCGCGGGTCAGGTGGACCGTGAGAATGCGGTGTTCATGTTCAATTCCGCCGGGGACCCGACGCTGATGCGCGAAGGCAATGACCACTCTGCCGTCTATGTCGTGATGCCGATGCGGGTCTGACCGGCCTTCCATGGCCGAGCTGTACCTATCCGCGCTGAAGCTTTCTCATTTCCGGTCCCACAAAGCCGCCCATCTGGACCTGGATGGCCGGCCCATTGCGGTTTACGGGGCCAACGGCGCGGGCAAGACGAACATTCTGGAAGCCGTGTCGATGCTGTCCCCCGGCCGTGGTCTGCGCCGGGCCAAGTCGGATGAGATCGCGCGCACGCCCGAGCGACTTGGCTGGAAAGTGTCGGGCGCGCTGCATTCACTCGGGCAGTTGCACGAGATCACGACGCGGGCCGAACATGGGGCCAACCGCACCGTCACGATCGACGACAAAACCGCACCGCAAATCGCCCTTGGCCGCATTGCGCGTATCGTCTGGCTGGTCCCCGCGATGGACCGCCTCTGGATTGAAGGGGCGGAGGGGCGTCGCCGGTTTCTTGACCGTATGACGCTGAGCTTCGAGCCAGCCCATGCGGAGGCAACGGTGACCTATGAAAAAGCCATGCGCGAACGCAACCGCCTGCTGAAAGACATGGTGCGCGACGCAATGTGGTACAAAGCGCTGGAGGATCAGATGGCGGAGGCCGGTGCCGCCATCATCGCCAACCGCGCCGCGACGATTGCACGTCTGCAACGCGCGATGGACGCCGCGCAAACCGCCTTCCCCACGGCGGCGCTTTCTATTGAGGGGGATTTGATCGACAGCGCCGATGCCCTGCGCGACGCGCTGGACAGGTCCCGGCAGACCGATCTGCGCGCGGGCCGCACGCTGACCGGCCCTCACCGGGCCGATATGGCCGCGATCTATGCCGCAAAAGGGGTTGACGCGAAGCAATGCTCGACCGGCGAACAGAAGGCGCTGCTGATCTCGCTGATCCTGGCAAATGCGCGCGCCCTGTCAGAAGATTTCGGCGCCGCCCCGATCATCCTGCTGGACGAGGTCGCGGCCCATCTGGACGCAGACAGGCGCGCGGCGCTTTATGACGAAATCGCCGGATTGGGCGCGCAGGCCTGGATGACTGGTACGGGCCCGGAACTGTTCGCGGAGCTAGGTGCGCGCGCCCAGCATATTGACGTCAGCGAAGAGGATGGCCTTTCCGTCCTACGCGGCGCATAACTCGGACGGCATACACGCCTGAACCCTTTTGCGGCACTTTCCGATGACCGTCACAGCTTTCGAACTTTTGCTCTATGCCGGCGGGCTTTTCGCCCTGTTCATGACGCCCGGTCCCGTCTGGGTGGCGCTGCTGGCCCGCGCCATGTCGGGCGGGTTCAACGCTGCCTGGCCCTTGGCCTTGGGGGTCGTGATCGGTGACGTGCTTTGGCCATTGATCGCCATTCTGGGCGTGGCCTGGATCGTCGATCAGGTAAGCTGGTTCATGGACGTGCTGAAATGGGTGGCGGTGGCCATGTTCGTCACCATGGGCGTGCTGTTGATCAAAAATGCCGGTGCGCAGTTGTCCCAGAACAGCCGACTGACCCGCCCCGGCATGTGGGCCGGCTTTATCGCAGGCCTCGTCGTCATCCTGGCAAACCCCAAGGCCGTCCTGTTCTATATGGGCGTCTTGCCAGGGTTCTTCGATCTCAGCCGCGTCACCACATGGGACGTGGTCGCCATTTGCGGGCTCAGCTTTGCGGTCCCGCTCATAGGCAATTTGATCCTCGCAGCCTCAGTAAGCCGAGTACGCAGGGTTCTGACATCTCCTATAGCGCTGAAGCGCATCAATATCAGTTCTGGACTGTTGCTTATAGCCGTAGGTTTTCTGATCGCGGTCAGTTAATCCTGCAGGGCTTTTTTTCGCGCACGCAAGATGTCTGTTAGTGCCTCTGGTTCGACATCCGCAAACTGACCGGTTGCGGCACTTTGGCCATCTGGATCCACCAAAGCATCCAACACGTCCTCTAATTTGTAAGATACCAGATGCATACCCCGCTCATACGCAAAGTCAGACAGGTTCATTACCAAATCGAAGAGCCGGTCTTCGTCGGTAGACGACTTCGTCCGCGGAGCAACAACTTGACCATCAGTTGGTACGATTAGATCGACATACATTTTTTTACCCCCACTATTAACATACGAGGCTACATTGCATTAGGTTAACGGCGAGGTCACGAGGCACAGGTCGGCATAGGCAAAGCTCTGCTTGAATCGCGGGGAGGTGGCAAAATTAAGCCTATCCAAATCTCTCCACACAACCACGTCTGGCGATGGCTGTAGGGGGTTTTGGGCGATGGAACCCGCAGCCACAATATCTTGCGTCAGTTGCGTGACAAACCCCTGAAAAACCCGTATATTTTGCGTTGAAACTACGGGACGACTGGCATGGCCGAACAAGAACAAAACAAAGATAACTACGGCGCAGATTCTATTAAGGTTCTCAAGGGGTTGGAGGCCGTAAGGAAACGCCCCGGCATGTATATCGGCGACACGGATGATGGTTCCGGCCTGCACCATATGGTGTATGAGGTGGTCGATAACGGAATTGACGAGGCTCTGGCCGGTCATGCCGATGCGGTAAACGTCAAAATACATGCCGACAGCTCCGTTTCCGTCAGCGATAACGGGCGCGGCATTCCGGTGGGGATACACGAGGAAGAAGGCGTCTCGGCGGCCGAGGTCATCATGACCCAGCTGCATGCGGGCGGCAAATTCGACAGCAATTCCTACAAAGTGTCCGGCGGTCTGCACGGCGTCGGCGTCTCGGTCGTGAATGCCCTGTCGGACTGGTTGGAGCTGCGCATCTGGCGCGAGGGCAAAGAACATGTCGCCCGGTTCGAGCATGGCGACACCGTCAAGCACCTTGAGGTGGTCGGCCCAACTGACCAGACCGGCACCGAAGTGCGCTTCATGGCCTCAACCGACACGTTTTCAAATCGTGATTTCATCTTTGAAATCCTCGAAAAACGCCTGCGGGAATTGGCTTTCCTGAACTCGGGCGTCCGCATCATCCTTGAAGACGAACGCCCGGCCCAGGCGCTGCGGTCCGAGCTTTACTACGAAGGCGGAGTCAAGGAGTTCGTCAAATATATCGACCGCTCCAAATCCGCCATGATGCCGGAACCGATCTATGTGGTCGGCGAAAAGGACGAGATCGGGGTTGAAGTCGCGATGTGGTGGAATGACAGCTACCACGAGACCGTGCTGCCCTTTACCAACAACATCCCGCAACGCGATGGCGGCACCCATATGGCGGGGTTTCGCGGCGCGCTGACCCGTACGATCAACGCCTATGCGCAAGCCACGGGCATCGCCCGAAAAGAGAAGGTCAGCTTCACCGGCGACGACGCTCGGGAGGGTTTGACCTGCGTGCTCAGCGTCAAGGTGCCGGACCCGAAATTCAGTTCCCAGACGAAGGACAAGCTGGTCTCCTCCGAAGTGCGGCCAGCTGTTGAAAGCCTGATGAATGAAAAGCTGGCGGAGTGGTTTGAGGAAAACCCCAACGAGGCCAAGATCATCGTCACCAAGATCATCGAGGCCGCCCATGCCCGCGAAGCCGCCCGCAAGGCCCGCGAACTGACCAGACGCAAGACCGCGATGGATGTGAACTTCCTGGCAGGCAAGCTGAAAGATTGTTCTGAGAAAGACCCCTCCAAGACCGAGGTGTTCCTGGTGGAGGGGGACTCCGCCGGTGGCTCCGCCCAGACGGGCCGCGACCGGCAGACGCAGGCCGTACTGCCCCTGCGCGGCAAAATCCTCAACGTGGAACGCGCGCGTTTTGACCGGATGCTCGGCAGCCAGGAGATCGGCAACCTTGTCATGGCGCTCGGCACCGGCATCGGCCGGGACGAGTTCGACATCTCGAAACTGCGCTACCACAAGATCGTCATCATGACCGACGCCGATGTTGACGGCGCCCACATCCGCACACTGCTTTTGACCTTCTTCTACCGCCAGATGCCTGAGCTGATCGAGAACGGGCATCTGTTTATCGCGCAGCCGCCGCTTTATAAAGTCGCGCGCGGCAGGTCCGAGGTGTATATCAAGGATCAGGCCGGGCTTGAGGATTACCTGATCGAACAGGGTGTCGACGGCGCGACCCTGCGCCTGCAATCGGGAGAAGAGATCATCGGCGAAGACCTGCGCCGCATCATCGAGGAAGCCCGCACCGTGCGCCGCATCCTTGATGCCTTCCCGACCCATTACCCCCGCCATATTCTGGAGCAATCCGCTATCGCTGGTGCCTTTGACGGCGCCAAGCTGGAGGCCGACCTGCAAGGCGTGGCCGATACCGTGGCCAAGCGGCTTGACCTGATCGCGCTGGAATACGAGCGCGGCTGGCAGGGTCGGCCCACGCAGGACAAGGGCATCCGCCTCTGGCGGGTGCTGCGCGGCGTAGACGAGGTGCGCATTCTGGACGGCGGTGTGCTACGCTCCGGCGAGGCGCGGCGTTTGGGGCAGATGACCCCCAGCCTGCAAGAAACCTATTCCCAACCCGCACAGCTGATCCGCAAGGACCGGTCGCAACCGGTTTTCGGGCCAATCGACCTGCTGCAATCCGTGCTGGAAGAGGGTGAAAAGGGCCTTTCGCTGCAACGCTACAAAGGCCTGGGGGAGATGAATCCGGGCCAGCTATGGGAAACCACCCTGGACCCCGACGCCCGGACCCTCTTGCAGGTGAAGGTGGACGACATGGCGGAGGCAGATGACATCTTCACCAAGCTCATGGGCGACGTGGTTGAGCCCAGACGGGAGTTCATCCAGACCAATGCGCTATCGGTTGAGAACCTCGACTTCTGATCCCGGCGGCCGCCATGCGCGTCGTTGACACGGATATTCTGATCGTCGGCGGTGGCCCTGCGGGGCTGTCCGTCTCTGGCCGGTTGACCGGCCGGCAATCTATCCTCGTTCATCAAGATCGGGAGATCGGATTGCCGGTACGGACCTCTGGCGGGTCATGGTTGAAAGATGTGCAGAGGCTGGGCATCCCACCCGACCTCTACCAACTGGTAGATAGGTTGGATGTCTTCTCCGACACCCGACAGGTGGTGTGCGATATCGCGGATGCGCCCGCTGTGGTGCTGGATGTGACCGGGCTCTACCGTTGGCTGGCGGCGCAGGCCAGTTCGGACATCCATTGCGCCACCAAGTTCCTGCGGACAGAGCAGACCGGAGAAGGCTACCTGTCTACCGTGCGCACCGTCGGGCAAGGCGAATGGCAGATCAGGTCGCGCCAGATCATCGACGCCTCCGGCTGGCATTGCATCGTGTTGGAAAGCCTCGGGCTGAACCGCAAGCCGGAGCGGGACGCCGTCGGGATCGAATATGAATACCCCGTCACGGATTTCCAGATGGACCGGGCGATCCTGTTTTTCGGGGCCTTCGCCTTGTCGGGCTATGGCTGGGTGTTTCCGACCAACAAGGGCACCGTCCGGCTGGGGGTGGGCGTGATCCGACCGGCCTCCGACGCGTCGCCGCGGGACATGATGAACGCGCTGCTGGCCTCTGACCAGTTGGAGCGGATGGGCGTCCCCCGTCCGCAAGACCATCACGTCAATGCCGGCACAATCCCGTCCGTTGCGTATGAAAAACAACTGGTCTATGGCGATGTGATCCGCGTGGGTGACAGCGCCAATATGGCGACCCCGACTTTGGGGGAAGGGCTACGTATCTGCATTGAACAGGGCCGCCTGCTGGGGGAGGCGCTGTCAGAGCAGACCCCGAAAGCCCTTCAGCTGTGGCAGCGGCAGGCCAATGGCAAGCTGGCGTTGAACTACAAGATCGGCTTCTGGGTCAACCAGGCCGCCGCCCGCTACACAGCCCAGAATTGGGAGCGCTCGCTGAAGCGCATGGAAAAGCTTCCGGCGCACGAGCTGATGGCCTATTTCCGCAACGACTTCTCTTGGGGGATGATCATCCAGCGGGTGTCGCTGCTGATCTGGCGCAAGGGCTTGGACAAAGTCCGAGCCATGTGCGGGCAACAAGGGCCGACCTGAGGCCGCCCCCTAATGGCACAATCAAACCTCGGCGCCCCGCGTCTAGCTGCGGGGTTTGACTTGTCTAGCAGACTGAAACTTCAGCGACCTCATCGGGGAAAGTCACCCGCAACTCGCCCCGGACCTTGGTAAGTATCTTGCCCAGAAGGTTCTGCCCCGGCCAATCCATTTCCGGGGTCTTATTCGCAGCGGCGGCATCAAGGCCGATCCCCCAGACAAAATCCACGGGACTGGCTTCTACCAGCTTGCGGTCTCCCGTTTGAAACAGTTTTCGACGCAGCCCTTTGTTTTGGCGGAACTTTTCCAGGTTGATGCGATACACGATCCGGTACTTTTTTTCATCCCACCCAGCGTCATTGAAATTCTTCACACGCCGCCCCAATGCTTTTTGCCGTCCTGGGTCCTTGGCTTTCAAGATAAGCGCCGCTGTTTGCTCATCTTCAAACAAGATTGCCTTGGCGTACATCATGGCTTGTTCAGCGGTCACAAAACGGCGTCCGTCCATCTCGAACTCAGAGTGTTGCCATTGGCTGAAAGGGCCGGACCAGTAAAAATGATATTTGCCGTCTGTAGAATCCATACCACTACGCTTATGAGTTGTTTCAATATTGTCTTCGGCTTCTATGTCAGAAGGGACGGGCGAAGACAAAAGCAATCGCAGAGGCGGTCCAGCCAGAGAACTGCTCCGCCCGTTTGCCCCGTTTGACCTCAACGTCATAGGCGGTGGCGGCCAGACGCAGATATGACATCCTGTCCGTGGCGGCGACAAACCCGTCGGTGAATTCCGTAATCAGGACCTGCAGCTCCTCCGGTTTGTCGGCATCGGGCATATGGCTGTGCAGGCGATCCCCATGGCTGTGGTTACGGCCGATATGGCGACCACCAGGTCGATGATCTAGCCGACGATGTCAGAGCGGTCCATGTGCTTCGTGGCTGACGGGTTCTCAGGAATGCTCGACACCAGCGAGTTCCTAGGTCACCACGGCCTCAACACCATCGGTCGAGGATCCCAAAATCATACCCGCGTCAGACGTGTTGATGACGCCCGAAGGTCGGCGTCTGACAGACCAGCACGGTCCAGCATGCGCCCGCAGGCAATGCGACACTGTCAGCTCCATCTGGTTGACGGGTTTGGCAGCGAGGCTCTTGAGGTCACCCTCGACTTTGATGATCGCCGCGTCATTGCCATCGGAGCAGTCCCCGACGATCAGCGCAGTCGTATCCACCCTGCCCCCGGCCGGGATCAACAGCGCGTCCATATTGGTCGCCGATGCCCCATCAAACTGGCCCAAGGGCGCTGATTCATGAATTCGCCATAGTCATTCTGTCGCCGCGCAGCGACATCTCCCGGACCAGCTGCGCCCGAAGCCCCGGAACCTTAAATGTCCTGCGCCCTCGATCAGAGCCGAGGAAGCCGGGTTGAGCGAGCAGTGCACCTCTGACGCCCCGCCGCGACCCTGCATTGCCCAATCATTCGGCTTTTTTGCAGCCAAGCGGCTAATATATCACCGCTTTCCAACCTTTTGGGGCGGTCTTTGACGTAAATCAGCCTTTGCGTGCGCCCCATCATGGCTGAAAAAACCAGGAGTTCGCTGGATCAATAGGCCGCCTAACAAGGAAACGCCGATTGAGCGCGACGTCGAGGTTAACTTTTTCCTTATACCAGGCCTCCGGTCAGGCAGCCCCAGCCCACTCCCAAAACCCGGTTTCCGCCCCGCACCGAACGCGCTAGCTTGATCGAAAGACGTCCCGTAACTCGGAGCCTCCCATGCCGATCCGCAACCGTTTCGCTGAATTGCACCCCGATATCACCGCCTGGCGGCGGGACTTTCACGCGCATCCGGAGCTGCTTTATGACACGCATCGGACCTCTGGCATTGTCGCGGAAAAACTAAGGTCCTTTGGCTGCGACGAGGTGGTCGAGGGGTTGGGGCGCACCGGTGTCGTTGGCCTGATCCACGGCAAGAACGGCCCCGGCGCCAAAACCATCGGTTTGCGGGCGGATATGGACGCGCTGCCGATTTTTGAGGCGACGGGGGCCGCGCATGCCTCCACCACGCCCGGCAAGATGCACGCCTGCGGCCATGACGGGCATACCGCCATGCTGCTCGGGGCCGCGCAATACCTGGCCGAAACGCGTCAGTTCGAGGGGACCGTCGCCGTCATCTTCCAGCCCGCTGAAGAAGGCGGCGCAGGTGCCGACGCCATGGTGCAAGACGGGCTGATTGACCAGTTCGGCATTACTGAGATCTACGGCATGCACAATTCCCCGGTCGTCCCCCAAGGCGAGTTTGCGATCCGGCCCGGGCCGTTCTACGCGGCCTGCGACAGTTTCACGATCAAGGTGCAGGGCAAAGGCGGCCATGCGGCGCGGCCAAATAACACGGTGGACACCACGCTTGTGGGTTCGGCCATTGTAATGGCGCTGCAATCCATCGTGTCGCGCAACGCGGATCCGCAGCAACCGCTTGTCGTCTCCGTCACGAGCTTTCGCACCGAAACCGACGCCTATAATGTCATCCCCGAACATGTGGAGCTACGCGGTACCCTGCGCAGCTTTGACGAGGGGCTGCGTCAGACCGCCCTGCAACGCATCCGCGACATCGCGCGGCTGACCGCGGAAAGCTACGGTGCGATGGCCACGGTGATCGGCGATGAAATCCCCTACCCCTCCATGGCGAACCACGTGCTTGAGACGGACCATTGCGTCGCCGCCGCCCGCGCGGTGGCAGGCGAGGCGCAGGTGAACCCCGACGCCCCGCGTGTCACCGGCGGCGAGGATTTCGCCTACATGCTGCAGGCCTGTGCGGGCGCCTATATCCAGATCGGCAACGGCCCCTCCGCCGGGCTGCACCACCCCGAATATGACTTCAACGACGAGATCATCCCGCTTGGATGTTCCTACTGGGTGACCCTGGCCGAACAGCGTCTGGCGGGGTGACCGGCATGCTGGTCAGCCAAAACGTGGTTACCCATGCAGGCGACACGACCTGCACTCTCAGCTACGAGGACCGGTTTTTGCGCCGCAAGGTGCTGCGCACCGATACGGGCGAGCCGTTTCTGGTGGACCTGCCGCGCACCACCTCGCTGGAGGCAGGCCAGGCCTTCGCGCTGGAGGATGGCCGCCATGTCGCCGTGCTGCCCGCCGAGGAGCCACTGATGGAGATCACCAGCCCGGACCTGATGCGCCTTGTCTGGCATATCGGCAACCGACATTGCCCCGCCCAGATCGAGCCCGCGCGGGTGCTGGTCCAGCCCGACCACGTGATCCGCGACCTGATGACCCGGCTGGGTGCCACGGTACACGACGTCACCGCGCCGTTCACACCGGAAGGCGGGGCCTACGGGCATGGCCGCACCCATGGGCATGACCACAGCCACACCCATCCGCCGGGTGGCGATGCCCACCACCACCACACCGAGACGCATCGCATAGATGCGCCGAAAGGACCCCATCATGGACACTAAGCTCAGCTACAGCGACATGATGCTGGTCACCCAATGGCTGTCGCCGGCCTTCCCCGTGGGAGCGTATAGCTACAGCCACGGGCTTGAGGCCGCGCTGGACGAGGCCCCGGATCTGAATGTGCAGGACTGGATCGAGGACATTCTGCGCCATGGCGCAGGCCGCAACGACGCGATCTTGCTGCGCGCGGGCTTCGGCGGATTGCTCGAAGAAGCCGACGCGCTTGGTCGCGGCCTTGCGCCCTCGGCCGAACGGCTGCTGGAGACCGACCGTCAAGGCGCGGCTTTCTGCAAGGTGCTCGGGGGCGCGTTTCGCATTGACCTGCCAACGCTGATCTATCCCGTGGCGCTTGGTGCGGCGGCCCGCGAACGCGCACTGCCTTTGGGCGCCGTGACGGGGGCCTACCTGCACGCCTTCATGGCCAACCTTGTCGGCTGCGCACAGCGGCTCAGCCCGCTTGGCCAAACCAACGCGCAAGCGATGATACATGCGCTCAGCGATGTTTGCGACGAAGTGCGCGCGCAGACGGAACGGCTGACGCTGAACGATATCGGCGGCTCGGTCTGGGCGGCGGATGTGGCCTCGATGCGGCACGAGATGATGGGCCACCGGATTTTTCAGACCTGAAGGCGAGCAGACAATGACACAGACAAACGGGCCATTGCGCATCGGCATCGGCGGGCCGGTTGGCGCGGGCAAGACCTCGCTGACGGCGGCGTTGTGCCGGGCCTTGCGCGACACCCATTCAGTGGCGGTGGTGACCAATGACATCTACACGCAGGAGGATGCGGAGGCGCTGGTGCGGATGCAGGCCCTCCCTTCAGACCGCATCCGCGGGGTGGAAACCGGAGGGTGCCCACATACCGCCATTCGGGAAGATGCCTCCATCAACCTGGCCGCAATTGACGCGCTGAATGAGGATTTCCCGGATCTTGACGCCGTGCTGATCGAAAGCGGCGGCGACAACCTCAGCGCCACCTTCTCGCCCGAGCTTGCCGATCTGACGATCTACGTCATCGATGTCGCCGCAGGGGAGGAGATTCCGCGCAAAGGCGGCCCCGCAATCACCCGCTCGGACATTCTGGTGATCAATAAGACCGACCTCGCCCCCCATGTCGGTGCCTCCTTGAAAGTGATGGAGCGCGACGCGACCAAGATGCGGGCGGGGCGCCCTTTCGTGTTCGCACAGGTCCGCCATGGGCAGGGCGTTGATACTGTGCTTGGTCACATCCGCGACATAGGTGGGTTGCGATAGGTCGGCGCCCAGCAACGTCGCTCCCTCAAAAACAGGTCAAGGCACCTGATATAAAGCGTGCCTAGCACGTGATAGGACAAAAGAGGCGTTTGCCGGTTTGCATTTTGGTGCTTAAACTCTGCGGCCAACGAGGCCTCATGTGTTGGAGCGCCGCGAAGAGGGTACCTTGGCCGATGAACGTATTAGAAAACCCGTATCGACATGCCGCGCGGGCCATCGATTTGCCCGACGATATCCCGTTTCCCAGCACCGACATGACCCGCCCCCGCGACCTACTGGCGCGCTGCCCCGTCGCAGCCACGACCCCGCTGGTCAATGCCGACAGGCTGACGGATGTGGCGCGGCTCAGCGTCAAGGACGAGCGCAGCCGGATGGGGCTGGGCAGCTTCAAGGCGCTTGGCGCGGCCTATGTGATCGCAAGCGAACCTGATGCGGCCTCTCAAACCTATGTAACGGCCAGCGCGGGCAACCATGGCCTTTCAGTGGCTGCAGGCGCCCGCGTTTTTGGGGCGAAGGCCGTCATCTACATCGCCGAGAGCGTGCCAGACAGCTTCGCCGACCGGCTGCGCGCCGAGGGGGCGGAGGTGCGCCGCGAGGGCCAGATTTACGAAGACAGCATGGCGGCGGCGGCAAAGGCTGCGGCAGATAACGGGTGGCGGTTGCTCTCTGACAGCTCCTGGCCCGGCTATACGGAAGCCCCCCGCCGCGTGATGGAGGGGTATCTGTGCATGATGGCAGAGGTGTTCAACCAGATCACAAGCATGCCCACCCATGTCTTTCTGCAGGCAGGCGTTGGCGGGCTGGCCGGTGCCTGCGCCGCCGCCATCCGCGCGAGATGGGGTGACGGCCCCGTCATCATCGTGGTGGAGCCTGATGCCGCGCCTGCGTTGATGAACTCCATCCAGGCGGGGGAGTTTGTGCGCACGGACGGGCCGGTTTCCGACATGGGTCGGCTGGACTGCAAAGAGCCGTCGCTGATCGCGCTGAAGGGCCTCGCACGGGACGCGGATTGGTTCTGCACTCTGCAAGATAGCGAGGTCGCCGCCTGCCTGCCACAGATGGCCCGCCACGGGCTTGAAACCTCCCCCTCTGGCGGGGCGGGTGTCGCGGCGCTGATGTGCGCGGCGGGCCGATTCGGGCTGGACCAGGGCGCGCGGGCCCTGTGCATCCTCAGCGAGGGGCCCGCTTGACGCGCGGCTTTGCGACGGCGGAATTTGAAGCCCGCTGCGCGGCCGCCCAGGCCCGGATGGCCGAGGCGGGGCTGGGCGCGCTGCTGCTGACGACCGAGGACGAGATTCGCTACTATACGGGCTTCCTGACCCGGTTCTGGGAAAGCCCGACCCGCCCCTGGTTTCTGGTCCTGCCGGCTGCCGGCGCGCCGATTGCGGTGATCCCTTCCATCGGGGCGGCGCTTATGGGGCAAAGCTGGGTGCGCGACATCCGTTGCTGGCGGGCGCCTGACCTGTCCGATGACGGGGTGTCGCTGCTGATTACGACCCTACGGGAGGTCTGCAACGGCGGCCAACCCGTGGGCATGGCGCATGGTATGGAAAGCCACGCCCGGATGCCGCTCGCCACGCTGGACGCCATACGCGACGCGGTGGCTTTGCGCGATGACGCCAACATCACCCGCACCCTGCGCCTGATCAAATCAGAGGCGGAGGTCGCCAAAATCGCCGCCGCCTGCGCCGTCGCGGACAGGGCCTTCGCGCGGGTGCCGGAGATCGCACGCGAGGGCCGCCCGCTTTCGGAGGTATTTCGCGCCTTCCAGATGCTCTGCCTTGAAGAAGGCGCGGATTACGTTCCCTACCTTGCCGGGGCGGCGGGGCAGGATGGCTATGGCTGCGTGATCTCGCCCGCTACTGACGCCCCGCTGCAAGAAGGCGATATCCTGATGCTCGACACGGGGCTGGTAGTGGACGGCTATTTCTGTGATTTCGACCGCAATTTTGCGATTGGCGCGGCCTCGCAAACCGCCCAGGACGCGCATGCGCTGCTGATCAAGGCAACCGAGGCCGGCTTTGAGGCCGCAAGACCGGGTGCCACAGGGGCCGAGGTATTCGCGGCCATGGACCACATCTGCTCCGGCGGTGCTGGAGGCAGCGATGCGGGGCGGCTGGGCCATGGGCTAGGCATGCAGCTGACCGAATGGCCTTCCCTGATCCCGGCTGATCAAACGGTGCTGGCCCCCGGCATGGTGCTGACGCTAGAACCGGGCGTTCAGGTCACGCCCGACAAGATGATGGTGCATGAGGAAAACATTGTGATTACGGTCGACGGCGCGCGTTATCTCAGCACGCCAGCGGGCCCAATCCTCCCGGTCTTGCCATGACAGATTTCACCTACACCCTGGACAACGACCGACGCAAAACCTTGGGGCTGGTGGTGCTGCAATCGGACGAAACCATCGAGCAGGAATTTCGCAGCGCCTTGCCCCATGACGCGCAATTTCTGGTCAGCCGGGTCGCCAGCGGGCAGGAGGTGACCCGCGACAGCCTGCAAAGCATGGAGGCGCATCTGCCTGCCGCCTCAGGTCTGTTCCCGCGTGGCACCAATTTTGACGCGATAGGCTATGGCTGCACATCGGGCACCGCTCAGATCGGCGCGGATCGGATTGCCGAACTCATCCGTCAAGGTGCGCCTGCGGATCATGTGACCGAACCCGTGACTGCGCTGACCGCCGCCTGCGCGGCTTTGGGTGCGACCCGGCTGGCCTTCCTGTCGCCCTATATTGGGGAGGTTTCGGCAAAACTGCGCGAAGTACTCGCCCAAGCGGGTATCGCCACGCCCGTCTTCGGCTCCTTCAACGAGGCGTCGGAGGCCCGGGTCGCGCGGATTGACGCGGGCTCCGTCATGGCTGCGGCGCGCCAGCTTGCGGCCAAAGGCGGCGCTGATGCGTTGTTTTTATCCTGCACCAATCTGCACAGCTTTGACGTGATTGCGCCCCTTGAGGCGGAGCTTGGCCTGCCCGTGATGTCCAGCAACGCGGTGCTGCTCTGGCACATGGCCCGGATGGCGGATGCCAAGGTGACGCGAGGGGACCTTGGACGCCTGTTTGAGACCATGAAAAAGTGATCGACAGGGGCGGAACCATTCGCGGCACTGGCGATTTCCACCCTATGGGTCCGACCGCAGTTGTGGCCCAGTTTTGATTTGCACTTGCGCCGTTAAAGGCGCAGGAGAATAAGGTCGGCGCACCACCCCGCCGGCATACGTAAAGAGGCGGCTTTGGGGGCTCGCATCCTATGAAATCAGCGATAGCCGCCCTGGTCGGGCTAATACTTGGCACCACGACAGCGGCGCATGCGTTTGAGCTGAAGTTCTCATCCAGCACACCCAATACCGAGGTGAACGAGGCACTGGAACGCGGCTCGCTATTGGTGCCGCTCGCGGATGATGCAGAGGCGACAGGTCAGGACATTCTGGCTGCGGCTCAAGCTGAATATGGCAGGCTCGTTGGCACGCTTTACGATCAGGGCTATTTCGCGCCCGTCATCAACATACGGCTTGACGGCCGCGAGGCCGCGGAAATCTCGCCGCTTGCCCGGATCACACGCGTCGGACGGGTCGATATCCGCGTCGTGACCGGGCCGCTGTTTCAGTTTGGGCAGACCAATATCGGCCCACTCGCCCCTGACACCGAGCTTCCCCCCAGTTTCACCACTGGCCAGCGCGCGACGACCGGCGCGATCCGCGATGCGGTGGATGCCAGCGTTGACGCATGGCGTGACGTGGGCTTTGCCAAGGCAGCGCCGGGCCGTCAGCAGATCACTGCCCGCCATGACGCGAACCGGCTGAACGTCGATATCGGCGTCGATACGGGCCCCCGCCTGCGCTTCGGGGAGCTGATTATCACGGGCAATGAACGGGTCCGCACGGACCGTATCCGCGATATCGCGGGCCTGCCCACAGGCCAGGTTTTCGACCCCGCAGAGCTGAACAAGGCCACAATCCGGCTGCGCCGAACCGGCGCGTTCAACGTCGCAGCCCTTAGCGAGGCAGAGGCGATAGGCCCCAGTGACACGCTGCCCATCAACCTTCAGATCGTCGAGGAAAAGCCCCGCCGGTTCGGCTTTGGCGCTGATATCTCTACCACGGAAGGGCTGGGGCTGGAGGCGTTCTGGCTGCACCGCAACCTCTTTGGCGGGGCGGAGCGGCTACGCGTCGAGGGGGAGATCGACGGCATTGGCGGCGATTCCGGCGGCGCCGATTTCCGCCTTGGCGCGCGCTTCACCCGCCCTGCCACGTTCAACGAGGACACGGATTTCTTCGCCCTGACAGAGATCGAGCGGTTGGATCAGGAAAGTTTCTCCGCCGACCGGTTCCGCATCGAGGCGGGTATCAGGCGGTTTGCGTCGGACGAGCGGGAATACACACTCGCGCTCGGCCTTCAACACGCCCGCACTGAGGACGCCTTTGGGGAGCGGGAGTTTACCGTCTTCACCGCACCGGCCACTGCCGAATTCGACTACCGCGACAGCGAGCTGGATGCGCGCAACGGGTATTACGCCTTTATCAGCCTCATGCCTTTCCTGGCGATCGAAGGCACTGACAACGGGTTGCGCAGCTTTGCCGACGTGCGGTTTTACCGCCCGCTCGGGGAGCGGCTGACCTTTGCGATGCGCGGGCAGGTAGGCTCCGTCGCGGGACCCGCGCTGGCTGACACGCCCACGGATTTTCTGTTCTACTCCGGCGGCGGGGGCACGGTGCGGGGGCAAGAATTTCAGGATCTGGGCATCACGCTGGACAGCGGCGAAGAGATCGGCGGCAGGTCTTTCCTTGGCGTTCAGGGGGAGCTGCGGCTCAAGACCACCGACAGCCTGAGCCTCGTCGGTTTCTACGACGCGGGCTATATCGGGGAGGAAGCTTTCCCGAACGCCTCCGACGGGGAATGGCACAGCGGCGCCGGGCTGGGCGTGCGGTATGACACAGGCATCGGCCCGATCCGTTTCGACGTCGGCATCCCTGTCAGCGGGCCGGGCGACAATAGCGGCTTTGAGATTTACATTGGCATTGGGCAGGCATTCTAAATGGCGCGTTTTCTTCTGGTTCTGCTGGTCCTTTTGTGCCCCGCCGCAGCCTGTGCACAGGAGGCGCAGGACAAGGGCTATCTGACCAACCTGCTGCAAGAAAGCCTCGGCGGTGAGGGGCGCACGGTCTCCATCGACGGGTTTGCCGGTGCGTTCAGCAGCCGGGCCACCATCGACGCGATCACCATTGCCGACCGCGAAGGCGTCTGGCTGCGGCTGGAAGAGGTCGTCGTTGATTGGAACCGCTCCGCCCTGTTGCGGGGCCGGATTGACGTGGAAGAACTCTCCGCCAAACGCATCGACCTGCCGCGCCTGCCCTTGCCACCGGAAACCGAATTGCCCGCCGCCGAAGCGCAGGGCTTCGCGCTGCCTGACCTGCCGGTCGCAATCGAAGTCGGGCTGCTGCAGGCGGACGAAATCACCCTCGGCGCACCCGTTCTCGGCGAAGAAGCGTCCCTCTCTCTTCGCGCCTCGGCCAGTCTGGCGGGGGGTGGTGCAACCGTGACGCTGGAAGCCGACCGGGTGGACGGCAAGGCGGGACGCTTCGACCTCGACGCCGCATTCGACGGCACAACGGTCACCCTTGATCTGGCGCTGAGCGAGGGGGAGGCAGGCATCGCCGCGCGCCTGCTGCAATTGCCCGGCATGCCCCCGGTTCAGCTGAATATCACCGGCGACGGGCCGCTTGATGATCTGACGAGCAACTTGCGCCTTGCCACAGACGGTGAGGAACGGCTGGCGGGCGACATCACACTGGCCGCTGAACCCGCAACGGGTCCGGGCATCGCGCCCGCGCGCCGTTTCTCAGCCGATATTGGCGGCGATGTCACCGCGCTTTTCGCCCCGCAATACCGCCCGTTTTTCGGTGATGACATTGACCTTGTGGTGGCCGGTATCCGCTCAGGCGACGGCGCGCTGACGCTTGAACAGCTGGACCTGAAGGCCCAATCGGTCAGCCTGCAAGGGGCGGTGTCACTGAACCGCGACAACTGGCCGGTGCTGCTGGACATTAGCGGCCAGATCGGGGCGGCGGGCGGCGACCCTGTGCTACTGCCGCTCTCAGGCGCTGAGACACGGATCGACAATGCCACAGTGTCCGTCCGCTACGACCGTGACAGCGGCGATGACTGGACAGCTGCGGTGGACGTAGAGGGGCTTGCGCGCGACGGGTTGCAGGTGCAGCGCGTGGTTCTTGACGGCGGCGGCACCTTGGTGGGCGAGGTCAACGCCATCGGCCAGATCGCCGCTGACCTGATGCTCGACATTGCCGGGGTCGCGCTTGATGACCCAGCCTTGCAGGAGGCCCTGGGCAGCCGCCTGACCGGCGCGCTTGGTATTGATTTCGTAGAAGACCAGCCCATTCGGCTGCGGGACCTCGACCTAGCAGGCGCGGATTACAGCCTTGCGGGGGAGGCCGAGATTTCAGGCCTCGAAGACGGGCTAAACACCGCGTTTGATTTGATGTTGCGCGCGGAAGACCTGTCACGCTTTTCGGCTCTTGCAGGCCAACCCCTGACCGGGGAAGCCGCGCTGAGCCTCGCGGGGGAGGCTGACGCGGGCGGCAGCTTTGACGTGGGTATCAGCGGCGACGCGAGCGGCCTGACAACCGGCATCGCAGAGGCTGACGCAATGCTGGCGGGGCGCACGACATTGGCCCTTGCGGCTGAACGCGACATGACCGGCACGCGACTGCAAGGCCTCGATTTGCGCAACGACCAGCTGTCTTTCACCGGCAATGCCGAATTGGCGACGGGCGCCGCAGATATCCGGTTCAAGGCGCGGCTGAACGATGCAGCACTTGTGCTCGACACATTGGAAGGCCCGCTGACAGTGGAGGGGCGCGCGCTACAGGATACGCTCGGCTGGAATGTAGATGTTGACGCGGCCGGGCCGTTTGGCGCCCAGGCCAGCATTGCCGGGCTCGCCACCGGGCCACAGGCCGCCATTGATTTCGACGCCAGCCTGCCCGACATCCAGCCTTTCGTGCCGCAATATACCGGTGCTGCGCGGCTGGTGGGGCGGGCCAACCAGTCGCCGCTTGGCTGGCAGCTGCGTACCGATGTGACCGGCCCTTACGGGCTGAAGGCCGATGTGGTGGGGCGCGTCACCGGGCAAAACGCGCCAGACATCCGCTTTGACGCCCGGCTTCCCAATGTGAAGCCTTTTGTCCCCCAACTGGACGGCCCCCTGCGCCTTGTGGGTGAGGCGCAGCAGGTGGGTGACACAATCAATTTCGACACCGATGCCGAAGGGCCCTATGGGCTGACGGCAACAGCGAAAGGCGCGCTGAAAGGGGCCGATCTGGATGCCACCCTCACCGCCCGCCTGCCCGATATCAACCCGCTTGTGCCGCAATATCGCGGCGCGGTTGAGTTGAACGCAACTGCCCGCAAACGCGGGGATCAGATCGATTTGGAAACCGATCTTGCAGGCCCCTACGGCCTTGAGGCGGATGTGACCGCCATGGTCGCGGGGGAGAATATCGACGCCACCTATGACGCGCGCCTGCCTAATGTTCGCCCGCTGGCGCCGCAGTTCAACGGCTCGCTTGCCGTCGCAGGTACAGCCCGGATGCGGGGGGAGCTTGTCAGCATCGACGCCGACCTGGATGGTCCTTACGGGCTGACCGCGCAGGTCAGCGGCGACGTTGCGGGCACCGCGCCCGCCTTCACCGTTTCGGCAAGGTTGCCAGATGTCGCGCCGCTTGTGCCAAATTTCAGCGGACCGCTCAGCGTGGACGGCACCGCGCGGCAGCAAGGCGCGAACTGGTTTGTCGATGCGGCAATCGGCGGGCCAGCCGGGACGACGGCCGATATTGTGGGCCGTGTCGGCACCGATGGCCGGCTTGGTCTGTCCGTCGCGGGCAATGCGCCGCTGGCGCTGGCCAACCCGTTCCTCGCCCCGCGCAGCATTCAGGGGCAGACCCGCTTTGACCTCCGTGTCGATGGCCCGCCCGAGCTTGGTTCCGTCTCCGGTCAGATCACCGCCTCGGACGGGCGCCTGACCGCCCCCAATTTCCGCGTCGCGCTGGAAAACATCGCGGCCAATATCGCGCTGAACGCGGGCCGCGCAACTCTGGATGTGGCGGCGGCTTTGTCCTCCGGCGGGCAGTTGCAGGTTCAGGGACCCGTCACCCTGTCGGGCGGTTTCCCGGCCAATCTTGCGATCGACCTCAACAACCTGCAGATCACCGACCCCGCGCTTTATGAGACGATCCTGAATGGCCAGATCGCGGTTGCCGGCAACCTGACCGGCGGCGCGCGCATTGGCGGGCAGATCGACGTCGGCGAGACGAATGTTACCGTGCCGTCTTCGGGCCTTGGCGGGTTTGCCATTGTGCCGGAAATCGTTCATGTGGGCGACAGCGCCGCCGCGCGCACCACACGCAGCCGCGCCGGGCTTGACCCAAAGGGCGTCGGCAGCAGCGACGATGAGGCGGGCCCTGCTTACCCGCTGGATTTGCTGGTCTCGGCCCCCGCGCGGGTATTCGTGCGCGGACGTGGCCTTGATGCGGAGCTTGGTGGGTCGTTGCGATTGACCGGCACCACGGCGAATATCATCTCCGCCGGGCAGTTCGAACTGATCCGCGGCAGGCTCGATATCCTGGAACAACGCTTTACCCTCGATGAGGGCCGTGTGCAGCTGCAGGGGAATTTTGACCCGTTCCTGCGCTTTGTGGCGACCACCAACACCTCCGTCGGGACGGCCAGTGTGATCATCGAAGGCCCCGCCTCCGAGCCGGAAGTGCGCTTCGAATCCAGCCCTCCTGCCCCGCAAGACGAGGTGCTGGCGCAGATCTTCTTTGGCCGCGATGTGTCGGAGCTGTCGGCCTTCCAAGCCCTGCAACTGGCCAATGCGGTGGCGAGCCTCGCGGGCAGCGGGGGGGAGGGGATCGTCTCCCGCCTGCGGCGCAGCTTTGCGTTGGATGATCTGGATGTGACGACCGATAACGAGGGCAACACCGCCGTTCGTGCGGGCAAATACATCTCCGACAACGTCTATACGGATGTTGAGGTCGGCGGCGCGGACGGGCCAGAGGTTTCGATAAATATCGACCTCACCCCGAACCTGACCGCGCGCGGGACTGCCAACACGGTCGGGCAAACCTCCATCGGCATCTACTACGAGAAGGACTACTAGCCGCCCGACATGAAGGCAGCGCCATAGACAGCGCTTAATGTATACGTTAATATATGCGTTATAACCTGAATGAGGAGCCGCCCACGTGACCGTCAAATTTACAATTGCCGTGTTCGAGGGCGACGGCATCGGGCCGGAAATAACTGCACCCACGGTCGCCCTGTTGGATGCTTTGGCGGACAGCGCGGGAACCTACAGCTTTGATTTCCAGCCCCTGCCCGCCGGTGCCGCCCATTACGCGAAGACCGGGGAAAGCCTGCCTGCGTCTTCCCTGCAAGCCGCGCGCAAGGCGGATGCGATCTTGCTGTCCGCCATGGGACTGCCGGATGTGCGATACCCTGATGGCACCGAAATCTCCCCCCAAATCGAGCTGCGCAAGGCTTTTGACCTGTTTGCGGGTGTCCGCCCGGTCCGCGTGCCGCCGGGGGGCGAGACCCCGCTGAAGCTGCCCGAAGGCACCGGCATCGATTTCGTGCTGGTCCGCGAAAGTACCGAGGGGCTGTTTCACACCCAAGGCCAGGGCGAGGTGACGGAGGACGAGGCGCGGGAGACCCTGCTGATCACCAAGGCCACTTGCGAAAAGCTCTTTGCCTTCACCTTCAAACTGGCGAATGAACGCAAGGCGCAGGGGCGCGGCACAGGCCGGGTGACTTGCGTTGACAAGGCCAATGTGTTCCGCGCTTTCGCCTTCTTCCGTAAACATTTCGACGCGGAGGCCGCCAAACATCCCGGCCTCACAGCCGACCACGCCTATGTCGACGCCACCGCCTTGTGGATGGTGCAAAAACCGTGGGAATTTGACGTGCTGGTGACAGAGAACATGTTTGGCGACATTCTCAGCGATCTTGGCGCCGGGCTGATGGGCGGGCTCGGCTTGGCGCCATCTGCCGATATCGGGTTGCACCAGGCGGTGTTTCAGCCCTGCCACGGCTCCGCCCCCGACATTGCAGGGCAGGCCCGCGCCAACCCTTTTGCGATGATCCTGTCAGCGGCCATGATGCTGGATTGGCTGGGGCTGAAACATGGGGTAGAGGCGATGTCGCGCGATGCCACACGGCTGCGGCAAGCAGTCGACATTCAGGTCGCCACCCGCACGGACGTCACCGCCGACTTGGGCGGCAGTGCCAGCACCGCGCAGGCAGCGCAGGCGATCGGGAAGCTCTTGGGATGCTGAAGGTCGCCTGCATCGGCGCGGGCTATTTCAGCCAGTTCCATTTTGAGGGCTGGCAGCGGCTAGACGGCGTGGCATTGGTCGGGGTGACGAACCGCGACCGCGCCAAGGCGGAGGCCACCGGCCTGCCGGTGTTTGGTGATTTGCCTACGATGCTGGCAGAGGCGCAGCCGGATATCCTCGACATTATCACCGCCCCTGCGGGTCACGCCGACGCCATCCGCGCAGGGATTGCCAACGGCGTACGGGCAATCATCTGCCAAAAGCCCTTCTGTGCTGATCTTGAAGAGGCCGAGGCCATGACCAACGCGGCGGAGGCCGCCGGCATCCCCCTGATCGTGCACGAGAACTTCCGCTTTCAGCCCTGGTATCGCGCCATCAAATCTGCGCTTGAGGCGGGCCGCATCGGGACGCCGCTACAAGCCACCTTCCGACTGCGGCCCGGTGACGGCCAAGGACCGGATGCCTATCTGGCACGCCAGCCCTATTTCCAGCAAATGCCCCGGTTTCTGGTACATGAAACCGGCGTGCATTTCATTGATACGGCCCGCTTCCTGTTTGGGGACCCGGTAGCGGTCTATGCGGATCTGCGACGGGTTAACCCGGTCATCGCGGGGGAGGATGCCGGCTTCGTGCTGATGGATCATCCGGGCGGGGTCCGGGTGCTGTTTGACGGCAACAGATGCATCGACCACGCGGCCACGAACCCCCGTCGCACCATGGGGGAGGCGCTGATCGAGGGGACCGCGGGCGTGCTCAGCCTATATGGCTCGGGCGCGGTGACCCTGCGGGCACATGGCGCACAAACCGAGGAGGAGATACTGGCCCCCGACCCTTCCCCCAATTTTGGTGGCGATTGCACGCATCTTCTGCAGGCCCATGTCGCCCGCGCCCTTCGCGCCGGGGCCAGGATTGAAAACACGGCCCGCGATTATCTGACCGTGATGCGGACCGAGCAGGCCGTTTACGCCTCAGCGGCAGAACAGCGCAAACTGGCGCTCGCGACATGAGCAAAGCCGTCAGCCAGGCCGTTGACGCGCTTAGGCAGCTGATTTTCAGCGGCAGCCTATCCCCCGGCAGCGATCATCTGGAGGGGGAGCTGGCAGAGCAGCTGAAGATCTCCCGCACCCCCGTCCGCGAAGCGCTTCTGGTCCTTGAAGGCCAAGGGCTGGTCACGCTGCGGCCCCGAAAGGGCGCGCGGATCAGACCGGTTTCTACCACCGACATGGCCGAAATCTACGACGTGCTGACCGAGCTGGAGAGCCTTGCCGCCGCCGACGCCGCGCACGCGAAGCTGAGCCGCGCCCGGCTTTGGCCGCTTTTTGACGCCATCGAACGGATGGACAAGGCGCTGGCGCGCAAGGACCGCGAAAGCTGGGCGCTGGCCGATGATGACTTCCACAGCGCGCTGGTCGCGCTTGGCAACAATTCGCGGATCACGATGATCGCCCAGATGATGTCTGATCAGGTCCGCCGCGCCCGCATGGTGACGCTGCATATGCGGCCCTTGCCCACCCGCTCCAACGACGATCACCGGGCCGTAGCCGACGCCATTCTTGCAGGCGACGCCGAAACGGCACGGACGTTGCATCACGCCCATCGGCGGGCCGCGAAGAAAATGCTGATCACCCTTTTGGAAACGCATCACCTTAAGTGCGTCTGACACCCTGGGCAGGGCGCGCAGGATTGGCGCTGGTCCGATCCCCTGAGGCGTGGCACAGTACCAGACATGAGCATACCCTATCTCTCGGAGACCGACCTGGAGGCCCTCGGGATCACCACGGCGCAGGTCGTCGATGCCATCGAGGGCGTGATCCGCGGCGCGAAGGATGGCCGGGTCTGGGCCGCGCCCAAGGCTGCGCTGACGCCGCCCGACGGCAAGCGCTACATGATGGCGGCCCTGGCTGCGATGGACGGCCCCAACCTTCTGGCCGTCAAGACCGTGGTGCTGAACCCTGACAGCCCCGCGCGGGGGCTGTCGCAGATCAACGGGCTGGTTACGATGCTGGACAGCGAAACCGGGCTGCCGGTGGCTATTCTGGATGGCAACTGGGTGACGGCAGTACGCACGGCAGGGCTAAGTGCCACAGCGGCGCGCCATATGGCGCGGCCCGACGCGGCCACCATCGGCTTTGTGGGCTGCGGCGTGCAGGCGCGCAGCCATTTGCAGGCTTTCGCCGACCTCTTCCCGCTTACCGATCTGCGGATGTTCGGGCGGGGCCGGGCTAATATGGACCGGTTGGCCGCGATGGCCGCGTCGCTTGGCATCAAGTCCGAGGTCTGCGCCTCCGGCCAGGAGGTCGTGGAAAGCTGCGACCTGCTGGTCACCACCGTCACCCATACCGGCGGCGCCGCCCCGTTTCTGGATGCGCGCGGCATGCCCGAAGGCAGCTTTGCCGCCGTCGTGGACCTGGCAGCGCCGTGGCACCGGGACAGCTTTGGCGCGCTGGACCACGTCGTGGTCGATGATGTGGCGCAGGAAGCCGCGCTGCCAAACAAGCTGTGCGACCCGGCGCATATCTCGGGCGATCTGTCTGCACTGGTTCTGGGCAATCTGCCCGGTCGGGCGGCACCATCGGACCGGGGTGCCTTCGTCTTCCGGGGCCATGCGCTTGGTGATCTGGCGCTTTCCGCGCTGGCATGGCAAACGCATCTGGATGGATGACACCGCACCCGACCTCGTTTCACTGCATCGCGATGCGTGGCAGATGCTTTGCGCCGCCGCCAAGTCGCGCGACGCCCCGCTGCGCTGCCTGACGCTGGCGACCATGGACCGGCAGCAACAGCCGCATCTGCGCAGCATCATTCTGCGCGACGTGCTGCCCGGCGCGGTCGAGATGGAGTTCCACACCGATACCCGCAGCGCCAAATGGGCGCAGATCAAGATCAACCCCAAGGTCAGCGTGCTGGGCTATGACGCCGCGCAACAATTGCAGTTGCGCCTGTCGGGCAAGGCCACGTTGCTGGGCCCCCGAACCGCGCTGCAGGAAGCCGCGTGGGACGCGCTCAAACCCTGGTCGCGCGCCGCCTATTGCGGGGAGGCGCCGGGCGCGCCGTTGGACGCACCCGACATGACCGGACCCGCCGACACCCCGCCCGGCCATTTCGAGACCGCGAAGGGGCAGCAACGCTTTGGGGTGATCTATTTCAAGGCAACGCAGCTGGACTGGTACCGCCATGGGCGGGGAAACAATATGCGGGCCATATTTGACTATGACGCCAATGGCGTGTTGGAGGGGCATCGCTGGGTTGCGCCGTAACCAAGCGCGTCTGAAACTGCTAAATTTTGTAATCCGGTAGCTGCTCCAACGCGGCCTTTAGCGCGTCGCCCCACCCGGCGGCGATGGCGGCATAGACAGGGTCATCCCTCTCGATCCGGAACTGGCGTTCAAGGCGCAGGCTGTCATTTTCATAGGCATGGACATCAAAGGGCAGGCCGACCGACAGGTTGGATTTCACCGTCGAGTCGAAGGATACAAGCAGCAGCTTCAACGCATCGGCAAAGCTGAGATCCGGGTCATAGCCGCGCACCAGTATGGGCTTGCCGTATTTCGCCTCCCCGATCTGGAAAAACGGCGTGTCGTCGGAAATCTCGATGAAATTGCCCTCGGGATAGACCAGAAAGATCGTCGGCTGCCCGCCTTTGATCTGCCCGCCCACAATGACCGAGGCGCTGAATGTGTCGTCAGAGCTTTGGCCGGTGGGGCTGGAATAGGCGATCACCTCTTTCAGCGTAGCGCCGACAAGGCGCGCGACCTGAAACATGGTGGGCTGGGTCAGGATCGAGGGGTCGCGGTCTTCTTGCGCTTTGGAGCGTTCCTCAAGCAGGCTGACCATCGCCTGCGTCGTGGCGAGGTTGCCCGCAGTCATGACCGTGATCTCCCGCTCGCCGGGCACAGTCCAGTGAAACATCTTGCGGCTGGTTGAGAAGTTGTCGACGCCCGCATTTGTACGCGTGTCGGACATGAACAGCAGCCCCGAGTTCAGGCGCATGCCAACGCAATATGTCATGATGGAAACCCTGCTGGACCCGTGTTGGCCCAGATCTACTGCTGCACCTGCAAAGACACAATCATCGATTCCGCGCCGGAGCCCATGCGCAGCCCGGAAATCGGCGCGGCCTCCTGCGCGTCGCGGCCGATGGCGATGCGCACGTAGCGCTCATCCGGGGACACGCCGTTGGAGACGTCAAAGCCCACCCAGCCCAGAGCGTCCAGATGCACTTCTGCCCAGGCGTGGCTTGCGTCCTGATCCACCTGCCCGTCCATCAGAAGGTAGCCGCTGACATAGCGCGCCGGCAGCCCGCGGGCGCGTGCGGCGGCCACAAAAATACCCGCATGGTCCTGACAGACGCCTTTGCCGATCTCCACCGCCTCTTCCGCCGAGGTGGTCGCGCCGGTCTGGCCGATCTCGTAAGGTACGGCGCTGAGGACGGCGGAAGACAGCGCGTGCAGCCCGTTCAACTTGGTGTCGCTTTGCTCAATCACCTCTGCCAGCTTTTTGATCCGGGGGCCCGGCATGGTCAAAGCCGTTGGCTGAACAAAATGCCAAAGCGGCGCGCGGCCATAAACCCGGCCCAGGATGCCCGCTACGTCATGGGTCTTCACCCGACCGCTGGCGGTGATTTTCAGCTGCTGCACGCCGATATGAGCGCTGACCAGATCGACATGATTGCCGTAGTGGTCGGTGTATCCGGCTTCCTGCTTGCCGCCTTCGATGGAAATATCCCAGTCCACAACCTCCTGCAGGATCGAGCTTTTCGGCCGCAGCCGCACCTTTTGCAGCGCATAGGTGACGGGGGTGTCGTAGCTGTATTCCGTGCTGTGACTGATCTGAAGCTGCATCTATCCGTTAAACCTGTAATCCTGCTCGATCTGAAGGCCAAGCCGCCCGGTATCGGTCAGGATGCTATTGAGAAATTCGTGCAGCCCTTCCTCGAAAATCGTGTTGATGTCGCGGTCTTTTAGCCGGGCTTTCAAGGCGCGGGCCTGTGTCAGGCTGTCGGTCTCCTGCCCATATTCCTCGGCCAGATATTCCAGATTGTCGCAAATCTGCGCGGCACAAAAGGCCAGCGACCGGGGCATGCGGCGGTCAAGGATCAGGAAGTCGGCAATATTCGCAGCGGAGTAGTCGCCATTCGTGGCCCACCTGAAAGACCGATGCGCCGAGACGGAGCGCAACAGCGTCTCCCACTGCACATTGTCCATCCGGCTGCCCACGAAAGAGGGGGCGGGCAGCAGCGC
Source organism: uncultured Litoreibacter sp. (assembly GCA_938030665.1). Taxonomy (GTDB): domain Bacteria; phylum Pseudomonadota; class Alphaproteobacteria; order Rhodobacterales; family Rhodobacteraceae; genus Litoreibacter. The sequence continues at coordinate 3,634 of CALHHY010000085.1, read as the reverse complement.
ATAGTATTTCACGTCAATGATCCGCGCCGTGCTATCCGCGCGTTCGACGAAAGTGCCAAGCCGGGCGAAGTCATAAATGTCGTTGCGCAGCATCGTGCCATGCAGCGCGCCCCGCACAAGTGCTGATTGGTGGCGGATCGTGGCCAGAACCTGTGGCAGATCGGTTTCCGGCACCGGGTCTTTCAGCACATCCGTCAGCAGCATCCAGGTCTCGTTGACGGCTGACCAGACTTCGGTGGTCAGCGCCGTGCGCACCAGCCGCGCATTGTCGCGGGCCGATTTCATCACCGACAGAACGGAGCTCGGATTATCCCCGTCGCGCAGCAGGTAATCCGTCACCCGCGCGCTGTCATAGCCGTCATGCTTGGCCTCGTACCCCATCTGCCCGGCGGAGGTCACGATCACCGATTTCCAGTCCGAAGCCGGATCGCTTGAGCGGGTCAGCGCGATGCGAAACCCCGCCTCGATCAGCCGCGCCGTATTCTCCGCCCGTTCAAGGGAACGGAACATCCAGAACAGGCCGCCTGCGGTTTTGCCCAGCATATCAGCCCTCCAGAACCCAGGTGTCTTTGGTGCCGCCACCCTGGCTGGAATTGACGACCAGGCTGCCTTCGGTCAGCGCCACACGGGTCAGCCCGCCCGGAGTAATGTCCACGCCTGAGGGCGAGACCAGCGCGAAGGGGCGCAGATCGACATGGCGCGGGGCCAAACCCGCATCGGTGAAAATCGGCACGGTCGACAGCGACAGGGTCGGCTGCGCGATATAGCCATGCGGCTTGGCGCGCAGCTTCTGGGCGAAATCCGCGACCTCCTGCTTGGTGGCGGCAGGGCCCACCAGCATGCCGTAGCCGCCCGAGCCATGCACCTCCTTCACGACCAGATCAGCAAGGTTATCCAAGACATATTGCAACGTGTCAGGTTCCGAGCAGCGAAAGGTCTCCACATTCTTCAGCAGCGCCTTCTCGCCCGTGTAGAACTCCACGATATCGGGCATATAGCTGTAGATCGCCTTGTCGTCAGCCACCCCGGTGCCGGGCGCGTTGGCGATGGTGATGTTGCCCGCGCGGTAAACATCCATGATGCCCGGCACGCCCAGCATGCTGTCGGGGTCAAAGGTCAGCGGGTCCAGAAATTCGTCATCCACGCGGCGGTAGATGACGTCCACCACCTTGTAGCCCCGCGTCGTGCGCATCGCGATGTGGCCGTCCACGACGCGAAGGTCATGCCCCTCTACCAGCTCCACGCCCATCTGGTCGGCCAGAAAACTGTGCTCGTAATAGGCGGAGTTATGAATACCCGGCGTCAGTACCACCACGCAGGGTCGCCCCTCGCAGCTGGCCGGCGCGGAAGCCTCAAGCGAGGCGCGCAGGTTCTTGGGGTAGTCGCTGACCCGCTGCACTTTGTTGCCGGAGAAAAGCTCCGGGAACATCTGCAACATCGTCTCCCGGTTCTCCAGCATGTAACTGACGCCTGAGGGGGTCCGGGCGTTGTCTTCCAGGACGAAAAACTCGTCCTCTCCGGTGCGTACAATGTCGGTGCCGACGATATGAGTGTAGACGTCGCCCGGCGGGCTGAACTCGATCATCTGCGGCAGGAAGGCGTCATTCTGGGCGATCAAATCCACCGGAATGACGCCGGCGCGCAGAATTTCCTGCCGATTATAGATGTCATGCAGAAACGCGTTGATGGCGCGCACGCGCTGGTCGATGCCCTTGGCGAGCTTCCCCCATTCGCTGGCGGCCATGATGCGCGGCACAAGGTCGAAGGGGATCAGCCGTTCCTCGGCGTCGGCCTGACCGTAAACATTGAAGGTGATGCCGGTGCGGCGGAAAAACGCTTCCGCCTCGTCTGATTTCTTGGCCAGCCGCGCCGGATCCTGCTGGGAGAACCAGTCGTTGTAGCTTTCATAAGGCGCGCGGACGCCCTGGCCTTGCATCATCTCGCTGAAATGCGCTGTGCTGTCTGACATCCGTTGACAGTACAGGCCTGAGCCGTGAGGGCAACGCGGTTTCCTTGAGCCTGTTGAGCAGACCTCATGCAAGCACCCGGCGCGCGAAAAATCAGCGCGTTGCCTGCGGTTCAGGCGGTGGCTTTATTCGTAGCCGGTCATCTCCAGGTAACCGACGCCCGCATGACTGCCCGTGACGGTTACCGGCCCCTCCCAATAGGGGATGGACGTTGCCATCCATGCTGCGTCGTTAACGGCCTCGACGGTGATATCCACGCCTTTGTCTGGCAAGCTGACTTGCCATTTGACCGGGACGTCACGCCCTGCGACTGCGGCCGTGCGCAGAGGCCGGGCCGTGAACGCGCCATTGGGCAAGGCCTGCGTCTGGCCATCGGGCGTGATCCATGTGGCCGCGCTGAAATAGTCGCCATCGCTTTGGCGCAGCCGGAACCCCATCAGCTTGTCACCACCGTCGAAAGAGAGCGAAAACCAGTCCCACCCGGTCTGATCTTCAGCCAAGGGCTGCGAGGACCACTCCCTGTCAAGCCAGGCATTGCCGGTGACCGCAACCTTCCCTTCAGGCAGGGTCAGCGTGCCCTCCAGAGCGAAAAACGGCTGCGAATAATAGTAGCTTGCCTGCCCCGCCGCCGATTTCACGGAATAGCCACCCTCCCCATGGAAAATCAGCGGGCCTTGCGCGGTCAGCGTGACCTGATAGGCGAAATCGAGGCCAGCCGCGTTCAGGGTCATCCGGTCGAAATCGGAGCCCGTCATCTGCCACTCGTCGATCCATGCGGCAAAAGGCGCGGCCTCGGCGCCCGCCTGCCCCACCCCGCCGCGCGCAAGGCGTTCGGCCACAAAATGCGCGTCGGGCGTGGTGACGGCCGCATGCCCCAACCAGACCTGCGGGGCGCGCCACCCCGCACCCGCCTCGGGGGCAAGCGCGGAGCGGAACAGCGTCCATTGCAACCCGTAGGGCGTGCCGTCCGGGCCGGTCATATTGGCCGTCAGATACCACCATTCGATCCTGAAATCGGGATGGGGGCCATGATCAGTGGGAAAGTCGAAGACAGCCGGGCGTTCCGGCACCGCGAAGCCTTCCGCATCGCTGCCCATCCCCGCAAAGCCCTGCGCGAAGGCGGATAAGGGCAGGACAAGTAACAAAAGCAGAACCCTAACGCTCATTGGCAAACACTTTCAGCAAATCGGATGGCGGCGTGCGCGCCAGCCTGCGTGCAGGCCAGAAAGCCGCAAAGACGGCCGCCACCAGCGCAAATAGCCCCAGCCGCGCGTAATCCCACGGGAACAGGTACATCGGCAACCGCCAGCCAAACGCCTCGACATTGACGATGGCCAACAACACCCAGGCCAGCGCCAGCCCCAGAGGCAGGGCCAAGGCTGCCGTCAAAAGGCCCAGGATGACGGCGCGGATAACCTCCAACCGGCCCAGGCTCGCACGGGTCATGCCCAAAGCCCAGGCAGGCGCCAGTTGCGGCACGCGCAGACCGGCAAGGGTCAGAAGGCTCATGAAAATCGCAAAGCCCGCCACAGAGAGGGTCAGGATATTCAGCGCACTGGTTACCGTGAATGTCCGCTCAAACACCTGGAGGGAGAACGCCTTGATCCCCGCCTGGTCAATGATGTTGCGCTCGGGCAGCCCGTGTTCCTCAATCAGGGCGGTCCGCA
>CALHHY010000084.1 GCA_938030665.1 uncultured Litoreibacter sp. | reverse complement strand
AATTTGATCCCCTTGCCCTGCGCTACGGCGCGCACGTTTCAGCGGTCTGGTCCGAGATCAACGAGGCTCGGGCCTCGGCGCAAACAGGGCTTGGGCCGCGCCGCGCAGCAGCGTTGCATCAGCAGATGTGCGACCTGCGGGAGCAGATTGGAAAAATCAGGAATTTGGAACGGGCCGGGGGCCGGTTCCCGCGTCAGGAAGTTGACGACTGGTTCGCACCGGTTCTGACATGCCTGACACGGGCAGCCGATCATTTTGCAGCGCGCCATGCGGCGCACCCGGTGTCTTTGACGATGGACCGTCAGGCCGCCACATCGGGCGCTACGACGGGCTGAACGCCGTCAATCTGCCAACCAGATTCGGTCTGCACCATGAAATATTCCAGCACGATTGGAACGCCGTTTGGCCCACGAAACAGAACCGTTTGGGATATCCGCCCCGCCCGATCTTTAAACTCCAGGAACTGCACTTCGGAAGGGCGCCAGACCATCGGGAAGCCTCTGCGCACCATCTGGCCAAAACGCTCCGGCGTGCCGAACAGCCGCTTGATGGAAGGGGAGGCATAGGTGAATGCGGTCGCAAAATCGTCAACCTGAAATGCATCAAGCTGGCCTTGGATCGTCCCCACAATCGCCTCCGCCCGGCTGTCTTGGGCATGGGCCGGAATGCTGGTTGCGAGGGCAAAGAACAGCGCGGCAGCAAGATGTTTCATAATATTCCTCCTATCAACTGACAGATCAGCTAATCCAAACCTTGGCCGGGTCAACAATCGACCATGCGCAGGAAGGCGGCCTTCCATAGCGTTTTGACCTGCGTAGAATCCGCGCATAGCGTGGCGATAGGACCCTCATGCAGGCAGAAAGGCGCGCCAATGGCGTGTGACATACCGGTTGTTGGCGCTTGATCGGCGGGATGGGTCATGGCGACCGAGCTTGCCCGGCAGGAGCTTGGCCCAGTGTTGCTCCCAAAGACCCGCCCGCCGCGCCCCAGATCGACTTGGGGTTCTTTCGTAACGCAAGTGATCTCGATACCATGGCCGCTGGCACCACGCGGCTGCGGTCATTGCGGCGGGCGGCTGACTTTGGCCGGCACCGCGCTCCGGAGGTGTTTCCCGGCGACGGGGTCGAGGGTGACGCGTTGAAAACTCACATTCGCGGATATTGCGGGACCGCCTATCATCCGGTAGGCACAGTGCGGCTGGGTGGCCGGTCAGCCCCCGCTGCCGGGTTGAGGGGACAGAGGGCCTTTGGGTCGCCGACGTCTCGCTCATGCCGGCGGTCACATCGGCCAATATCAACGCGCCGTCGATGGTGATCGGTTGGCAGGGCGCGCTTTTCATCAGCAAGGATATCTGGCGCATGACCCCCGACCCCCATACCCGACACAAGATACAGCTTGTTCCGCTGCGCGCGGCGATGTCGACCTTTGACAGGGCGGCGGTGCGGGCGGCGATGGGTGACCTCTTTACCCCTGACGCGGTGATCCACATGCCGCATCCTTTCGGTGATCTGACCGGCCCGGGCGCGCTTTTCGACACCTGCTACGCCCCGCTTCTGGCGGCAATGCCCGATCTGGAGCGCCGCGACTGGATCGTCATGGCCGGCGAGACGGAGCAGGGTGGCCATTGGGTCGGGTGCGCGGGTCATTACATGGGCAGCTTCGCAGCACCTTGGCTCGACATTCCACCCACGGGGCATCTGACGCATATGCGGTTTCACGAATTCTACCGATTTGAAGAGGGCCGCGTCGTTGAAATGCAGGCACTGTGGGATATCCCCGAAGTGATGATGCAGGCGGGTGCCTGGCCCATGGCCCCGTCGCTCGGGCTGGAATTCTGCATTCCGGGGCCGGCCACACTTGATGGTATCGTGTCGGGTCCATGGGATGGGACCGCCGCCGAAACTTCCTGCGGGTTGGTGCTGGATATGCTGGCCCATATGGTCCGTCACCCGTCCCAAGGGGGGCCGGAAGTGATGGAAATGGCGCGCTTCTGGCACCCGCAGATGAACTGGTACGGCCCTGCGGGCATCGGCACGGCGCGGGGTATCGCTGGGTTCCGGCACCGCCACCAAATTCCGTTCCTTGCCGCGATGCCCGACCGGGGAAAACGCAAGGACGCCGCCGCCTACCATTTTTTCGGCGACGGCAATTATGCAGCGGTGACGGGTTGGCCCAACATGGTGCAGACAATCACTGGCGACGGCTGGCTGGGCATCGCGCCATCCGTGCAGCCGGTCACCATGTGCTCCCTCGATTTCTGGCGGGTCGAAAACGGCCTGATCCGGGAGAACTGGGTGATGCTGGACCTGCTGGATGTCTGGCGTCAGGTGGGTGTGGATGTGCTGGGCCGCATGCGGGAATTTAATGCGGCCAAACGCGCAACGACGGGCGCAGGCGCGCCTTAGCCCGCCTGCGCTGACAGGAACCTTCTGGAAGTTCTGGAAGCTACCGCGTGAACTTCTTGTATTTCACCCGCTTCGGCTCCGCTGCATCGGGGCCAAGCCTGCGGATCTTGTCTTCTTCATAGGCCTCAAAGTTTCCTTCGAACCATTCGACATGGGCGTCGCCTTCGAAGGCCAGGATATGCGTACACAACCGGTCCAAGAAGAACCGGTCGTGGGAGATGACCACGGCGCAGCCCGCGAAATTCTCGATGGCGTCTTCCAGCGCCCGCAGCGTTTCGACGTCCAGATCGTTGGTCGGCTCGTCAAGCAGCAGCACGTTGCCGCCGGTCTTCAGCAGCTTGGCCATGTGGACGCGGTTGCGCTCCCCGCCGGATAGCGACCCCACCTTCTTCTGCTGATCCCCGCCCTTGAAGTTGAACGCAGAGCAATAGGCGCGGCTGTTCATTTGGGCGTCGCCCAGCTGGATGATCTCGCCACCGTCCGAGATTTCCTCCCACACATTCGCGTCTGCCTTCAGCGCGTCGCGGGACTGGTCGACATAGGATAATTGCACGGTGTCGCCGTAGGACACAGTCCCGGAATCCGGTTCCTCTTGCCCCGTCAACATTCGGAACAAAGTCGATTTACCAGCCCCGTTCGGCCCGATCACGCCGACAATTCCGCCAGCAGGCAGGGAGAAAGACAGGTTTTCGACAAGCAGTTTGTCGCCGTAGGCTTTGGTCAGGTTCTCAACCTCAATCACCTTGTTGCCCAGACGCGGCCCGTTGGGGATGATGATCTGCGCGCGGCCGAGCTTTTCCTTCTCGGACTGGTTGGCCATCTCGTTATAGGCGTTGATCCGGGCCTTGCCCTTGGCTTGGCGCGCCTTGGCGCCAGAGCGCATCCATTCCAGTTCCCGCTCCAGCGTCTTTTGTTTGGATTTGTCCTCTTTGGCCTCGCGTTCCAGCCGCTTGGCCTTTTGTTCCAGCCAGCTGGAATAATTGCCCTCGTAAGGAATGCCGCGGCCGCGGTCGAGTTCGAGAATCCAACCGGTGATATCGTCCAAGAAATAGCGGTCATGGGTGACGATCAGGATGGTGCCTTTATATTCGATCAGGTGCTTTTGCAGCCAGGCGATGGTTTCGGCGTCCAGGTGGTTGGTGGGCTCGTCGAGCAGCAGCATGTCAGGCGCTTCCAGCAGCAGCTTGCACAGCGCCACCCGGCGCGCTTCCCCGCCAGACAGGTTCTCGGGGCGGGCATCATCGGGGGGGCAGCGCAAAGCTTCCATCGCGATGTCGATCTGCGCATCCAGATCCCAGAGGTTGGCGCTGTCGATCTCGTCCTGCAGCTGCGCCATCTCGTCGGCGGTCTCGTCGGAATAGTTCATCGCCAGCTCGTTATAACGATCAAGAATGTCCTTCTTGGCTTTGACGCCCAGCATAACGTTTTCACGGACGCTAAGGTCGGCATCAAGCTGTGGCTCCTGCGGCAGGTAGCCGACTTTCGCGCCTTCGGCGGCCCATGCCTCTCCGGTGAAATCCTTATCCTGCCCGGCCATGATCCGCATGAGCGAGGATTTACCCGTGCCGTTCACCCCCACGACGCCGATTTTGACACCCGGCAGGAAGTTCAGGCGGATGTTTTCAAAAACCTTCTTGCCGCCCGGATAGGTCTTGGACACGCCGTCCATGAAGTAGACGAATTGATTGGCTGCCATTGGATGCTCCGGTTGGGGTTGTCGTTTCTGCCTCGGGTTTATCCCCTCTGGCAGGGCTGGGCAATTGCGATATGGGGCCTCCTGTATGCGCCGGGAAATGCAGGCGGATCGTGCCAAAGGGCCTTCAGTTTGACTTTACCGCCGCGCTGCGAAAGATGGGCGGCATGAGCAAACCACAACGCCCCGCCAAACCGCCTGTCATCCCCTATCGTCCGGCGAACGATCGTTACAGCAAAATGGTCTATCGTCGCTGCGGCCGGTCCGGGCTGAAGTTGCCCGCGATCTCGCTGGGGCTGTGGCACAATTTCGGCGGCGACAGCCCGCATGAGAACAAGCGTGCCATGTGCCAGACCGCCTTCGACCATGGCATCACGCATTTTGACCTCGCCAATAATTACGGCCCCCCGCCCGGCAGCGCGGAGGAGGCGTTTGGGCAGATTTTGCGCACCGATTTCGTGGGCTGCCGGGACGAGCTGATCATATCTTCCAAAGCGGGTTACGACATGTGGCCGGGGCCCTACGGGGAGATGGGCAGCCGCAAATACCTCATCGCCTCCTGCGACCAGTCGTTGAAACGAATGGGGCTGGACTATGTGGATATCTTTTATTCGCACCGCTTCGACCCTGACACGCCCTTGGAGGAAACCATGGGCGCGCTTGATCATATCGTGCGGTCGGGCCGGGCGCTTTATGCGGGCATCTCCTCCTACAACTCTGAGCGCACCCGGCAGGCGGCGGCGATCCTCAACGACCTCGGCACGCCGATGCTGATCCATCAGCCCTCCTACAACATGTTGAACCGCTGGGTCGAAAAGGACGGGCTGCTCGACACGCTGGACGATCTTGGCGTGGGCTCCATCGCATTCACCCCGCTGGCGCAGGGCATTCTGACCAACAAATATCTCGGCGGCATTCCTGAAGGCAGCCGGGCAACGCAAGGTAAATCGCTGCTGGAGGGCATGATCAATGACCGATCCCTCGCCTCCGTGCGTGGATTGGCAGAGCTAGCTGCGGCACGGGGGCAATCGCTTGCTCAGATGGCGTTGGCATGGGTGTTGCGCGGTGAACGCGTGACCACCGCGTTGATCGGCGCATCGCGACCGGAGCAGATCGTTGATTGCGCAGGTGCTGTGGCCAATCTTGATTTCACGGCAGACGAGTTGGCGCAGATCGACGCGATTGCATCAGAGGAGGATA
>CALHHY010000083.1 GCA_938030665.1 uncultured Litoreibacter sp. | reverse complement strand
GGCGATGGCGCATCAGGCCAATGGCACGCCGCTTGTGATCTTCGGGGGCGAGCAATACGGGGCCGGATCATCCCGTGATTGGGCCGCGAAAGGCACAGCCCTTCTGGGCGTCAAGGCGGTCGTGGCGGAGACGTTTGAGCGTATCCACCGCTCCAACCTTGTGGGCATGGGCGTGATCCCGTTCGAATTCACGGGTGGCGATACGCGCAAATCGCTGGGCCTGACCGGTGATGAGACCGTGGACATCATAGGGCTGGAAGGCGATCTGCAACCGCTGTCTGAGGTGCCTTGCGAGATCACCATGGCCGACGGGTCGGTCAAGAATATCACGCTGAAATGCCGGATCGATACCGCCATCGAGAAAGAATATATCGAACATGGCGGCGTGCTGCATTACGTGTTGCGCGATCTGGCAGCCGCATAAGCGTGAGGGCGCATATGGCCGTCCCCATAGTCGGGACGGCGGGGCGCTGACCAAACGGGGCGCGCGTGCCGCGCGCGCTCCTTTCATTTGGGGGCGCTGCCCCCGTCCTTCGGACACCCCCGAAGTATTTTTGAAGCAGTGATGGGCTTGAAAGGCTTGGCGGGGCGCGCCGGAACGGGCATTGTTACTTTATGAAAGGTTTTCCTGATCTTCCGCCGATTTGGCTGGTCCTGTTTTTGGTCCTGAACTGGGCTTTGGCGCGCGTGGTGCCGGGGTTCCAGACGGGGCCTGTGACGGGAGCGCTGAGCTGGGGTCTCATTGCAATCGGTCTTGGATTGATCGGCTGGGCGGCCTTCTGGTTCTGGCGGCGCAAAACCACCATTGAGCCGCACCACGACCCGCAAGCCCTGATCATTGAGGGCCCGTTTCGGATATCGCGCAACCCGATCTATCTGGGGATGATCGTGATCCTTTTAGGCTCCGTCATTGGCCGTGGTCAGCCTTTGGGACTTGGGCTTGTTGCCCTTTTCATCTATGTGCTGACGGCGCGTTTCGCCAAGCCTGAAGAAGCGCGGCTGCGCGCAGCCTTTGGCGTGGAGGCCAAGAATTACATAGCGTCAACGAAAAGATGGTTGTAGATCTGCCATACTGCTAATGGCTCTCGAAGGCTTGATTGGTAAGTGACCCGTGGCAGGCGTAGCTCATGGGTAGCGTAGCAAAGGGATGAAAAAATGAGAATCGCATTGGCAGCAGTGGCGGCATTAGCCATCTCCGCCACAGCGCCACAGACCGCGGAAGCGGAAGTGGTGGTGGAGCTTTATACCTCTCAGGGCTGTTCTTCCTGCCCGCCTGCTGACGAAATGCTGGGTCGGCTGACGGAGCGTGACGATGTGATCGCCTTGTCGCTGCATGTCGATTATTGGGACTACCTGGGCTGGAAAGACGCGTTTGGCAAGCCCGAGCATAGCCAGCGCCAGCGCCTTTATGCCGCCGCAGCAGGCTCTACCATGATCTACACGCCGCAGATGGTTGTGGCTGGCGTAGATCACGTTGTGGGGACGCGCGGGATGGAGCTTGCTGAGTATATCAACAAGCATCTTGCCAAGGCCCAACCGGTCGGCGTGAGCGCCACGCGCAGCGGGAAGGCTGTGTCGATCAAGGCCGCGAAGCCGGCATCGGGTGCTGCAGGCGATATGATCGTCTATGTTGTCCAGTATTCCCCGAAAGAGACGGTGGCGATCAAACGCGGCGAGAATGCCGGGCGGTCGATCACCTATCATAATGTGGTCACCAATTTTGACGCGGTTGGCGAGTGGAGCGGCAAGGGCGCCTTGGCGATTGAGGCGCAGCTGGCCTCTGACCGGCCGGGCGCTGTGATCGTGCAGGACGGCATTGGCGGCGCTATCTTGGGTGCCACGCGGATCAAGTAAGACGCGGCCCGGCTAGCGGCCGGGCTTCCAGCGCCGGTGTATCCAGAACCATTGATCCATGTGCTGGCGGACCAGCGCCTCAAGTGAATCGTTGAGCGCCTGGGTCATTTCAGCGGCGTCGCCATGCGGGATGGGCGCTTCGCAAATCACCTCGAAATCCAGACCGTTCGGCTGCCTGACACCGTAGGTCGGCACCACCAAAGCATCATATTTCAGCGCCAGTTCTACCGCGGAGAGCGCGGTTTTGGCGGGCTTGCCGAAAAAGGTCAGCGGCGCACCGTCCTGCATATACTGGTCGATCAGAAAGCCGCCCATATTGCCGGCGCGCAGGAACTTGATCAGCTCCGACAGACCGCGACGGCCCCGAGGAAAGACAGGTGTGCCGATCCGGCTGATGGCGGCCACGTAATGGTCGTTGAAGAACCCGTTATTCATCTCACGGTACAGCGCGCCCACGTTAAACCCTTTGGCGATCAGCGCGGCACGTGGCGCGTCGTAATTGCCGAAATGCCCGGTGATCAGCACGACGGCGCGCCCCTCCGCATGGGCCTCTTCCAGCGCGGCGATACCGGGGCCGGTCAGGGGGGCATCGGCGAAACGGCTGGAAAACTGGTCGCCGGAATAGATCTCGATCAGGGTGCGGCCGGCATTGTCGGGCACCGTGCGCATCAGGCGCTTGACCTCCTGCTCAGGCAGGTCGGGGCAGACATAGGCGAGGTTTTCGCGCACCCGGTTCGACCAACCCGCCAGCGGGGCCACGATGCGGGACACGACCCACCCCACCATCGGCACCCGCCACCGGTAGGGTACCGCCAAAGCCGCCCCGATCACCGCGCGGATCGCAATGTTGGAGGCAAAATCGGACGCGCCGCGCCTGCCGCTTGCTGTTTTGCCCATGGCCATAGGTTACGCCGATCTCAACACGGTTTCGCGCCGCCAGACATAAAGCCCGGCCCCCACGATCACAAGCGCGCCCAGATAGGTTGCCGCGTCGGGGTAGTGGTCAAACACCATAATCCCCCAGAAGGCAGAGAAGATGAGCGAAGCGTAGGACAAGGGCGCAAGTGCTGAGGCCTCCGCCCGAGCGAAAGCAGAGGTCAGGAATAACTGTGCCAAGGTGCCGAGGCCGCCGACGCAAAGCAGCATGGCCAGATCGCTCAAGCTTGGCGTTCGCCAGTAAAACGGCACAATCAGGCTGATCAGGGCAGAGGCGATGAGGCCTGTATAGAAGACCGAGGTCCAGACATCCTCGTCCCGGCCGACAAAGCGGGTGACCAGCGCGTAGCCGGAATAAAGCAGCGCGCCTGCCATCGGGAACAGGAGCCACGGGGAAAAGTCAGGCGTGCCGGGCCGTAGCACAATCATCGCGCCCAAAAGGCCCACCAGCACCGACAGGCCGCGGTGAATTCCGATCCGCTCCCCCAGAAAGAGCACGGCGCCCAAGGTCAGCCAGATCGGCGCGGTTTGCGCGATGGCGTTTGTCTCGATCAGCGAATTCTGCTGGTAGCCGATGAAAAAGCCCGACGTGGCCGTCAGCATCAACACCGCGCGCAGGACCTGCAGCTTGGGGTATTTGCTGCGCATGACCTGCCGCAGGCGAGGGGCCACGATCAGCGCCACCAGTACGAATTGCACGATATTGCGAAACCACAGGATTTGCACCGTCTCCACCCGTGCGGAGAGCAGCTTGACGAAGACCTCCATCGTCGCAAAGCAGAAGATCGCCATGATCATCAGGGCGAACCCGCTGAGCCGCATGGGCTAGGGCTCGCGGCTTTTGGGCAGGCCGGTTCCGATCATCGCGTCGCGCGTGACGAGCTTTGCCAGGGCCTCGGCGCTCATTCCATCCGTCCCGTCCGGGCGGGCGGGCAGCACGATGTAGCGCATGTCAGCAGTGCTGTCATGCACGCGACAGGTGACGCTGTCGGGCAGCACTACGCCGAATTCCGCCAGCACCTTGCGCGGCTCTTTCACCGTGCGGGAGCGGTATTCGCGCGTCTTGTACCAATCAGGCGGCAGGCCCAGCAGGTTGCGCGGATAGCAGCTGCACAAGGTACAGACGATCACGTTATGGACGTCTTTGGTATTCTCGACCGCGACAAGGTTCATTGGCCCAATGTCAAACCCCATCTCGCGGGTGGCTTTCGTTGCGTCTTTCAGCAGGGCCGCTTTGAAATCCGGGTCGGTCCAGGCGCGGGCCACGACCTGCGCGCCATTGGCTGGGCTGCGCGCATCCATCGCGTCGATTTGGGATGCGACTTGCGCGGCCGTGATCTCCCCCTTTTCGATCATCAGCTCCCGAATGGCGATTTCCATGGTCTGCCAGTAGCTAAGCGGGGCATCATTATCCACGCGATACGGGTGGCCGGAGGGGGAGAGCCCGTCATGGTCGTGATGGTCATGCGGCATGATCGCCCCCTTCAATCCAATGCTCGTAAATTTCCGCGTCCAGCGTGTCTTCGGGCGCCTCGGCCCCGTCGCCCCAAAGCTCCGCCATGGAAAAGCGCACCCGGTAAAGCTGCTTTTCAGGGGCGGGCAGGGCGTAGGCGCGTTGCTCGGGGCTTTGGAAGCGGCCCAATACCCGCTCGATCACGCCGGTCTTGCCACGCAGATATTTCGGCGTGCGGATATGGCCGGGTGGGGACAGGTCGCAGATGCGGACCTGCATGCCCGCCTCAAACATCCTGTGCCGCACCGTAGGTGTCGCCTCGCGCTGTGACCGTTGCCATTTTCGCCCCCAGCTCTTCCAGCGTGTAGACTCCGGCCTCGATCAGGTTCTGGTTCACCGCCGCAACCCAGCGTTCGTAATAGGTCATGTCCTCGAAAGCCTGCTCGCCCATGTCTTCCAGCGCGCGCCGCAGCCCGTCGACCGTAAAGTGACCGCGTGCGGAGCCCAGGATCATAAGAGCGTCAACGCGCTTTTCCCAAAGGGCGAAGTCATGTTGATCGGTGGGTACGGGGCCGGCTGCGTCGCCGCCCATATCGTGCCAGCGGTGGTCAGGTGTCTTGCTCATAGCGCCACGCTACGCCCGGACCTAGCGCTGCGCAAGCGCCTCGATCTGCCCGCGCATGCCGCCAAGGGGGTAGCCCACATTCTCGACCGCGGCGATGATATCGTCGATCTCCATCACTCCTGCCTGCGCAAAGGCCCAGAGCACGGCTGAACGCGTGCCCGACGCGCAATAGGCCAGCACCTTGCCCGACATCGCGGCTTTCTGCGCCTCGATATGGTCCAGCGTCAGCTGGCCCGAGACCAGCGGATTGTCGCTCCATCCCATGCCGGCGGCGATCACCGCCTGTTTGATGACGTCCGGCCCCTCGTCGGGCGCGCTTTCATGCGCGGGGCGGTTGCAGATCACATGGGTGAACCCGGCTTTTGCCAGCAGGCTGACATCGGCCACGGTGATTTGCGGGGCCACGGCGAAATCGGCGGAGAGGGGGCGAATATCCATGCCCCTCACCTAGCCTGACTAAGCGCCGCTGTCACCTTGGGCTGCGCCATCATCGCGGCAATCATCGCCAGAAAGAACACTAGGCCCTGCCATCCGCCAAATCCAAGTGACGCCATGGCCGGGCCGGGGCAGAGGCCCGACAGCCCCCAACCAAGGCCAAACAGCCCCGACCCCACTGCTAGGCGTGGGGTGATTTCGGTGGCTGGTTGTGCAGGCAGCACCCCGCCCAGAATGGCGTCCCGTCGTTTTGCCGCGATGCGCCAGGCGATGGCCATCGGGATGATGGCACCCCCCAGCACAAAGGCCAGCGTCGGGTCCCACGCGCCGAAGATATCCAGCCAACCCTGCACCTTGGTCGTGTCGGTCATGCCCGAGATCAGCAGGCCCAGGCCAAACAGCCCACCTGCACCTGCCGCGATCAGCGCGCGCATCAGATCACCCCCAGCAAATGGCGGAAGACCCATACTGTCAACGCACCTGCAACAAGATAGAACAGCGTGGCGACGATCCCGCGGGTCGACAGCCGAGAGATGCCGCACACCCCGTGGCCAGAGGTGCAGCCATTGGCAAGCCGTGTGCCGAAGCCCACGCAGAGACCGGCGAGGATCAGCACTGTGACGTTGGAGGTCAGATGCGTGGGCGGCGCGCCGCGCAGCAGGTGAACCAGCAAGGGCGCACCGATGAGCCCGGCCATGAATAACAGACCCTCTTTGCGTGCCGCGCCCTTGGTGGAGCCGTCAACGACCCCACCCAGCAGGCCCGACGCGCCCATGATCCGCCCGTTCAGCAGCAAGAAGATGGCCGCCGCTGAGCCGATCATCAGACCGCCCGCAAGGCCCCAAACCCAATCCAAAGGCATTCCGCGCCCTCCGCATTTAATGGTGTTTCGCTATTGGGCCTACAGCCCGTCGACGGGCACTTTCAAGTAGACATTTCCGTTGTCATCAGGCTCCGGCATGTGGCCCGCGCGCATATTCACCTGCAAGGACGGGATGATCAGCTTGGGCATGCCAAGCGTCGCGTCCCGGCCTTCGCGCAGTGCGACGAATTCCTCCCGCGTCACGCCGCCGCCGATATGCACGTTGTTCTGCTTTTCGGCGGCCACGGTCGTCTCCCACGCAAAGTCGTCGCGGCCGGGCGCTTTGTAGTCGTGGCAGACGAAAATGCGTGTTTCATCTGGCAGCGCGATGATCTTCTGGATCGAATCGTAAAGATCACCTGCCGAGCCGCCCGGAAAATCGCAGCGCGCCGTGCCAAAATCGGGCATGAACAGCGTGTCGCCCACAAAGGCCGCGTCGCCGATGACATAGGTCATGCAGGCCGGCGTGTGGCCGGGTGTGTGCATCACGTCGCCCCGAAGCTGGCCGAGATGGAAACTGTCCCCGTCTTTGAACAGCCGATCAAACTGAGAGCCATCGCGCTGAAACCGGGTTCCCTCGTTAAAGACCTTGCCGAACTGCTCCTGCACGTCGGTGATGGCCGCGCCGATGCCGATCTGGCCGCCAAGCGCCTCCTGCAGGTAGGGCGCGGCTGAAAGGTGATCGGCATGGACATGGGTTTCCAGCAGCCATTCAGCGGACCACCCTTTTTCCCGGACAAAGGCGATGATGGCGTCGGCTGAGGCCGTGTCGGTTCGGCCCGATGCGTAGTCAAAATCCAGTACGCTGTCGATGATGGCGCAGGCCGATCCAGTCGGATCGCGCACCACATGAGAGGCCGTATTGGTCGCCTCATCAAAGAAGGAATGGACCTCGGGTTGCATTGCAAATCTCCAAAAAGGGACGGATTGCACAATAATGCGGCGAAAATCCCGATTTGCCAAGAAATGTCAGAACATTATTCCGGCACGGAAGGCTACGGCAGACGAAAACATGGTATGGGTCAGTCACGCAAATATATCATCAAAAGTCTATTTGTGGGACCAATTCCGTGTTAGACTGCGAGGATATTTAAAAACTGGGAGGATTTGATGACGGAGATGACAGCAAGGGACCTCGATGGCGTGCTCCGCAAATTGATTGACGAACCCGGCCGCCTTGATGAGGTGAAGCGGGACCTGCAGAAGCGGTTCGCAAAGCAGGAAGCCCCCGCGCGAGCTTCCCGCGGCCATTACGACGACCTCGACGACATGTTTGACAACCTGCCTGTCTAAGGCCGGTTGCCCCAAAGGCGCCCTGTTTGTCGCGCCTTAGATTTTTTCTTGAGTATATTTTTTGAGTTCGGCGCGGGCGACCTGCCTGCGATGCACCGCGTCTGGCCCATCCGCCAGACGCAAGGTGCGCAGATGCGCCCATTGGCGGGCCAGCGGCGTGTCCTGGCTGATGCCCTGCGCGCCGAACATCTGCACCGCCTGATCCGTGATCTCCAGGGCGATGCGCGGCGCCTCGACCTTGATCTGGCTGATCCAGGGCGCGGCGGCCCGCGCATCGCCCTGATCCATCATCCAGGCGGCTTTCAGGCATAGAAGCCGCGCCTGCTCGATCTGCATGCGGGCATTGGCGATATAGTCGAAATTGCCGCCAAGCTGGGCCAGCGGCTTGCCAAAGGCCTCGCGCTCAAGCGACCGGCGACACATCAGCTCCAGCGCGCGTTCGGCCATGCCGATGGCGCGCATGCAGTGGTGGATGCGGCCCGGCCCAAGCCGGCCTTGCGCGATCTCAAAACCGCGGCCCTCGCCCAACAACATGTTCTCAGCCGGGACGCGCACATTGGTAAAGCGGATATGCATATGCCCATGCGGCGCCTCGTCATCGCCGTAGACCTGCATGGCGCGCAGCTTTTCGATCCCCGGCGCGTCAGATGGGGTGACGATCATTGAATGCTGCTGGTGCTTGGGCCCGTCCGTGGCCGTGCGCACCATCACGATATAGACCGCGCAGCGCGGGTCGCCGGCGCCGGTGGCCCACCATTTCTCGCCGTTCAGCACATAGTCATCGCCGTCACGCACGCAGCTGAGCGAGATATTCGTGGCGTCGGAGGATGCCACCTGCGGCTCCGTCATCAGATAGGCGGAACGAATCTTGCCCGCCAGCAACGGCTCCAACCACTGCGCGCGCATGGCCGGCGTGCCGTATTTCTCGAACACTTCCATATTGCCGGTGTCGGGCGCGTTGCAGTTGAAGGTTTCCGGCCCCAGATGCGCCTTGCCCATTTCCTCCGCCAGATAGGCATATTCGACCGTACTCAGCTGATGCCCGGTTTCCGCTGACCACAAGTTCCACAGCCCCCGGTCGCGCGCCTTGGTCTTTAGCCCTTCAAGGATGTCGACCTGTTTTGGGGTCAGCTCCCACCTGTCGCCGACGGCTACTTCGGCGAAATATTCCTCCTCCTGCGGGGTGATTTCGTCGCGCACCATGGCAGCCACGGCGTCGCGAATGGGCAGCAGTCGGTCGGTGGGTCCTAGATGCATGGCGTGTTCCTTTGGTCCTTCGGTGTCCGGCAAGCGGCAGCCTATGGTCACAGGGTCACTTGTCAATCACTGCGGCGCAGGTATGGTCGATGCATGGGGCTGGCAGGCGACATCACAATCGAGGCGCTTCAACCGTATCTGAGCGCGGCCGTGCCGGCACTTGGCCGGGTGGAAACGCTTGAGAAATTCGCAACCGGCCAGTCAAACCCCACCTACAAGCTGGGCTGTTCAGGTGGCACCTATGTGCTGCGCAGCAAGCCGCCCGGCACATTGCTGAAATCGGCGCATCTGGTGGAGCGCGAATACAGGGTGATGGCCGCGCTGGCAGGCAGCGATGTGCCGGTGCCCGCCATGGTGCATTTGGCCGAAGACGCAAGCTCGCCTATTGGGCGTGCTTTTTTCATCATGGATATGGTGCCGGGCCGCATCTTCTGGGACCCGGCGGTCCCGGAAGTAGACCGCGTCACCCGCACCGCCCTTTATGACCAGATGAATGGGGTGCTGGCCGCGCTGCATGATGTCGATCCGATGGCGCGGGGGCTGCAGGATTTTGGCAAGCCCGGAAGCTATTTCTTGCGCCAGACCACTAGGTGGCGCGAACAGTACAAGGCGTCGCGCACGCAACCGAACGCGGAGATGGACCGGCTGATGGATTGGCTCGCGGCACATATCCCGGATGATGACGGGCAGGTGGCGCTGGTGCATGGGGACTTCCGGCTCGACAATATGATCTTTCGCCACGACCAGCCGAACGTCGCCGCCCTGCTGGATTGGGAGCTGAGCACGCTTGGCCATCCCTTCGCTGATCTGGCCTATCAATGCATGCAATGGCGGCTGCCCCATTCCGGGGGCATGCGCGGCCTTGGCAGGCTGGACCGGGCCGAATTGGGGATCCCGTCCGAGCGGGACTATCTGGCCCTTTATTGCGACCGCCGGGGCATCCCGGAGCCCGATAACTGGCCCTTCTATCTGGCGTTCAGCTTCTTCCGGCTGGCCGCCATTTTGGAGGGCGTGGTGCGGCGCGCCCTTGACGGCAACGCGTCCAACCCTGAAACCGCAAAGACATATGCCGCCGCCATCCCGCTGCTTGCGGGGGCGGCCAATCAAATCATCGCCGGGGACACAAAATGACCGAACCCGTTCGCCTTGAACGCACCTCTGGGCTTGCCGTGATTGTCATCGACAACCCGCCCGTCAACGCGCTTGGCGCGGCGGTGCGGCAGAGGTTGGCGAAAGCCATGGCTGAGGCCGTGGCAGATGACACTGTCACCGCCATCGTATTGACCGCGGACGGGCGCACCTTTCCAGCGGGCGCAGACATAGCGGAATTTGGGCAACCCGTTGTGGCGCCCTCACTGCCCGATCTGTGCAACCAGATTGAAGCGTCGCCCAAACCCGTGCTGGCCGCCTTGCATGGGACCGTTCTGGGTGGCGGGCTTGAACTGGCGATGGCTGCGCATTTTCGGGTGGCCCATGAGGCCGCGCAGCTTGGCCTGCCTGAAATCACCCTTGGCCTAATTCCCGGCGCGGGTGGGACGCAGCGCACGCCCCGCCTGATCGGCGTAGAAGCCGCGTTGGAGTTGATGCTGAGCGGCTTGCCGATCTCGGCCCAGGAGGCGCATGAACTGGGGCTTGTCGACGGCGTCGCGGGCGACGACTTGCGCGACATCGTGATCATGCTGGCCAAGGAGACGCCGAGCGTGAACCCGGCCAGCAAGAAGCGCCAGCACATGATGGATGGCACGGAATACATGGCCCAGATCGCGCTTTGGCGCGCCGAACTGGGCGATGAGCTTGCGCCCAACAAGATTGTCGATTGCGTGGAGGCAGCCCTGCTGCTGCCTTTCGAGGGTGGGATGGATCTGGAGCGGGAGGCCTTTGCTGAATGTCTGGCCTCTCCTGTTTCTGCCGGGTTGCGGCATGCCTTTTTCGCGGAGCGCCGGGTTGCCAAGTTTCCGGAACTTAAAGACAGCCACGCCCGCCCGGTGGATCATATCGGCATTCTTGGCGGTCGTGTGGCCGGCGCGGCACTGGCCTGCGCCTGTCTGGATGCCGGGTTCCCGGTGACCGTGCTGGAACGCGGGCAGGCCGGCACCACGCAGGCTTTGGAACGGATCGGACGCCACTACCAGCGGGAGGCAGCTGCGGGCCGCGTCAGCCAGCAAAAGGGGGCCGAAGCGCTTGACAGGCTGACCCTTACCGATGACCCCGCCAAGATGGGTTCGGCGGATTTTGTGCTCGACTGCATGCCCGAAGATACCGCGCGCAAAACTCAGATGCTGCGCAATCTTGACGCTGTCTTGAAGCCCGGCGCGATTTATGCGGCCAACACCCCCGATCAGGATGTGGAGGCGCTAGCCCATGTCGCGGGCCGTCCGGCGGATACGCTGATTTTCCACATGACGGGACCTGGCGCGAAACTGGCTGAGATCGGGGTGCTGCGGCACACGGCGCCCGATGTCGTGGTCACGGCCCACGCTCTGGCGCGGGCCTTGCGCAAGGTGCCGGTGCGCTGCGCGGCGGAGCCCGATCTTGTTGCCAATACGCTGCTACATGCCTATCGGGAGGCCTGCGATCGGCTGCTTTTACGCGGGGCCTTGCCCAACCAGGTAGATGGCGCGTTGCGAAAATTCGGCATGGTGATCGGGCCTTACGAGATGCTGGATCACACCGGCCTGCATATTGCGCATATGCGCCGCAAATCGCGATCCACCCCGAAGGCGTTGATGCTTCTGGACCGGATGGCTGAGGCCGGATGGCTGGGGCGCAAGTCAGGACAAGGATACTATGTCTACGATTTTGAGGGCGGGGCAGGGATGCTGAACCCCAAAATGGTGCAGCTTCTGGAGGCGGAGCGCCAGCAGCGGCGTGTCGAGCTTGAGGCCATTTCCGACGCCGATATCTGTACCGAGGTTGTGCTGGCGCTCATTGCTGCCGGCGCAGGGCTGGTGGAGCGCGGCGTGGTGCAGCGCCCCTCCGACATTGATGCGGTCATGATCCACGGACTTGGCTATCCGCGTGCGCGGGGCGGTCCGATGCATGAGGGCGACCAGATGGGCACGTTTGACGTCGCCAGGCGGATCGACAAGCTGGCCGAGAAGGATCCCAAGGGCTGGCGGGTTGCACCGGTGCTGCGCAAGCTCGCGGCGGAACGTCACCGGTTTTCAGACCTCAATGCGGTATGATGTCAAAATTCAGCTTGCAATGCCGGGCCGGGATTGTAACTCTAACCGCATGTTTCGCGTGAATACGTATTCTGAGTGCAAAACTAAGGGCTTTCAGCATTACTCAGGCGACGAAAACAAGTTTACGGCGGGCGGCTGAACCGCGCGCGTTACTCAGGGAGAAGACAATGAAACACATGAAATTTGCGCTGCTTACCAGCGTGGCTGCCGCTGCTTTCGGTACTGCCGCTTTTGCCGACGGCCATGCCAGCTGCGAAATTGCCGAGGGCCGCGTCTCGATCGTGGGCAACGAATTTCCTGCCATCCAGACCGTGGGCGCGGGCGCGCAGGCTTGCGCCTCCGACAGCGTCGAAGTGCGTACCAACCTGACCGCGGATCACCAGCAGATCAACGTAGCGGGCATGACCGGCAACCCGGCTGAATACACTTCTGCCATTGTGGCGAATTCCTCCATCGTGGCGCTGATGAACGAAGACGTCATCCGCCCGTTGGACGATCTGGTGGCGAAATTTGGCGGCGGCCTGAAGAAGAACCAGCTGATCACCGTGGGCGGCAAAGTGATGGCTGTGGCGTTCATGGCCAACGCGCAGCACCTTGTCTACCGCGCCGACGTGTTGGAGCAGGTTGGCGTCGAAGCACCAAAAACCTATGAGGACATGCTGGCGGCCGCGAAGAAAATCCGCGAAGCAGGCATCATGGAAAACCCCGTGGGCGGTGCATATGCCGCCGGTTGGAACCTCGCGCAGGAATTCAACAACATGTATATCGGCTATGGCGGCCAGTTCTTCAAAGACGGCTCCGCCGAGGTCTCGATCAATAACGAGGCCGGGGTGAACACGCTGAACATGATGAAGGCGCTGTCGGAATACATGAACCCCGACTTCCTGACGCATGACTCCAACGCCACCAACGCCGAATTCCGCGCAGGCAATGTCGCGCTGATGAACATGTGGGGCTCCCGCGCGGCAACAATGACGGATGCTGAAGGCGTATCTGACGACGTCAAAAACGGTTTCGCCATCGCTGGCCCGATGACTGTTGGCGGCGGCAATACGCCTGCAACGACCCTGTGGTGGGACGGCTGGACCGTGGCCAAGAACATCTCTGACGCGGATGCGGAAGCCACGTTCAAGGCGCTGACAGCGGCGATTGACCCGTCGATCCTCGCCGATGAAGAAGTGTCCAAGCAAGCCGTCTGGCTGCTGGATGGCTACCAGCCTACCGCGGCTGCGGAAGGCGTGTTTGCGGCGGCAAATGCCGGCTCCACCCCATATCCGATGCTGCCTTACCAGGGCCTGCTGCACACGGCGCTGGGCGCTGAGCTGACCGACTTCATGCAAGGCAACGAGTCGGCCGAACAGGCGCTGGCCGATGTCGAAGCCGCCTACACGGCTGCTGCCAAGGAAAACGGCTTCCTGCAGTAAGCGGGTCGCACGCTAACGGGGGGAGCGCCGGGCGCGCTCCTCCCTTTTTCAAGGTCCGAACAGTCCTCGCATCGGGGCCGCAGCCCCGCAGAGACAAAGGCGCAATTAGCCGATGAAACACCGCACATTTTTCTGGTTCTTTTTGCCCTCTGGGCTGGCGATGTTCCTTTTCATCTTCCTGCCCATCCTCTCGGTTATCAGCCAGTCGCTGTTCACGCCGCATGACGCGGTGCTGGTCACGGTCGAGAACTGCGGCCCCTTCGGCTGTACGGAGGAAACGACCGTCGACCAGGAAGCGACGGAAGCCCTGCGGAGCGACCAGCCGCTGGGGCAATGGGCGGGGCTTGGCATCTACCTTGACCGGGGGCATCTGGCCATCAACGAGGTCAGGCAGCTATGGCAAACGGCACCTAGCTGGGGCAGCTTTTTCGACCGGTTGGGCAATCTGCCTTTCTACCGTGCCATGGGGTTCACGCTGACCTACACCTTCATTGTGACGCCGCTGACCATTCTGGCGGGTCTTGCCATTGCCTTGGCGGTCAACACGCTGTCGAGCTGGCTCAAAGGGCTGGTGATCTTCTTCTCGCTGCTGCCTTTCATTGTGCCGCCGTTGATCGGCTCCCTCATTCTGTTTTGGATGATCGACGCGCGGGGGGTCGTGGGCTCTTTCATACAATGGGCGGCGAGCGATCCGGGGCTTAGCCTAAAGGCATCGACGGGGCTGACCTGGATCACGCTGATGGTCTACGGGGTCTGGCATTCTGCGCCCTTCGCCTTCGTGATCTTCTATGCCGGTCTGCAAACCTTGCCACAGGACACGCTTGAATCGGCTGTGATCGACGGCGCGTCCCGTTGGCAGCGCATCCGGTATGTGGTGGTGCCGCATCTGATGCCGCTGGTGACCTTTGTGGCGCTGATCCAGTTGATGGACAATTTCCGGGTGTTCGAGCCGATTATCGGCTTCTCCGCCTCGGCCCATGCGCGATCGCTCAGTTGGGCCATCTTCAACGATCTGGGTGGCGAGACGCGGTTGCTCAGCTCCGCTGCCGCGACTTCGGTGCTGACGATCATCTGCGTGGCCATCCTGCTCAGCCCGGTGCTGGTGCGGACCTGGCGCGACTTCAACGGGAAGACCTGAGCCATGACAACCTCACGTGCACAGCAACGCTCCCTCGCGCTGAACCTGCTGATCTGGGTCTTTGTCGTGGTCTGGCTGATCCTCGCGGCTTTCCCGTTTTTCTGGACGCTTTGGGGCTCTTTCAAGGTCGAGCTGGATTTCTTCTCCATTACTGATTGGACCGACGCGCTGTTTGGCCCACGCACGGAGGCGTCCTACGGCAGGCCCTTCACCGGTGCGGGCTACGAGGGCGCTTGGGTGCAGGAGGAGTTCTGGAAAGCCGTCATAAACACCTCCATCGTCTGCGTCAGCGTGGTCTGTATCTCGCTGACCTTCGGCACACTAGGCGGCTACGCGCTGTCACGCTCGGGCTACCGCTACACGTTCTGGCTGCTGATCATCGCGCTTATCTTCCGCGCCTTGCCGCAGATCACGCTGGTTTCGGGCTATTTGCAGCCGTTCTTTGCGTGGAACCTTTGGGGCATCCTGCCCACCACCATCATCGTGCTGGTGGCGATCAACCAGCCCTTCACGCTGTGGATGCTGCACAGCTTCTTCACCAAGATCCCGATGGAGCTGGACGAAAGCGCCAAGGTAGACGGCTGCACGCAGTTTCAGGCGTTTCGCTATGTGATCATCCCGGTCATGTGGCCCGGCGTGATCACCACGGGGCTGTTCAGCTTCCTTCTGGCCTATAACGACTTCGCGGTGGCCGCGATGCTGCTGCAGGAGGAAAGCCGCACCATGGTCCCTGCCATTGCCGCCTTCCTGGGCACCACGCAGACGGAGGGCAACGTGATGTTTGCCGTCGCTGCCGTGGTCTCCGCGACCGCACCTCTTTTCGTGATGGTCCTCTTCTTCCAACGTCAAATTGTCAGCGGCCTCACCGCAGGCGCCGTGAAAGGCTGATCCCATGGCTCAGATCATACTCAAGAACGTCAACAAGCGCTGGGGCAGCTTCGTGGGGGTCAAGGATTTTGACCTGACGATCCCGGACAAGGAGTTTCTGGTGCTGCTCGGGCCGTCGGGTTGCGGCAAGACGACGACCATGCGGATGATCGCGGGTCTGGAGGATCCGACCGAGGGGGAGATTTATATCGGCGACCGGCTGGTCAATAATGTCGACCCGAAGGACCGCGACATCTCGATGGTGTTCCAGTCCTACGGGCTTTACCCCAACATGACGGTTTACGAAAATATCCGCTTCCCGCTGAAGGTCCGCAAAGTGCCGGAGGCTGATCATCACGAGCGGGTTATGAAGGCCTCCGCCATGGTGGAGCTTGATGATTTCCTTGACCGCAAGCCTGCGGCCCTGTCAGGCGGTCAGCGGCAGCGTGTGGCGCTTGCACGTGCTATCGTACGCAAGGCGCAGGTCTTCCTGATGGACGAGCCGCTGTCGAACCTTGACGCCAAGCTGCGCGTCTCTACCCGCGCGCAGATCAAGAACCTCAGCCACGAGCTGCAGGCAACGACGATCTATGTGACCCACGACCAGATCGAGGCCATGACGCTGGCCGACCGCGTGGTGGTGATGGAGAAAGGTGTCGTGCAGCAGGTTGGCACACCTACGGAAATCTATGACCGGCCTGCAAATACCTTCGTGGCAAGCTTTATCGGCAACCCAGCAATGAACCTTATCGATGGCGAGTTGAAAAATGGGACTTTTACTGCAAAAAACATGTCGGTGAGTGGCCTGCAAGGCCCTGATGGACCGATTGTTCTTGGGTTTCGGGCGGAGGACGCAGCGGTAGCGGCGGCTAATGCGGAAGCAGAGGTAAAAGCCCCCGTTTATTCGATGGAATTGCTGGGAGATGCGACAATGATCACGGTACGCTCTGGAAGCGCCATGATCGCGGTTAAGGCGGATAAAGAATTCCGGGCGGAGATCGGCGACTATTTCGCAGCAACTGTGCCTGCCAGCATCTGTCATCTGTTCGATAAACAGGCCGGCACAAGGCTTGATTAGCGTTCCGAATCGAGGCTGATTCCCATTTAATGGGACACATTAACCCAGATTTAGAAACTGGCACGCACCTGATTTTGCGAAAATTTCGTAAATTCTGCATCATGCGAAACATTATTTCAATAAATCTAGGGCGGTATATGGCTCATGCCATATTTGACGCTAGGTAAGCGATCAAATAGTTAACGTATGGTTAATTAAATAATCGTTTAAAATCAAAGATACTACCGATTCGGAGTGTTGCATATTCGCCCGAAGCGGAAAAATAGACGCCAGTTCCCCGTAGCTTTGTGGCCCTGAGTCGACAACAAATGTCTTACCGAACTTTGGTGAGGGGGATTTGAAATGCTTTTTTCTTATGAAGAGTCTGATCGTTCTGCACATGTAATTCCGCGCGTCCGTGTGCCGCGCATCCGTATTGCCGTACCGAGCATGATGTATGGGGTGACACGTCGT
>CALHHY010000082.1 GCA_938030665.1 uncultured Litoreibacter sp. | reverse complement strand
CTGCGGGGCGTTCCCTTGGAGGCGGGTTGCAGACTGAACGTCCCGTGTTTCGATGATCAAGGTATGCCGCATTGCCATTTAACAGTCGGAGAACCCCTCGTTCATTTTCGGTTCATCTTGCGGATATTCCAACCAAGTAATTGATATGTATAAGAAATAAAAAATTAAAAAAGGCGATTTCGTGCCGAAGTTAGAGCAAATGCGCGTTCTTGCCGCGCCTTTTTGCCGAATCGAAGCTGAATATGAACGGGGGGGTGGGCTGCGTCGCGCGCGATGTGCAATGGCGTTGTTGCGCTAATGAGCGACTTGGCCCTGGTCAGCCGTGCCAGCCAAAGAGTGATGCGTTCGGGCGGGCTGCGCAGCGCCTCCATCAAGGCCAGTTGCGTTGAGAACTACACACGCTGTTCGGCGACCCCACGCATACCCAATCAGACTAAGCCTCGTCCGACTGAAGGGGATTGGCGAGGCGCCCGCGCAATTCCTGCGTCAGCCATGCGCCCTTGTTTTCGTTTCGGAAGGGTCGAAGACGGCTTCAGCCGACCCTACTATTCGCAAATATTCTCGGCAATGAAGCAGTTTGAGCCGATACAGCCGTCCCTGCCTTCTCCTTTTACGGCTTGCGATTTCTCGCCAAAACTGCCGTCTATCAACGTCACGGACCTCACCTTGTCCAGCCGGAAAATCCGCTTGGAGGCGTAATCCCGCCCCTTGGTACAGCCGCGGGTTTGCCAGCCATGCATGTAATACTGCCCGTTTTTGCCGATGGCCAACTGATGCACATCCACCAACCGGGGCAGACAGTCCTTGCTGGCGTCTTTGTCGTATACGACCTCAGCAACCCGGCCCGTCTCCGCTGCCTCGCATAAGAGCGCCTGCGCGTTCGTTTGCGCCTGCAGGCCCGAGCCGCAGGCGACCAATCCAATCAATAAGCCGCCAATATCACGTCTATACATGGCCAAGCCCCCGTTATCGCATTTGTCGCTATGACTATAGGCGCTTGCGGCATTGGCATCCAGCCATCAGGTTGGCGGATTGAAACCGGGCCATGGTTGCGGGATGTTTAGCCCATGGAAGCACGGCACGTTGATGATCCGCACAAATCCTGCGCGCTGCGTTATGCTGGCGCCCGTTGGGATGAGGCGCGGATGGTGGTTGTGGCAGCTCATGGCCGGAACGGAGTGGCGTCGGATATTCTGCGGCTGGCCTCGCAGGTGGACCTACCCGACGTGGCATGGATCGCCCCGCAAGCTGCCGGACGATCTTGGTGGCCGGAGATTTTCTTGGCCCCACTTGCCCTGAACGAACCCGGCCTTTCCTCCGCCTTAAAGCGCATTTCGACCATTGCGGCTGGGCTGCTTGCCCGAGGATTCACCTCTGACCAGATCGTGCTGACCGGCTTCAGCCAAGGCGCTTGCCTGATGCTCGAACACATCGCCCGCCATCCGCAGCCCTGGCGTGGGGTGGTTGCCATGTCCGGCGGTTTGTTGGGTAGCGGTGAGGGGGACGGCGGACCGTACAGTGCGCTACACGGCCATGCGGAAAAGGCATTCACCTATCCCGGACACCTGGCACGGATGCCGGTCCATCTGGGCTGTCACGAGGGCGACCCCGTCATTCCGGCTGCCCGGGTCCGGTCGAGCGCCCGGGTTCTGGGTGGCATGGGGGCTGATGTCACGCTGGAGATGTCGCCGGGCAAAATGCATGGCATTCGCCCCGATGACATT
This sequence comes from uncultured Litoreibacter sp., assembly GCA_938030665.1. Lineage (GTDB taxonomy): Bacteria > Pseudomonadota > Alphaproteobacteria > Rhodobacterales > Rhodobacteraceae > Litoreibacter. The sequence goes on along the minus strand of CALHHY010000082.1, from coordinate 13,394 downwards.
GCCGCCTTGCGGCGGTTGCTGGCAGGTGGGTGACGCCTGCAAGTTCGTTTGTGCGGATGCCATTTTTGTGGAAAATGAAAAGGGCTCAGCAATCACTTGCTAAGCCCTTGAATTATTTGGCTCCGGCGGTAGGGATCGAACCTACGACCAATTGATTAACAGTCAACTGCTCTACCGCTGAGCTACGCCGGAACGGTGCAGCGCGTATAGCAAGGGTCATTTGGCTCGGCAAGTGATTTGGAACGAAAAATCTAGCTCAGATGAAAAACCGCTGTTTCCGTCAACGCACCCTCCGGCGCGACGATCCCGCGCGAGGTTAAATCAATGAGATGTGCCAATACGTTACGCGCCGCAGCGCTCAGCAGGCGCGGGTCAGTATCGGTGTAGATCCGGGCCGCCAAAGAGGGCGCGTCAGCCGCACCGTCGCGCAGTTTTTCGATGATTTGCGCCTCGCGCTCCTGCCTATGAGCAAGCAAGCCCAGCACCCGCCCCTCCGGGTCCTCTATCGGGGCGCCATGGCCGGGGTAGTAGGTCTCGTGATTTGGCCGCCCCGCAAGCAACTTAAGCGAGACCATAAAATCAGACAGGCTGCCATCGGGTGGCGACACCATCGAGGTAGCCCATCCCATCACCATGTCCCCGGTGAAGACCTGGCCGGTGAAGCCGTCGGCAAGGTCCAGCTCGAAACATAGGTGGTTGCCCATGTGGCCGGGGGTGTGCAGGGCGCGCAATTGCCAGTCGCTGCCATTGACCTGGTCAAGATGAGCCATGGCAACGTCGGGCATGAAAGTTTCGTCCCGGCCCTCGCCGCCGCCCAGCTCGGCCAGCTCCGCGATTTCCGGCGCGCGGCCGGCTGTGCTTGGGCCAAAGCCATGAACCCGTGCGCCGGTGAACTGCGCCAGAACCATCGCCAGTGGCGAATGGTCGATATGGCTGTGAGTGACAAAGATATGACTGATCCGCTGATGGCTTTCGAGCGCGTTCATGATGGCGTTCAAATGCGTCTCGTCCGGGGGGCCGGGGTCGATGATGGCGATGTCGCGGTTGCCCACCAAATAGGTGTTGGTCCCGCGAAAGGTCATGGCCGAGGGGTTCGGCGCCAAAATTCTGCGTATTGCAGGGGCGAGGGTCAGGGGCGTCCCGATTACGGGGTCGAATGCGGCGTGGTCTTCCATGGCCCTTTCCCTTGCGCACCAAGGCGCTTAGCTTGAGCCCGATATGGCCCGTTTCACACTAAAATCTTACTTGCCGCGGGGGCTTTACGGCCGGGCGGCGCTGATCCTGCTGGTTCCAATTATCACGATACAGATTGTCGTGTCTTTCGCCTTCATTCAACGCCTCTATGAGGATGTGACGGTGCAAATGACGCAAAATCTGGTGCCGCAGCTCAATCTGCTGATCCAAACGGCTGAACAAGCACCTGAAACGCTGCCGTTCCGGGCAGGGGTCTTGGGGATCGACGCGGCCCTTGGCGCAGAACCGGTGGCCGACCGGGCGCGGTTCTACGATCTGTCGGGCCGCCGCCTGCGAGAGTCGCTCGACCGGAGCGTGGACGGATTGATGGGCGTCGACCTCGTCCGCGACCGCAAGGAGGTTCATTTGGCCATCGACACGCAAGCCGGGCTATTGGGCGTGTCCTTCCCGCGCAACCGCGTCTCGGCCCGCAATCCGCATCAGCTATTGGTGCTGATGGTGCTGACGGGCGTGCTGATGACGCTGATCGCCTATCAATTCCTGCGCAATCAGCTCAAACCCATTAAGCGGCTGGCTCAAGCGGCGGAGGCCTTCGGCAAAGGGCAGGTCGTGCCTTACCATCCGACCGGGGCGAACGAGGTGCGCTCCGCCGGGGGGGCTTTCCTCAATATGCGCTCTCGTATTGAACGGCAGACCCAGCAACGCACAATGATGCTGTCGGGCGTCAGTCACGACCTGCGCACACCTCTAACACGGCTCAAGCTGGGGCTGTCCATGCAGCCGGAAACCGCTGACACCAGGGCGCTGATTGATGACGTAACCGAGATGGAGGGGCTGATCACCGCGTTTCTTGATTTTGCCCGCGCGGATGCGACGGAGGCGTTGGAGGTCGCGGACCCCACGGTGCTGCTGCAGGAACTGGTCGACAAATCGCACCGGGCCGGACAACGGGTGGTGGTCGGCGCACTGCCCAAGGATACAATCTCCATGAAGCTGCGCCCGCTTGCGATCACCCGCGCACTCGAGAACCTTGTTGGCAACGCCATCCGCTACGGCACCAATGCGCGCGTCTCGCTGGAGGTACTTGAGAACTCCGTCCGGTTTACGGTTGACGATGACGGCCCCGGTATCCCCGCCAGTGCGCGGGAGGAGGCCTTGAAGCCGTTCGCCCGGCTGGATGCTGCACGCAATCAAAACCAAGGATCGGGCGTCGGGCTGGGGCTGGCCATCGCTGCCGACATCGCGCGCAGCCATGGCGGGTCGTTGCGTCTGGGTGAAAGTGCCGATTTGGGCGGGCTGAGCGTCGACCTGGTGCTGCCTCGCTAGCATCAACCAAGGTAAGCACCTGATACCATTTGTATTTATAAGGTCATGGTAGGCCCGGCAGGACTTGAACCCGCAACCAAAGCGTTATGAGCGCTCTGCTCTAACCAATTGAGCTACAGGCCCCCAATGGCGTGGGTCTTTGCGTATCAGACATGTCGGATGCGTCAACCCACTACCTCTGGGTGGGGCGCTTAAATTCTGGCGGCTTGCACGCCGGTCCGTCGTTGTTAATGTGGCGCCATTGGTAGGGTCGATTTCATTTACGGTCGGCATATAAGTTGAGCGCATTATGAGTACACATCAGGCCAATGACGCCGCGGATACCCCCGCCAGTGCAGGCGCGGAGGCGCTGTTTCCATGGGTCGAGGCGAATAGCGGGTTGATCGGCCTGCTGGGCACCGCTTTGGGGCTGATCGCCCTGATCGTGCCAGCCTTGTCCTACTTTATCTTCCGACCCGCTTTGAAAAAGCAGCTGGCAGACCCGCAAAGCTGGCCCTTGCTGCGCGACCGCTACCGGACCCATGGGGCGGCGGGCTATTTCGCGGCGCTCGGGCGGCTGAACAGCTGGGCTGACGGGTTTTACGGCAAGACGCTGTTTGGCGCGCAGGCGTTTGAGCGCTCGATCATTCTGGCGCTGGTTTACCCTTCCATCGCGCTGTTGCTGGCCTGGTTGATCTTCAACGCGGGCGAGGTGGGCGAGGTCGTCTTTCTGCCCGAGAGCTTTGACTTTTGGCAAAGGCTGTGGCGCTGCGGGGCGCTTTTCGGCGTCATTGCGGTGCTCTACTTCGTGTCACGAAACTGGCAACGGGTGGAGGACTGGCTTGCGAGCAAGTTACAGGCCTTCGCAAACAGGACCGAGGCGACGATCGAGACGCACAGGCGACGCGGCATCCTGACGCGCGCCGCGCCGTTTCTGAGCTTCGCGGTCACCTTCGGATTAGCCCTGCTGGCCGGGACGATGTTCGCCCGCTTGGCGATCATCGCCCTTGACGGGGTGGCCGTGGGCATCGTGGCCTTCCGGGACATTCGTAATGGCGATTGCCTTCTACTACTCGGGGCTTCTGACCGGTCTGGTCACGCTTGCGGTGGTCGTGGTCATGTCCTTCGTGTTGCTCACTCCGCTGGTGCTGACGGCCTATCTTTTGTTCTTCGCGATCCTGCCCTTTTGGAATGCCGTTGCTGACTATATTTCAGTCGCGGCGACGCGGTGGTTCCTGCGCCGGATCGAGCATGACCAGCCCGGCATCCTGGGTCTGGCCGTCGATCTGCTGCTGGACCTGCTTGTCGCCGCCGTCTGCCTGACGCTGCTGATTGCCGCGATAACGATGACCCTTGATATCGCCGATCCCTTAGTCCCCGACGGGCTGGTCTTTGACTGGCGGGCGTATCGCGACCGGCTGATGGGCCCAGGCGGCTGGGGCGACGCGGCGCTGTTGATCTCGCTGTTGGTGACGACCCTAATCCCGACGGCGTTGCATATCATTGCGGGGATCGCTGGCATCCTGTCGCAGCATTCGGCTCGATACCGCAGGGTGGCGGACGCGCTGGAGGCGGCGATTGCCGCGCCCGAGCAGAGCGGGTTCTCCCAGGTTGAAACGGATGCGCATTTGCATGACATCGTGATGGCGCAAATGGGGTGGTGGCTTCTGGTCGCCCCGCTGGTGGCGACCGCATTGGCGCTTTTGCTATGGGGTTGCGCACCGGCGGGTGGCTGGTTGTTCAATTACCTTCTCAGCTGACGCGCCGGGACCGCGCAAAAAGCGGCGTGCGCAGGCGGTGGATTGCAAGCCTGCGCGGGTTGCTCTATCGCAGGCGCAACGGACAGATGGGGGCGGTATGACCGACAAGAAAAACGGCTTAACCTATGCCGATGCGGGCGTGGATATCGATGCGGGCAACGCGTTGGTCGACCGCATCAAACCTGCAGCTGCCGCGACCAAACGGCCGGGTGTCATGGACGGGCTGGGCGGTTTCGGCGCGCTTTTCGATCTGAAAGCGGCGGGCTACACCGATCCCATCCTGGTGGGCGCGACCGACGGGGTGGGCACCAAGCTGCGCATCGCCATTGATACCGGGCAGTTTGACACAATCGGCATCGATCTGGTCGCGATGTGCGTCAATGATCTGGTCTGTCAGGGCGCAGAGCCTTTGTTCTTCCTGGACTATTTCGCGACCGGCAAGCTTGAACTTGGCGGCGCGGCCACCATCATCGAGGGGATCGCTAAAGGCTGCGCGGATGCAGGCTGCGCGCTGATCGGCGGCGAGACGGCGGAGATGCCGGGTATGTATCAGGCCGGAGATTTCGATCTGGCGGGCTTTGCGGTCGGGGCGATGGAGCGGGGCCGCAGCCTGCCGGCAGATGTCTCCGAGGGCGACGTGCTTTTGGGGCTGGCCTCAGACGGGGTGCATTCCAACGGCTATTCGCTCGTGCGCCGAATTGTGGAGCGCTCGGGCCTTGCCTGGGATGCCCCTGCGCCCTTTGCGGATGCCACGCTTGGTGCGGCCTTGCTGGCGCCGACGCGCCTTTATGTGCGCCCCGCGTTGCAGGCCGTCAGGGCAGGCGGCGTCCATGCCTTGGCGCATATCACCGGCGGCGGGTTGACGGAAAATATCCCGCGTGTCTTGCCGCAGGGGATGGCGGCATCGATTGACCTTCGCAGTTGGCAATTGCCGCCGGTTTTCGCATGGCTTTCACAACAGGGCGGCATGGCTGAGGCGGAGCTTTTGAAAACTTTCAATGCCGGTATTGGCATGGTGTTGATCGTGGAGCCGGCCCGCGCGGAGGCAGTGGCAGCGCTGCTGATCGGTGCGGGGGAGACCGTCTACCGCCTGGGCGAGGTCATCGCCGGGGACGGTGTCCAATATCAAGGGCAGCTTGCTTGACCAAGAATGTAGCTATTCTGATCAGCGGCGGCGGGTCGAACATGGTCAAGCTTGTCGAAAGCATGGACCGCTCCCATCCCGCTCGCCCCTGTCTGGTTTTCTCCAACGACCCCGATGCAGGCGGGCTGAGCAAGGCCGCGCAAATGGGGGTGCCGGTGGCGGCCGTCAGTCATAAGCCCTTCGGGTCTGACCGCGCGCGCTTCGAGGCGGAAATCAATCACCAGCTTGAGGCCGCAGAGACGGACATCATCTGCCTTGCCGGTTTCATGCGCATCCTGACGCCGGGTTTTATGGCGAAGTGGCACAAGCGGATGCTGAATATCCACCCTTCGCTGCTGCCAAAATACAAGGGGCTCGACACCCATGCCCGCGCGCTCGCCGCCGGCGACGCGGAGGCCGGGTGCACGGTGCATGAGGCAACGGCAGAACTGGATGGCGGCCCGATCCTTTGTCAGGCGCGGTTGCCAGTTGATGACGGCGAGACGGCCCAGACGCTTGCCGCCAAAGTACTGCGGCTGGAACATGTGATCTACCCCGCGACGCTGCGGCGATTTGCGCAAGGGGACCGCAGCAGGCAGGACTACACTGGCTGTGACGCAACGTGACAAACCGCTCTTTCATTTTTTGTCCTATAAGAGTAGCGTTCGCCTGTAGGGGCAGAAAAGAACAAAGAATAATTGCCGGACCCACATGAGAACCATCACAACAACTGACGACCTTGCGGCCTACTGCGCCCATGCAGCCACATTCCCATATGTCACGGTCGATACCGAATTCCTCCGAGAGCGCACGTATTACGCCAAGCTCTGCCTGATCCAGTTGGCCGTCGCCGGCGATGATCCTGAGGCGGACGCGGTGCTGGTCGACCCGATTGAGGGGGCGGACATGTCGCTGGAGCCGCTCTACGCCTTGTTCCGCGACCCCGGCGTCGTGAAGGTTTTCCACGCGGCGCGCCAGGATTTGGAGATCTTCTATGTCGAGGGGGGCGTCATCCCGGCTCCTCTATTTGATACTCAGGTGGCCGCGATGGTCTGCAATTTTGGGGAGCAGGTCGGCTACGAGACGCTCGTGCGCAAGATCGTGAAATCATCCGTCGACAAGTCCTCGCGCTTCACTGATTGGTCGCGCAGGCCGCTTTCTGATGCCCAAAAGAAATACGCGCTGGCAGACGTCACACATTTGCGCGTCATTTACGAATATCTCGCCAACCGTTTGACCGCGACCAAGCGGATTCCGTGGGTCGAGGAAGAGATGGACGTGCTGCGCAACCCCGACACCTATGTGATCGAGCCCGAACAAGCGTGGCGCCGGGTGAAGGTGCGCACCAATGCGCCGAAGTTTCTGGCAATCGTGCGCGAACTGGCCCATTTCCGCGAGGGCTATGCGCAGCGCAAAAACGTGCCGCGTAGCCGGGTCTTCAAGGATGACGCGCTGTTAGAGCTGGCATCGACCAAGCCCAAGACACTGAATGATCTGGGCAAATCCCGGCTGCTTCTGCGCGAGGCGCGCAAAGGCGATATTGCCGACGGCATTCTGGCGGCGGTGGAGGCCGGGCTGAACTGCCCGCCCGAGGAGATGCCGAAAGTACCGCCCGCGCGCGACAAAAGCGCCATTAACGCCGCCTTGGCTGATCTGTTGCGCGTGCTGCTGAAAGCCAAGTCTGAGGAGGCCGGCGTGGCCCAAAAGCTGATCGCTACCGCCTCTGATCTAGACGACATCGCCATGGGCGAACGCGACGGGCTGGCGCTGACCGGCTGGCGCGGTCAGGTCTTCGGGGAAGACGCGCTGCGCCTCTGCCGAGGGGAGGTCGCTTTGACCGCTGACGGCGCCACCGTGCGTATTATTGCCCTGAACGGCTGACCCCGCGCGGTCCGGGTTTGCCCGCGGGCTTTGCGTCAGCGGCGGAGGGATCGCTGGTTACGCTGACCCGTCACCACGATGGTGCGAACGCGGTTCAGTTGCGGATTTGTCAGAAACGCGCCGGCAATAATCTCACGCGATTGCTGGGTGGATTGCGGGTTTGGCGTGACCGGGGGCAGCACCCGGAATTCGTATGTCGCAACGCCTGGGGCGCCGCCTGGCACGCGCACCAACTCCGCATCCCAGAAACCTTGTGTTTGTGGCAGCCCAACGGCGCGGATGATCGCGCCGGTGGGTGTTCTGTCCACGGCCAGCTCGGTGACCTGGTCGATCAGCAGACGGCCGTCTTGAGTGGCCTCGGTGACCTCGACCGAAACGGGTTCTGACTGGCTTTGCCCGAACCAGTTGAACGGGTTGAACCGGCTGTCGGCCACGCGGGCGCATCCGCCTAGAAGAAGGCTTACCGCCGCTGCTGCCAGAATGGTTTGTTTCATCGCTCACACCCCTCGGGGCGGTCTATCCGCCGCGCACTCCCACCCTCAAGGGGTAGCGCAAGGTCCGGGCTTTGAAAAGGCAAAGCTGGTGGACCCCGCGCCGCAAGGCGCTATACCTCAGCGGCAAGGTAAATCATCCAAGGTGGGCCCGGTGGCGCAGGAAAAATTTGAAGAGCTGGTCGAGACATTCACCTTCCTCGATGATTGGGAAGACCGGTACCGCGAGGTGATCGACATGGGCAAGGCCATGCCGCCATTGGACGACGCACTGAAAGTGCCTGCCACCAAGGTGGATGGCTGCGCAAGTCAGGTCTGGCTGCATCCGCGCATCATCGACAGGGTTTTTGATTTTGAAGGTGAAAGCGATGCGATGATTGTGCGCGGGCTGATTGCGGTGCTGCATGCGCTATATGCGGGGCTGCCGGTGGCGGATATCGCGAAGGTCAACGCCACGGCAGAGCTTGGCCGGTTGGGCCTCAATGATCACCTGTCGGCGCAGCGTTCAAACGGTTTGCGAGCGATGGTGGAGCGTATCCATCAGGTCGCTGCCGTAGCCTAAGACGCGCTGACTGCTTTTCGCCGAAAAGCTGGGCCCAAACTCTCCCTGAGAGTTTCCTGCGCCCAACAGCAAATCGTCACAACGCCCGCAGTTCCGTCTCAAGATCACCGTAACCGGTGAAGCGGTATTCGTATTTCAGGCCCAGCCGCTTCGCACAGGTTCGGGCCTTTTCCTCAAGGCACGGGTCGTGGGTTTGGGCCTGAAAGACCAGCTTTTCGTAATGGGCGAAATACATGTCCCTGAGCTCTGGGTGTCGGTCGAGCCCCAAAGGCTCGGTCACGAAGGCGTCGAACTGGCGTACCAGAAAATCGGTTAGGTAGAAGGCTGTTATCTCGTCACGCTCGGCAAAGCGGCTGTTGCCCTCGAAAAAGCTGTAGCAATGGGGGCCTTGCAGCATTTCTACGCCCAGCTTTTCGCATTCGGCTTGAAGCAACCCGCCCGTGCCACAATCGGCGTAGACGACGAAGATCCGGTCGTAATGGGCGCGGTGTTCGGTAACGGCCTCGCGGATGGCTGGAATGATTTTGTCAGGTGTGTTGTGATATTTTGCGGGCAAGCAGGCGAGCACCAGATGGTCCAACTGATTTGCCTCCTTCACGGCCAGGATTTCGCGTGCCAATGCCCCGCAAGCCAGCAGCAGAACCTTGCCCGACCCAGCCGCCGCCAGACCTTTCTCGTTCAGCGCGGCGTCATTCAGACGGGTCACGGTTCAGCCTCTTGTTCAGGGCGCGGATCACAAGACCGGCGAGCATGGCGAGAGGCAGCATAAGCGCCGTGATGTTACCGGCCTGGCCGCCCGGCTGCATTTGCGCGGCCAGAAACACGGTGATGCCGGCCGCGACAATGACGTAGCATAGGATCAGAAGCAGGCGGGTCAGAGGCATGTTTTTCTTCATCCACCTTCAGGTAGGCACGGACGCGACCGGCTTCAATAAGCGCTTGGTCGCGACCGTTTGTCTGTTTCGCCAGTTTACTGGTCAGCCAGCAGCAAGCTGATTATGTTTGCGGGCCATGAATTCCTTGGCGGTCTCAACCGCGACCGCGGCGTCCCGGCAATAGGCATCGGCGCCGATGGCCTTGCCAAATTCCTCGTTCAGTGGCGCGCCGCCAACCAGCACGGTGTAATCGTCGCGGATGCCTTTTTCGACCATCGTGTCGATGACGACCTTCATGTAGGGCATGGTCGTGGTCAGCAGGGCGGACATGCCCAGAATGTCGGGCTGCTCGACCTCCAACGCTTCCAGATAGGCCTCCACCGCGTTGTTGATGCCCAAATCTACGATCTCGAACCCGGCGCCTTCCATCATCATGCCGACGAGGTTTTTGCCGATATCATGAATGTCGCCCTTCACCGTGCCGATGACCATCTTGCCAACGCGCGGTGCGCCGGTTTCGGCCAGAAGTGGTTTCAGGATGGCCATCCCGCCCTTCATGGCATTAGCGGCCAACAGAACCTCCGGCACAAACAGAATGCCGTCACGGAAGTCGTTGCCGACAATGGTCATGCCACCGACAAGGGCCTCGGTCAGAACGCGGTATGGTGCCCATCCGCGTTCCAGCAGGATGTTAACACCTTCTTCGATCTCTTCCTTCAGACCGTCATAAAGGTCGTCAAACATCTGCGCTACAAGCTCTTCGTCGTTGAGCTCGCTGAGAATGATATCGTCTTCTTGATCGGACATGAGTGAGGCCCTCTGAATGAATGTCTTGCCGAAACTGGCCCTAACGCGCCGCCTGCGCAATATAAATTACGACACGCGCGAAGACGTGACCGACCTGAGGTTGTAAGTGTTCTTTATTTGTTCCATTCTATTTGCATGGAGTTTAAGGAAACCTTTCCTGCAGCACAGCGCCGTGGTCGGGCCGCTGGCAGCAATCGCACCAACCGATTTGAAAAATACCAGACCGTGGCTGTGGATGACGGGTGGGAGGGGGAGGGGGATGCGGCCCCTTTGCGCACCGAGGTCAGCACTGAGGAGCCGCGTAGCATCATCACCTATAACCGCTCGCCCGATCTGGGCTTTGACCGCTCCGTTAATCCCTACCGGGGCTGCGAGCACGGGTGCATATACTGCTTTGCGCGGCCCAGCCACGCCTATCTTGGCCTGTCGCCGGGTCTGGACTTCGAGACCCGGCTGATTGCTCGCCCGATGGCGCCGCAACTGCTGCGCCGGGCCCTTGCCGCGCGGCGCTACGTTCCGAAAGTGATCGCAATTGGCACCAATACGGACCCGTATCAGCCGCTTGAAATGGAATACCAGATCATGCGAGGGCTCTTGCAGGTTTTGTCGGAGTTCCGGCACCCCGTGGCTATCGTGACCAAAGGGTGCCTGATCGAACGCGATCTGGATGTGTTGACAGATATGGCGGAGCTTGGATTGGTGCGGGTCGGGATCTCCGTCACGACGTTGCAGGCGGGTGTCGCGCGCAAGGCCGAGCCCCGTGTGCCGTCGCCCGCACGACGTTTGCAGACGATCGAAAGGCTCGCCCGCGCAGGCGTTGAGGTGAGGCTGATGGCGTCGCCCCTGATCCCGGGGCTCACAGATCATGAGCTTGAGGCTTTGCTTAAGGCCGGGCGGGATGCAGGCGCGGTTTCGGCCAGCGTGATTCCGCTGCGATTGCCGCGCGAGGTTGCTCCGCTGTTCCAGGAATGGCTCGCCGCGCACTTTCCGGACCGGGCGAAACGCGTGATGGCGCGGGTGCGTGAAATGCATGGTGGTAAAGACTACGACCCTGAGTTTGGGACGCGCATGACCGGGACGGGGGAATATGCGCGGATGATCCAGCAGCGTTACCGAAAGGCCTGCGCCCGCTATGGTTTGCAGCGCGCCATGCCGCCGCTGCGGTGCGACCTTTTTCAGGTGCCCGAGGCGGCGGGGGGGCAACTCAGCCTGTTTTGAAATGGCAAAAGGGGCCGCATTTCAAACCAGGCAGGATCAAGCGCGTGCTCGGCGGCGTCCGCTTGCGCGCTCCCGGCGTTTGGCGGGCTCTGCTTCTGTGCCATCGTTATCCGAAGAGAAACCGCCCAAAGTCGCGGCGATGGTCTCCAGGCTGGGAACTTCCCCTTTCGGCCGGTTTTCCAGCGCATGTCGCATTTCGCGCAGATGGGCAGGCGTCGTGCCGCAGCAACCGCCGATAATCCGGGCGCCCGCATCGCGGGCGAGAACGGCGTAATCCGCCATCAGCTCCGGCGTGCCGTCGTAATGAATATGCCCATCATGATACTTGGGGATCCCGGCATTGCCTTTTGCAATGACATGTTTCGGGGTTTCGCCAAAGCCCAGAACGGTGCGCAGCAGGTCAGACGCACCCACACCGCAATTCGCGCCGAAGGCAAGCGGCGGGTGTTTCAGCCGGTCCATCTGCGCGGCCAGGGCAGGGGCCGTCACGCCCATCATGGTGCGGCCTGCGGTATCAAAGCTCATTGTTCCACACCAGGGCATGCCGGCAAGTTCAATGGCTTGCGCAGCGGCTTTCATCTCCTCCGGTGCCGAGATCGTCTCCACCCACAGCACATCAGCGCCGCCCGCTTTCAATCCTTCTGCCTGTTCGTGGAACATCTCAACCGCCAGCGCATGGGACAGGCTGCCGATGGGCTCCATAATCTCGCCCGTCGGCCCCATGGAGCCCGCAACGACGACTGGCCTGCCGGCCTTGTCCGCGACCTCACGGCCAATTTCGGCGGCGCTTTTGTTCAACTCGAACACGCGCGTTTGCGCGTCATGCAGCTTTAGCCGAGATGCGTTGCCACCAAACGAATTGGTCAGAAAAATATCCGAACCCGCATCCACCGGGCCCTGATAGAGCTGTCTGATGCGTTCCGGGTGATCCGCGTTCCATAGCTCAGGCGCGTCCCCCGACTGCAACCCCATATTGAACAGCTCCGTGCCTGTGGCACCATCGGCTAAGAGCCAATCCCTGCTTGCCAAAAGGCGGCTCAGGGTATCATCGAAGCTGGAGGGCATGGTAGGTCCTTTCTATGTCATGCGCGTCTGCGCATGACACGGGTGTTCGTCTGAAGCAATTTCATAAAATCTATAATCATTATGAGGTTTGCTTTTGGCAGGCGCAGGTAACCCGTTGGTTGACGGTTCAGACGTCAGAAAGACATTGCGCCGAAAGTCAAAGCGAAGCTGAAAATAAATACGGTTGCCTGTTCGCGGCAAGGCTGATGCTCAATTTTGTAATTGCCCTCGGGAATCGGACCGACCGCCAGCGGTCAGCATCTCTACACCATTGACGATTACTGTTTCCCTCAAGCAGCGAAGGTCCTGATGGAGCCGGTTCCGTGGAGCAACAGCGTGTTTCTGGCGCGGAAGGTGGTCTCGAATTCAAAGCTCAAGCGCCTTTTCTGTCAGGCTTTGCAAATTTGCTGCGGTGCGGGACAGATTATGGCCAGTTTGCGGAGGTTTTGGGCGGTGGCGGCGAGGAGGAACTCGTCATTTGCGCCGCATGGGCCACGCATTCGGATCCGGCCTAGCCCAATAATCCATTTGAGGTGGGCGAAGAGCGTCTTGACCTTCTTTCGGAGCTTCATTGAAAGGTCGTGCTGTTTGGTCTTGGCGATGTCGCAGGCGACTTCGTGGGCGTCTTCAGTTTCTTCGCCCAGATCTTACGGGGATCAGCGTCGGGTCAATACTTTGCGTTGGATGGGCAGGCCTGACAGGCTTCCTTCAAGGCGGGATAGCGCGACGTAACTTTGCGCGCTGGTCCACGGTTGGGGGCGGGGTGGTTACGACGGAACTGCTTGAGGGCATGGCCCCCGGGGCAGATGTATTGATCGTTCGCGACGTCCTGATCAACGTCCGGTCGCATTCATGTCCCATCACTGCGACCGGACTTGTCGAAGACAGGAATATGCGGCGCGATCTTTCGGTCCGCCAAGCAACCCAGAAGCGACCCGGTGCCGTAGGCCGGGTTTGCAATCAGGCGTTCCGGGTGTCGATCAGGTAGCTGTCGGAACAGCTCAAGAGAGCAGGCGCTTGGGAGCTGCTTTCTACTACCGGCATTGCATTGCGCAGCAACCTCACGAGCGGCGTTGACTGGCGGGGTCGGAATGTGAGGTGAACTTGGCTGCA
>CALHHY010000081.1 GCA_938030665.1 uncultured Litoreibacter sp. | reverse complement strand
ATGGTGGAGACGTTGGAGACGATGCAAATGTTTGACGATTGGTACAAAGAGGTGCGCGACCTGCCGCGCGGCACCCAACTGGCGGCGCTGAAACTAGGCGCCAAGATCGCCCGCTTCTTACCGAAATCCAAAAGCTGACCTGACCGACGCCCTTTTTGGCAAAAAATTTTGAACCGGAGTTTCTCTCATGACAGAAATAACTGCAAGGCAAGGAATACTTTCGCGACCATGGTTTCAGATGAGCCCGAGCCGCCCGACACAAATCATCGACCCTCTGGCGTTTGTAGGGGCGCTTCTGCTCGCGCCGTTTATGATCGCCTTGCTGTTCTTCTGGGTTCTGCTGATCCCGGTTTTCGCAATCCCCCTTGGCGCGCCAATGTATCTTACTTTGGGCACACCGGCCTATCTGTGGTTGCTGGCCCGCGGCCAAATGGGACAGCTGCAATTTGCTGCACTGGGACTGCTTTTAAACTTTATCGTCGTGGCGGCTATTGCCGCCGGAAGCTTGGCCAGCGCTAGCGATGTCGAGGACACCGTAGGCATGTATCTTTTCTTTGGCAGCTTCTTCGCGCCGCTCTGGTCCGCCGCCTTTGCCTACCTCTATGGCCGCTTCCGGCGTCCGCGCTTCACCCCAACCCAACCTTGAAAGGAGGCCCCAAATGGCCCTGACACTTCTGACCTACTTCGTAATTGCCTTCGGCGTGCTGTTCATGCTGGCCGTGATGATCACCCGGATCGGGACTTCGATGACCGAATGTCCGAACGCGGTGCCCGCGCTGAAAGCGGCGGTGACCAGCATCACCACGGCCTTTGTCGCCATCGGGATTGGCGGCGTGTTTCTGGCGGCCCTGATCGTCCCGATATTCGGGCAATTCTGGCAATTCGGGTTGCTGACCGGCCTTGGGGTGGCCAGCCTTTGCCTGGGTCTGGGCTTCACTCAGGCCATCGCAAATCTGAAGGCGGTTGCAACACCTGCCCCATGAACCAATAAACGCGGCGTTCCCTAACGGGGGCGCCGCTAATATTTATAGGCCTCGTAAATCCGGCTCAGATCGCCGCCCCAGTCGCCATGATAATGGCGCAGCAGCTCATCTGCTGGCGCCTCGCCGCTTGCAATGCTCTCTTTCAAAGCATTCAGGAAATGCGTCTCGTCCGGCACCAGCCCACCCGCACCGGGACGCGCCCGGTTCTTCAGGCCAAGCTCAGCGATCTCGACGGCCTCGCGCGCCAGATCGTGCATTTTCAAGCCGCCCACCTGCGCATGCAGCCCATCGACGGAGGAGGCCACGCGCAGCGCCTCCCGCGTCTCGGCATCCCAGCCTTTGGCCATATCCCAGGCCGCATCCAGCGCGCTTTGATCATAGGTCAGCCCGACCCAGAAGGCCGGCAGCGCGCAAAGCCTGCGCCACGGGCCGCCATCGGCGCCGCGCATTTCGATGAATTTCTTGACCCGGGCCTCCGGGAAAACGGTGGTCAGATGGTCGGCCCAGTCTGACAGGGTCGGCGTTTCGCCGGGCAGCGCGGGGAGCTCCCCTTTCAGGAAATCGCGGAAGGACTGTCCGAGCGCGTCGACATATTTGCCATCGCGGTAAACAAAATACATCGGCACATCGAGCACCCATTCCGCCCAGGCCTCAAAGCCAAACCCCTCGTCAAAGATGAAAGGCACCATCCCGGTGCGCGCGTCGTCCAGGCCCCGCCATACACGGGAGCGCCAGGATTTGTGGCCGTTTACCGCGCCTTCGAAAAACGGGGAGTTGGCGAAAAGTGCCGTCGCAATCGGCTGCAGTGCGACGGCCACGCGCATCTTCTTGACCATGTCGGCCTCGGACGAGAAGTCGAGATTGACCTGCACCGTGCATGTCCGCCGCATCATCTGTTTGCCGTGGGTGCCGACGGTGTCCATATAGGCGTCCATCAGCTTGTAGCGGCCTTTGGGCATCAGCGGCATCTGCTCATGCGTCCATTCGGGCGCAGCCCCCAGACCGATGAACTTCGCGCCGATGCGGTCGGCCACGGTCTGCACCTCCTTGAGGTGCTGGTTCACCTCGTCGCAGGTCTCGTGGATGGTCTCAAGCGGCGCGCCGGATAGCTCCAACTGCCCGCCCGGCTCTAGCGAGACATTGGCCCCGTCCTTGACCAGCCCCACAATCGTGTCGCCTTCATTGACCGCTTGCCAGCCAAACTCGTCGCGCAGCCCCTCAAGGATCGCCTTGATGGAGCGCGCACCGTCATAGGGCAGCGGCTGGTGGGTATCCTCGCAATAGCCGAATTTCTCGTGCTCTGTGCCGATTCGCCAGGCTTCTTTGGGCTTGCAGCCATCGGCCAGATAGCCCGCCAGTTGGGAATGATCGGTGATCGGGCCGCCGCCGGATTGTGGTATGGACATGTGCTGGCTCCGATCTTGGGTTGTTGCGGGCAGGGATGAAACGCGAGGGCGGGGAAGTCAATGCAGCGCGGCGCGGGGTTTGGCCCAAATCACATAGCTGTCATTGCCGACCGACCCCATGGCCTTGGTCGCCATCGAATAGTCCACGCCGTCCAGGGCGGCGAAGGCGTCAAACAGCTTCTCGGTCCCGGCAGCCGCGTTCGGGATCAGCAGCCGCGCGCCGCCGTCTTCTTCGAGCAGCCAGTGCATATCCTCGGCCCACGGCCCGTCGCT
The DNA here is from genome assembly GCA_938030665.1 of uncultured Litoreibacter sp. Classification (GTDB taxonomy): domain Bacteria; phylum Pseudomonadota; class Alphaproteobacteria; order Rhodobacterales; family Rhodobacteraceae; genus Litoreibacter. The sequence goes on along the minus strand of CALHHY010000081.1, from coordinate 33,500 downwards.
GGTGGTGACCACGGTGACCCGCACCAGCGCCTCGATGGAAACCGCGCCGCCCTGGTCCGCCGCGAAATAGCTGATCTGCCGCTCGTCGACCTCCACCACGCCGGGGCCGATTCGATCGGTCTTGAAGGCGATGCGGCGCAAAGCCGCTGCCGCCATGACAAGACCAGTGCCCAAAACCAGCGCGCCGATGATCTTGGCCAGAACATTCGGCCGGGTCAGCAGCCAAATGCCGATTGCGGCAATCAGCGCTCCGGCAATGACCTCCGCGTAGCGGCGGAATAGGGCGATGACTTCGGGGCGTATCATGCGCGCCCCTCTTGAGGGCTGAACAGCACCAGAGAGTAACGGCCGCAATCGGCAAAGCCGATACGGCGGTAGACGCGGGCGGCGCTGTCGCTCGCCGCAAAGAGCGTGGCATGGGCGGCCCCTTCCAATCGGGCCTCTGCCAGATGCAACAAAATGGCGATGCCCGCATAGCCATGGCCGCGCAAAGCGGGCGGGGTGAAGACACCGCCGATCTGAACATGGCCGTCGTAACGCGCGTTAAAGCCGGTCATGGCGACGGGGGTGCCGCCCCGCAGCAGCATACGGTGGCTGTCTCTTTCGATGTAGCGGGCGATATTGTGGCGGGCCCCGATCCGTGCCTGATCCGGCGGTGTGTTCAGTAAGGTAACGTCATATTGCGCGCGCCAATCCAAGGCTTGTTCAAACAGATCCGGGGTGATTGGCGTCAGGCTGATCTCACCTTCTTGAGGCAAGCTTAGATCGGCCAGATCGAGGTCAAGCTGCGGCTCATCTGTGTCGAGCTTTCGGTCCTTGTCGACACCAAGCAGATCCAGAAGCGGGCGTACTTGGGATTGCGGCCCCATTACCCCCGACACAGTCTTGCCGATAAAGGGCAGGAACGCAGCATAAAGGTCAGGCGGGGTATCGCCAAAGATCGGAAACAGCGCGCCTTCGCGGGATTGGCCGAGAACTGCGATGATCGCACCGCCTTGCCTAAACGCAAAAAAGGACATGGCGCGCGGTGCGGTGTTTTCAGGGCAGGCCAGCCCGAAATCCTGCAGGTTGCCAAGCGGAAACATGGCGTCACGGGTATGGCCTTCCATGAAATGGAGACATTGGGGAAGGTCCCCTTCGGTGACGGGGCTGACGGTCATGCCCAATCCCCCAAGCTGAACTGCCACAGGGTCAGGGCTGCGACCGCCGCCGTGTCGGCGCGCAGAATTCTTGGGCCAAGGCTGATCGGCAGGGTTTGCGGCAACGCATGCAGCCGGGCGCGTTCGTCTTGCGAAAACCCGCCTTCCGGCCCAATCAGAATGGCCCATTTGCAGCCACTTGCCGGCGTCAAAGTCTCGGCCGGCCCCACCCTTGCCTCGTCGCAGAACATCAGCTGCCGGTCCGCGGGCCAGTCGTTCAGGACGGATGACAGCCGGGCGAGCTCCGCCACCTGCGGCACATAGGTGCCGCCACATTGCTCCGCCGCTTCGCGAGCATGGGCCTGCAGCTTGTCTTGCCGGACCCGGTCCGAATTGGTGAATTGCGTAGTCACGGGGCAGATGCGGGCCGCGCCCATCTCTGCCGCCTTTTCGACGATGAAGTCGGTGCGCGCCTTCTTGATCGGCGCGAAAAGCAGCCAAAGGTCGGGGGGCAGTTGCAGCGGTTTTGTCTGACCCTTCACCTGCAGCATGCCGCGGCGTTTGCCCGCATCCACGACCTCGGCCAAAAACTCCCCGTCACGGGAATTAAACAGCAAGATCAACGCGCCAAGCCCAAGCCGCATAACGTTGAACAGGTAGTTCGCCTGGTCCCGGTCCAGCGGAACCGAATTGCCGGGGGCCAGGTCCTGCTCTACAGATAATCTGATCTTTGCTTCCGCCATGAGGGCAACCTATGACCGAGAACGCGCAAGCGCCAGAGGGGCTGACGGCTGACGGCCAAGTCATTGACGCGGTGCCGGACAATTGGGTCGACCGCCACGCGCCTGCTTGGACGCGGCCCTACCTGCGGCTCAGCCGGGCGGACCGGCCGATTGGCACATGGCTGCTGCTGTTGCCCTGCTGGTGGGGCGTGTTGCTGGCAGCGGCGGCCACCTCCCTGCGGTGGTTTGATCTTTGGATCATCACGGGCTGCGCCATCGGCGCCTTCCTGATGCGCGGGGCGGGGTGCACGTGGAACGACATCACGGACCGCGCCATCGACGCACAAGTCGCCCGCACCCGGTCGCGGCCCATCCCGTCAGGGCAGGTCAGCGTCAAACAGGCGATGGTCTGGCTGGTCGTGCAGGCACTGGTGGCCTTTGCCATCCTGTTGACCTTCAACGTGGCGGCCATCGGGCTAGGCATTTTGGCGTTGCTGCCGGTGGCGGTCTACCCTTTTGCCAAGCGCTTCACATGGTGGCCGCAGGTGTTTCTGGGCCTCGCTTTCAACTGGGGCGCGCTGTTGGCCTGGACGGCGCATACCGGGTCGCTCGGCTGGCCTGCGGTGGTTCTGTACCTGTCGGGCATCGCCTGGACGCTCTTCTATGACACGATTTACGCCCATCAGGACAAGGAGGATGACGCCCTGATCGGGGTCAAATCCACGGCGCGGCTTTTCGGTGAAAACACGGGGAAATGGCTGCGCGTCTTCCTGATCGCCACGGTGCTTCTGATGGGGCTGGCGGTGCTGCTGGCGCTGGTACCGGGTGAGGATCGCAACGTGTTGGTGCTGGCCCTCGCGTTGGCGGGGCCTTGGGGGATCGGGTTGCACATGATGTGGCAGCTGGGACAGCTTGACACGGAGGACTGGGAAAACTGCATGCGCCTCTTTCGGTCCAACCGCGATGCCGGGCTGATCGCTGCGCTGTTTCTCGCGCTTGCCGCGCTGCTTTGATTGAAACCCCAGGCGCCAGCCGGTAGTCTCCGCCAGCCACCAATAGCGAGTCATCTGTCATGAAGCCCAAGACGATTGTTGCGTTCCTTGTTGCCAGCGGGCTCTCCGTCGGGGGGGCATACCTTGCCGCGGGCTGGATCGAGACGCGGTCGGCCCAGGTTGTGAATGACGCGTTGATTGTTGGCGGGCATGACTGGGCGGAGGTGTCGACCGACGGGCTGCAGGTACTGCTGCGCGGCACCGCCCCGGATGAGGCCACCCGGTTCCGCCTTGTCAGCGCCGTGGGCCGGATTGTGGACCCTGACAGGATCGTTGACGACATGGGCGTCCAGGCGTCCGAGTTGATCGAGCCGCCCCGCTTTGCCGTCGAGATGCTGCGCAACGAAAACGGCGTCTCCCTGATCGGGCTGATCCCGGAAGAAGCCGGCCGGGACGCCTTTGCCGCCACCATCGAAGACCTGATGACCGATGACAGCGAAGTCACCGAGATGCTGGAAACCGCCAATTTTCCGACCCCGCGCGGGTGGGATCTGGCTGTGGGCTACGCCACGCGGGCGCTGAACGACCTGCCGAAATCAAAAATCTCAGTTTCCGCCAACCGGGTGGAGATCACCGCGATCTCCGAAAGCCCCGAGGACAAGCGCCGCATCGAGACGGAGCTTGCCCGCGCCGCGCCCAGCAATGTGCAGCTGGTCCTCAACATCACGGCGCCCCGCCCCGTAATCAGCCCGTTCACGCTGCGCTACCAGATCGCTGATGGCGCGGGCACGTTTGACGCCTGCTCCGCCGATACGGCGGAGGCGCGCGACGCGATCCTGCGTGCCGCGGGGGCCGTCGCCACCCTGCCCGACCGCCCTACCTGCGCCATCGGTTTGGGTGTGCCCTCTGGCAGCTGGGCGGAAGCCGTGGAGATCGCAATCAACGGGCTAAACCAGATGGGCGGCGGCGCGCTGACATTCTCCGATGCCGACATCACGCTTGTCGCGCTGGACGACACGCCGCAGGCCACGTTTGACCGGGTGGTGGGCGATCTGGACGCGACCTTGCCGGACGTATTCTCGCTACACGCCGTCCTCCCCGAGAAGATCGACACGAGCGGTGACGGGGAGGGGGAGATCCCCGAATTCGTCGCCACCCATAGCCCCGAAGGCCTGCTGCAAATGCGCGGCCGCCTGCCTGGCGACAGTGTGGAGGAGATCGTAGGCTCCTATGCCCGCGCGCAATTTGGCAGCAATCAAGTGTATCTGGCCACCCGCGACGACGAAAACCTGCCCACCAATTGGCCTGTCCGGGTGCTGGCCGGTCTTGAGGCGCTGGCACTGCTCGAACATGGGGCGGTGATCGTGCAGGAAGATTATCTGGAACTGCGCGGCGTGAGCGGGGACAAGCAGGCCTCCGACACCGTGTCGCGCTTGCTGGCCGACAAACTGGCCGACAACGACAATTTCGAGATTGCCGTGCGCTATGACGAGCTGCTGGATACGACCCTGAACATCCCCACCCCGGAGGAATGCGTGGACCGGATCAATGGGGTTCTGGCGGCAGGGAAAATCGCGTTCGAACCGTCCTCCGCCGATATCTCCGGCAGCGCCGAAGCCACGATCGAGGCCATTGCCGCGATAGCCAAACAATGCGAGCGCGTACAAATGGAGATCGGCGGCCACACCGACAGCCAGGGCCGCGAGATCATGAATGAAGAACTCAGCCAGCAACGCGCCGACGCCGTGCTTATCGCCCTGCAACAACGCCGCGTGCGCACCGGCAACATGACCGCGCGCGGCTATGGCGAGGCCCAGCCCATTGCCGACAATGGCAGCGAAGCAGGACGAGAAGCGAACCGCCGGATCGAGTTCAAGCTGTTGACAGACGCCCGCGCCCCCGCCACTGAGGAGGCCGCAGCCGCCACCGAGGCCGGCAGCACTGTTGAGACCGAGGGTAGTCCGAGTGAATAGAACCGAGTTCGTTATCGCCACGGCCATCATTTTGATGGTGGCCTTTACCGTGGGCTACCTGATGTGCTGGCTTGTGCAGCGGTTCAGCCGCGTTTCCACCGCCGATGTGGCCGAGCTGGACCAGATGGCAAAGGCATTGCACGACGCGGAAGAAACCCGCGATCAGGCGATCACGTATCTGCAGCAGCGCGAGGCCGAGCTGACGAACCAGCTTTCACAAACGGAGGCCGAGCTGCGCGCCGCCATGGACGGCCTGCGCGACGCCCGCCACGAGGCGGAAGAGCTGCGCGGCCAGCTTGACCGCGCGAATGTCGGCTAGCCCTGAGGGCAGTCACCCGCTCGGCCTGAAGCAGGGCGCCCTCCTGCTTTCAGAATACGACCGGTCCTGGCCTGCGCTTTTTGAAACCGAATGCGCGGGGATCAAAGCGGCACTACCAGACCTGACGATGAAGTTGCATCATATCGGCAGCACCGCTGTTGCAGGTCTCGCCGCGAAGCCAATCCTCGATATCGCCATGGTTGCCCCGGTCGGGCAGCACGACGACATTGCGACAGCATTGACCGGGTTGGGCTATATTGATCGTGGGATGCGCAGCGGCTGGCTGTTCATCCGGCTGCGGGACCACGACATACGCACTCATAACCTACACCTGTTCGACACAGGCGATCCGGAACTTGTCCGTCATTTGACCTTTCGCGACCGGCTACGGGAGAACCCGGCGCTGAGGGCAAACTACAAGCAGTTGAAGGCCGATCTTGTGCGGCGCTACCAAGGAAACAGAGCCGCCTACGCACCCGCCAAATCCGAATTCATCGCATCAGCGCTTGGCGGTTAAGCGATCCTTCAAGCCGCAAAATCGATCTCCGATAGACGGTGTGTTGTGACGCAAGGGCTAGCCTTTCATCGCGGTTAGAATGGTCTGAAACTCGGAATCGTCAATCCGCAGCATCGCCCAACCGGGGAAACGTCGTTCCGTTGCGGGGGAGGAGCCTATGACATCAATATCGCGGTGCCTTGTGTCCCCGTAGATCCGCTCCAGCGTTGCCATCACGGCCTGCTCGTCGCCTTCAAGAAGCTGGCAGAACCGTTTGCCATCAAAGACCAGCGCGCCGGTTATTCCAGCACGGCTGTTAGCCGCTTCCGCCTGTTCCACGATGTCGGCCACGTTTTCCTCCGACGTGCCTTCTTCCGCCACGCTGGCGTAAATCACACAAAGCATTGGTCACTAAACCCGGTCGGTATCTCCTGCCTCAAACCGTAGCGCGGGGCCGCTTTTCGGGCAAGCCCGCTACCAGCGCTTCAAAGCGTCCTCGTCTTCCGCCTTGCTTTCAACCCAGGCAGCGCCCTCTCCGGTGGTCTCTTTCTTCCAGAACGGCGCGCGGGATTTCAGGTAGTCCATCAGAAAGTCCGCTGCGGCAAAGGCATCCGCGCGGTGTTTGGAGGCCGTGGCCACCATCATGATCGTCTCGCCCGCGCGCAGCTTGCCAAAGCGGTGGATAACAAGCACATCAGCCAGCGACCAACGCGCCTGCGCCTCGCTCACGATGCCTGCAATCGCGCGTTCGGTCATAGCGGGGTAATGCTCGATCTCCATCACATCCAGCCCGCCGGCCACGTCGCGCACCAGCCCGGTGAAGCTGACAATTCCGCCCACATCCGTACCGGTCTTGGAGAATGCATTCAGCTCCGCGCCCGCGTCAAAGGCTTCTTCCTGCACCCGCACGGCCATCGCTCAGCCCCCCGTCATCGGCGGGAAAAACGCCACCTCGCGCACGCCTTTCAAGGGGGCGTCAAATTCGGCCAGCTCCTGATCGACGGCCACTTTCAGAGCCGACAGGTCGGCGAAGGCCGCGGCATAGCGCTCCTCCCGCCCGCGCAGTTCATCAACGAGGTCCATAACGGTAGCAGCTTGCGTCTCGACCCGCTCTTTCGGCAGGCCGATCCGTTCCCGGACCCAGGCGAAATACATCACATCCAGCATCGCGGTCATCCTTTCAGATAGGGCATCGCCTTGCGCAAGTAGTCAAATCCGGTCACCAGCGTCAGCACGGCGGCGATGGTCAGCAAAATGGTGCCCACCAGGAAGGTCGCATTCGCAGCCTCCGAGTACCATCTCAGTCCCAGCGGATCATCCGTGGCACCTGTCATGATCGCATCAAGCGTTGCCTGATCCATGCCCGACGTCCGGTCCAAAAACTCATGATTGAAAAGCCCCGTCGCAAACAAAACAGCGATGGCCACCATCTGCGCGGTGGTTTTCCATTTCGCAAGGATGGTAACTTTCAGCAGGCCCGCTGTATCGCCCAGAAACTCCCGCAGCCCCGAAACGAAGGTTTCGCGGAAAATGATGACTGTCGCGGGCAGCAGGATCCAGGGGTTCATTCCTGAGAACCCGGTGATGACCAACAGCGCAATGATCACCATCGCCTTGTCTGCAATCGGGTCCAGCATCGCGCCGAACTTGCTTTCCTGCTTCCAGGCGCGGGCCAGGTAGCCGTCCACATAATCGGTGAGCGCGGCGAAGACGAACAAGATCAGCGCGAACCAATCGGCATAGGGACGCGCGAAATAAAGAAACATGACCGCCACGCCGGGTGCAGCCAGAAGGCGCAAGAGGGTCAGGATATTGGGCAGGTTCCAGTTCATGTCAGATCTCTACCCCGGCAAGCGCATGGGGGGAAGTCACCATCGCGCGCCCTCCCTCATCATTGCTTCAAAAATACTCCTGGGGGTCTGGGGGTGGAACCCCCAGCCGGTCGGCGCGGGCGGAGCCTGCGTCGAGCCCTTATCCTTTCTCGTGGAAAAAGTCGTAGATCTGCTGCGCCATCGCCTCGGACACGCCCTCTACCGCCATCAGATCCGCGACATTGGCCCGCCCGACAGCCTTTGCAGAACCGAAATGTTGCAACAGCGCCTTCTTGCGCTTGGGCCCCACGCCGTCGATTTCATCCAGCGGGCTTTTGATCTGGGCCTTGGCGCGTTTGGCGCGGTGCGTACCGATGGCAAAACGGTGCGCCTCGTCGCGTAGCCGTTGGACGAAATACAAGACGGGATCGTTGTGGCGCAGTGCGAAGGGGCGTTTGCCGGTGCGGTGGAACTCCTCCTTCCCGGCGTCGCGGTCGATGCCCTTGGCCACGCCCACCATCGCGATACCCTCGACCCCCATTTCGCGCATAATCTCGCGTACCGCGCTGACCTGCCCTGCGCCGCCATCGATCAGCAACAGGTCGGGCCACATCTCTTTCTCGCGGTTGGGGTCTTCCTTCAGCAAGCGCTTGAAACGCCGTGTCAGCACCTCCTGCATCATCCCGAAATCGTCGCCCGGCGTCAGCTCCTCCCCGCGGATGTTGAATTTCCGGTATTGGTTGCGCATGAAGCCTTCGGGGCCTGCCACGATCATGCCGCCCACAGCGTTCGTCCCTTGAATATGAGAGTTGTCGTAGACCTCGATCCGGTTTGGCGGCACGGCCAGCTCGAACGCCTCCGCTATGCCGCGCAGCAATTTGGTCTGGGTCGCCGTCTCGCTCATTTTGCGCGCGAGGCTTTCGCGGGCGTTGCGGGTGGCACCCGCGATCAGCTCCATCTTCTCGCCCCGCTGCGGCACCAGAATATCGACCTTGCGGCCAGCCTTGTCAGACAGAAGGTCCGCCATCAGGTCGTCATTCTCGATATCGTGGCTGAGGATCACCTGGCGGGGCGGTTCCTTGTCGCCGTAGAACTGGCCCATGAAAGCTTCCATCACCTCGGCGGGCGCGCTGTCATTGGGCAGTTTCGGATAGTAATCCTTGTTACCCCAGTTCTGGTTTGCACGGATGAAGAATACCTGCACGCAGGCCTGTCCGTGTTCCATATGCAGGGCAATCAGGTCCGCCTCGGCCACGCCTTTGGGGTTGATCCCCTGGGCTGTCTGCACTTGCGTCAACGCCCGGATCCGGTCACGCAATGCGGCGGCGCGTTCAAAGGCCATTTCCTCGGATGCTTTCTGCATCTCCTGCGCCAGTTGTTCCTGCACACGGGTCGAGCGCCCGGACAGGAACCGCTCCGCATCCTTGACCAAAGCGCCATAGTCCTCGGGGCTGATATGGCCGACACAGGGGGCCGAGCAGCGTTTGATCTGGTATTGCAGGCAAGGCCGCGTTCGCGACTCGAAATTGCTATCGGTGCAATCGCGCAGCAGGAAGGCGCGTTGAAGCTGGTTCAGCGTCCGGTTCACCGCCCCAGCGGAGGCGAAGGGGCCGTAGTAATCCCCCTTCTCCTTCTTGGCGCCGCGATGTTTCTTGATCTGCGGGAAGGCATGGCCCTTTGCCACAAGGATATTTGGGAAGCTTTTGTCGTCGCGCAGCAGCACGTTGTATTTGGGCTTGAGCTGCTTGATCAGGTTCTGCTCCAGCAGCAGCGCCTCGGTTTCCGTCTTTGTGGTCAGAAACATCATCGCCGTGGTGCGGGAGATCATCGTCGCTATGCGCGCGCTGTGACCGGAAGGCTTCGCATAGTTGGCAACCCGTTTCTTAAGGTTGCGCGCCTTGCCGACATAGAGCACCCGCTGTTGCTCATCGAGCATGCGGTAAACGCCGGGCGAATTGTCGAGCGTTTTCAGATAGGCTTGGATGCAGGCATGGCCGCGAAGGGTCTGAGTGCTTTGATCGTCCTGCATGTTGCGCCCTCCCGATTCTTCGTGTCGCTGCCTCTTGAAGAGGCCCAGATCAAGGTAAATTCTTTCCACTGTTTCTGTGGATAAGCTTGTGGGATAAACCCGGCCTGCCCTGATTTTGCCTTAGTTTTCTATGCCGCCCCCGGAGTGCCTAAAAATTAGGCACTTATTAAGACGCTGATTTTGTTACATATTTTATGCGATCGAAGTAACCCCCTGAAAAACATTAAATATTCGTAACAGATTCGCGACGAATTTCGCCAAAGTGGACAAGTCAAGGCAGATACGGAAATTTTGCCAGGAAAATCCGTCTTATTCCACGCCCAGAACATCGGGCGTCTGCCAGCCAAGATGCTGGCCCCCATCCACGCAAAAAAGCTGCCCCGTCACCGCATGGGCCGACAAGATGTAGGCCAACGCGCCGACGATGTCTTCGGGGTTTGAGCCACGACCGCTGATCGTGTTGGCACGTTGCGCAGCGAAATGCTCCTCCGTCTGGCGGCCACCGCGCAGGGTCGGACCCGGCCCGATCGCGTTTACGCGGATATTGGGGGTCAGCGCGCGTGCCGCTGTCTGGGTGAAGGCCCACAGCCCCATCTTGGCAATCGTGTAGGTCATGAACTCCGGCGTCAGCTTGCGTACCCGCTGGTCGAGCATATTGACCACCACGGACCGCGCCTGCGGCTCGTCACGGCCGTCCCTGACGGCGGGCGGGGCCTGTTGGGCAAAGCGCTGCGTCAGCACAAAGGGCGCCCGTAGGTTGGAACCTATATGCCGGTCCCAGCTTTCCTGCGTCGCGGTTTCAATCGTGTCATACTCAAAAATCGACGCGTTGTTGACCAGGCAGGTCAGGGGCCGGCCTAATGCAGCGGCGGCGCGGTCCACCAATCCCTCGGTCTGGTCCATGTCCAGAAGGTCTGCTTGCAGCGCCACGGCTTTGCCGCCGGCTTCCTCGATCATGTTGACGGTGGTATTCGCGCCCGCCGCGGAGGAGGCATAATGCACTGCGACCGCATAGCCGCTTTTGCCAAGATGAACCGCCATGGCGCGGCCCAGACGGTCGCCGGCTCCGGTGACAAGGGCTGCTTTGTTCATGATGTCAGGCTCCGTTGGTCAACACCAAATACAGATAGACAACATAGGCCAGCGTCAAGCCTATGCCCCAGCGGTACCCCATCCGCTGGTTTCGGAAGACAACCGGCGCGATCAGGATCGACGCGCCCAGCATCACCCACAAATCCAGCGTCAGGAAAGCCGCCGGCACCGGCATCGGCCCCACGAAGGACGCGATGCCGATAATGGCCAGCAGGTTGAACATATTGGATCCGATGACATTGCCCAAGGCCACATCCGCCTTGTTACGGAAGGCGGCCATCACGGTTGTCGCCAGTTCGGGCAGCGAGGTCCCGATTGCCACAAGCGTCAGACCGATGACGGTGGCGGAGACGCCAAAATCAGTAGCAATGATCACAGCGTTGTCGACCAGCAGCTTTGCGCCCAGCGGCAAGCCAATCAGACCCGCAATCAGAAAGGCCGCGATTTTCCAGCCCCGCATATCGGGGTCCGCGCCTTCGGGTTCTTCCTCCGCTGCATCGGATTTCATGTGCCCGCGCGCGTCACGGAAATTATCGAGCAGGGATAGCGCCAGCGCGGTTAGCAGAATCGCCCCATGCCACCACGTGATCGGCCCGAAATAGGCCAGCACAATGAACAGGATCGTCGCCGCCAGCATGGTGATGTAGCTTTTGCGCGTATCCGACTGGGAAGCCGCAAGCCCCGCCATCAGGGCCGGGACACCCAGCACCAGCAGCACATTGGCGGTGTTCGAGCCCACCACGTTACCGATGGCCAGCCCCGGCTGCCCGTCAAGGATCGACTGGACAGAGATCAACAATTCCGGCGCCGAGGTGCCGAAGGCCACGATGGTCAGGCTCACGATCAATGCAGGGACGCCCATCCGCAGCGACAGATTGACCGCACCTTTGACCAGTGCGTCGCCCGCAAATAGCAAAAGGACAAGGCCGACTGCGGCCAGCGTGAACTCGTTAATGATCAGGTTCATCAGGTTTTGGGTCTTTCACAGACGCAGGGGGATTTGCCGATCCTGAAGGCCCCGCATTTCTTACATTTGCGCGCGTTCAGCGCTTTGACCTTGGGCATCCGCAGCTTGCCAAACATGGCGAGCACCGCCATGCCGATCAGGAAGAAGGTGATGATCTTGAACAGCATCTAAAGACCGAACCGCGCCCAGAGCGCGCGGTCATCCATGTGACCCGCCGCATCGGCCATGATTTGCGCCCCGAACCGGGCCAATAGGCCGCGTTTTGGACCATAGACCTGAAATTTCACCTTGTCGCCAAACAGCTCTTTCATCTTTGGCACGACATGTCCGACCCCGTCGACCAAGCCAACCTCGCGGGCCTTGTCGCCCACCCAGATCTCGCCGGTGAACAGGTCCTTGTCATCAGACAGCCGGTCGCCTCGGCGGGTTTTGACATGGGTGATGAAATTGTCGTGGATCTGCTGCTGGAGCGCCTTCAGCCGGTCCACATCTTCTGCCTTTTCCGGGCGGAAGGGATCGAGCATGGATTTATCCTTGCCCGCGGTGTAGACGCGCCGCTCGACGCCATAACGCGCCATCAGCTCGCTGAAGCCGAAGCTGGCCGAGATCACCCCAATGGAGCCCGTGATCGAGCTTTCATCAACCCAAATCTCATCCGCGCTTGCCGCCAGCCAGTAACCGCCGGAGGCCGCGACGTCTTCAACAAAGGCGTAGGTCTTTACCTCATGCTCGGCTGCCAGCCTTTGGATGCGCGCCCCGATCAGGGAGGATTGCACCGGGCTGCCGCCGGGGGAATTGATGACCAGCGCGACCGCCTTGGGCTTTCCTTTGCGAAAGGCTTTCTCCAACAGGGGCGCTACGCCCGCGTCATTCAGCACTTGCCCGCGCCCACCTGCCGCGATGACGCCGGACAGGCGCACGACCGCCACCGATGGCTCGGATTTCAGGAAGGGGATGAAACGTCTCATGCGCTGTGATGTAGAGGGGGCATGACCACTAAACAAGGCCATGTCGGAAACAGGCTTGCAGCAGTGCCGCACTTATCCGACGATTGCCGCGAAACTGGGACCTCACAGCGTAAAAAGGCGGCGCCATGAAAGACGAAAACTTCCTGAACGAGAATAACGCCCGCCACATGTGGCACCCGATGGCCCATCCCGGCGCAATGCAGCAGCACCCGCCGCGCATCATCAAAACCGCCGAAGGGTCCAAAATCACCGACCGCGACGGCAATACCGTGGTCGACGGCGTCGGCGGGCTATGGTGCGTGAATGTGGGCTATTCCTGCGACCCTATCAAAAAGGCGATTGCCGATCAGGTGCAAGTCCTGCCCTATTATTCAGCTTTCGGGGGCACCACCAACGAGCCCGCAATTGAGCTTAGCTATGAGCTGCGAGAGATGTTTGCCCCTGACGGGATGGGCCGCGCGTTCTTCACCTCAGGCGGGTCGGACGCCGTGGAAACCGCACTGCGCCTTGCCCGGCAATATCACAAGGTCAAAGGGCAACCGCAGCGCACCAAGTTCCTGTCGCTCAAGAAGGGCTATCACGGCACCCATTTCGGCGGGGCCAGCGTTAACGGCAATAACCGGTTCCGTATCAATTACGAGCCGCTGATGCCGGGCTGCTTCCACCTGCCGACGCCCTATGCCTACCGCAACCCGTTTGACGAGACCGACCCGCAAAAGCTGGGCGACCTGTGCGTGAAGGCCGCCATAGACGAGATCGAGTTTCAAGGCCCCAACACCATCGCCTGCTTCATCATGGAGCCCATTCAGGGCGCGGGCGGGGTGATCGTGCCACCCGCCCATTACATGCCCGCAATGCGGGCGCTTTGCGACCAGCACGGCATCCTGATGATCGCGGACGAGGTGATTTGCGGGTTTGGCCGCACCGGCGACTGGTCGGGCTCGCGCCATTGGGGCGTGCAGCCGGACATGATGACGATGGCCAAGGGGATCACCTCTGGCTACTTCCCGTTCGGCGCCTGCATGATCAGCGAGGCCGTGGCCGAGGTGTTTGAGACAGGCGATGCGGAGCTGGCAAGCATCTGGCACGGTTACACCTATTCGGCCCACCCCGTGGGCGCGGCGGCAGCGCTTGCGTGCATCCGCGAAAGCCAGCGGCTGCGCCTGCCCGAACTTGCCGCCCCGCGCGGCACCCAGCTGTTTGACGGGCTGCGTGCGCTGCAGTCCAAGTACCCGGTGATCGGCGACGTGCGCGGTGGGCATGGCTTGATGACCGCGGTGGAACTGGTCAGCGACGCCGACGCCAAAACCCCAGCCTCGCCCCAAGCGATGAAGACCGCTTTCGAGGCCGCTTACGCCAGCGGCGCCATGGTGCGCATCGGCGGGAACAACCTGCTGATGTCTCCGCCTCTGGTGATCGCGCAGGCGGAAGTGACCACGCTGATCGACGCGATTGAAGCTGCGGTCAGCGCTCTTTGAGGGGGGCGGCTTGCGGGGTCCAAAAACGAAAAAACCCGCCTGCGACGGCGGGTCTTTCAAGTTGGTTGCGGGAGTAGGATTTGAACCTACGACCTTCAGGTTATGAGCCTGACGAGCTACCGGGCTGCTCCATCCCGCGCCAACTGAGAACAGCGTCTTAACGGTGGATTCGGCGCGGCACAATAGCAAAAAGCAAGAATTTGGGACGGGCTCGCCGCCTGGCACTGGCGCCGACAACAACGCACGCAACGGCTTGGAACGGGGCACCTGAAGACATACGTTACGGATAACCTCCGGCCACCCAAGGCCCCCGATCCCCAGGTCACCATGAAACACGCGCGCTTTCAGGTTGAGAACATGCACTGTGCCTCCTGCGTGGGGCGGGTTGAAAAAGCGCTGACCGCTGACCCGCGCGTGACCTCTGCAGCCGTGAATTTGGCCAATCATACGGCACGGGTCAGCTGGCATCCTGACGCCACCCCGCAAGAGATTGCCGCGATCATGGCGGGCGCAGGTTATCCCGCTACGACCATCGCGGCGGACGACGCTGACGCCACCACGCTCAAGCAAAGCGCAGACGCAAGCCGGCTTGGGCGGGACACGGTGATCGCGGCCATTCTGACCTTGCCCGTGTTCATTCTGGAGATGGGGAGCCACCTCGTTCCCGCGTTCCGCGAGGCCGTTGACACGAGCATCGGGCGGGAGACCGCGTGGATGATCCAGTTCGTGCTGGTCACACTCGTCATGGCATGGCCGGGACGACGGTTTCTGACGCTCGGCTTCCCCGCACTGACCAACCGTCGCCCCGATATGAACGCGCTGGTTGCCATCGGCACCACGGCGGCCTGGGCCTTTTCGACGCTATCCCTTTTCGCGCCGACAGTCCTGGGGCCGGGCAATGCCGCCGTCTATTTCGAAGCCGCCGCCGTCATCGTCACCCTGATCCTTCTGGGCCGCTGGCTGGAGGCACGGGCCAAGACACGCACCGGCGCGGCCATTGACGCCCTGCTACGCCTGCAGCCCGCCACGGCCCGCGTATTGCGCGATGACGCGTGGCAGGATATCGCACGGGAGGACGTGCGCATCGGTGATCTGGTGCAGTTGCGGCCAGGCGAAGGCGCGGCCGTCGATGCGGTTGTGGTCGAGGGTTCAACGCATATCGACGAAAGCATGCTGACTGGGGAGCCGATCCCCGTGGCCAAGACGGAGGGTGACGCGGTCTATGGCGGTACGGTAAATGGCCCCCATGGGCTGACGGTGCGGGCAACGGCTGTGGGCGGCGATACCGTTCTTGCCGGAATTGCCCGGCTGGTGACTGAGGCCCAAGGCGCGAAACTTCCCATACAGTCGCAGCTTGACCGCATCATCGCGTGGTTTGTTCCCGTCATCCTGACCATCGCAGCACTGACGGTTGCGATTTGGCTGATCTTTGGCCCCAACCTCTCCTTCGCGCTGGTCGCGGGCGTCTCGGTCCTGATCATCGCCTGCCCCTGCGCCCTGGGCCTTGCCACGCCGACCGCCGTTATGGTCGGCACCGGCCGCGCGGCGGAAGGCGGCGTGCTGTTTCGCAACGGCGCCGCGTTGGAGCTGTTGGCAGGCGTCCGCTGCGTGGCCTTCGACAAGACGGGCACGTTGACGGAAGGCCGCCCCTCTGTGGCCGAGACGATCTGGTTGGACGCCACTGATGCTGACACCTATCTGCCGATGATCGGCGCGGTGGAGGCCCTGTCGGAGCACCCGATCTCCAAAGCCATTTGCGATGCTGCGCGGGGCCCCTACCCCAAGGTCACTGGTTTTCGGGCTGTCCCCGGCCTCGGAGCCACGGGATCGGTTGAGGGGCAGAAGGTTGCCTTAGGTTCCGCCCGATTTCTTGAGACGCAGGGCGTCGCGCTTGACGGCCTAGAACCGCAGGCTGCGGCTATCGCCGTTAAAGGGCAAACACCCGTTTATGCCGCCATCGACGGGAAAGCCGCGGCACTGTTTGCCATCGCGGATCGGGTGAAAACGTCTGCGCGGGGGATGATTGCGGCGTTGCATCATGAAGGCATCGCTACGGCCATGATCACCGGCGATGTCCCTGCAGCGGCCCGGCATGTCGCGGATCAGTTGGGGATCGGGCAGGTCACGGCTGGCGTCTTGCCCGACGGCAAATCGCACGCGGTTGAGGAGTTGAAGCAGACCGGACGGCTGGCCTTTATCGGCGACGGCATCAATGACGCCCCGGCCCTCGCCGCGGCTGACATTGGCATAGCCATTGGCACCGGCACGGATGTCGCGATTGAGGCGGCGGATGTGGTGCTGGTCTCGGGCGCGCTGGACGGGGTGACGCGGGCTTTCGATCTGAGCCGGGCCACGATGCGCATCATCAAGCAGAACCTCTTCTGGGCATTTGCCTATAATGTGGCGCTGATCCCGGTGGCGGCAGGGGTATTGTACCCGTTCACCGGCATGCTTTTGTCGCCCATGCTCGCCGCCGCTGCCATGGCCTTGTCGAGCGTGCTTGTCGTCACCAACGCGCTGCGGCTGCGGCGCGCCTAGACCTCCATCTCGGCCAGAAGCGCCGCCCATGACGCGCCGTGCATGTCGCGGTCCGCAGGCGCGCCCTGGATTTCGGGCCGTGGCAGGGACAGCTTGATCACGTTCAGATCAGGCATCTCGAACCGTTTCATCAGCTGTGGCTCCGCGCCGAAAAGATGCGCGGCCTTCGCGGTGTCGAGGCGCTGTTGCACGGCGGCGAAAGCCTCTGACGAGCCGCAGAAAATGTCGACGGTCAGCCAGAACGGCCCCGCATTTTTGCTACGCACCTTGGCGGCGATATCCTTGAGCCTAGCCAACCTCATGCACCTCCAGCGAAAAGGCGTCCATCGGATCATCGAGCTGCAGCACGTGGTTCAGCACGAACTCATAGGTCTGACCGCGATACATTTCCGGCGGGGAAAAGAGGAACGCGAAGGTCGGCACCTCCTCCTCCACCGTGAGCGGATGGTGCAGAAGGTAGGGGTTCAGAAGCTTGCCAACCTCCTGCGACAGCGCCTCCGTCTTGGCGGTGACGATGCCAATCGCGCCGACTTCCGGGGGAAGGTCGTGATTGGTCTCCAGCGTGCCAAAGCTGGCAGTTTTGCCAATGATGCGGATCTCAATCGTGAAGTCGTCAGGGTCGGCGCCCAACCGGTCGCGCACCTTGGCGCTGCATTTCTGGATGATGTCGTCGGCCCATTCCTCCGCATGCGCGACGTAATGCGGGTCGCGGATCAGCGCCATCACCACGGTTTGAAACCCCGCCCCGCGCGCGCCTTCCAGCTTCACCGTGTAGCGGTCTGACGGCACCCATTCGGACCCCGTTACCCGGACCGAGCGGGCGTCCAGCGCCGCGTAGCGCGCCTGCGTCACATCCAGATGCCCGCCGGGTTCATGCAGGATGAAGGGGTCGGAGTTCTCATAGAGCATATGGGCGGAGACCGTGTGCGGCGTCGCCTGCGCCCCATCGGCAAGCGGCGTGACGGTGAACCCCTCCGCGTCGAAGTCGATCAAGATGACACCCGATTGCGGGTTGGTCGCACAAAGCGCGCCACATTCCCCGATCTTGGCCCCGTGCCACGCGCCGCCCGCATGACAGCCCTCGCGCAGCGGCAGGGCAGCGATGATGGCCGTATCCGTAGTGCGCCCTGCGATGACGATATCGGCCCCCGTTGCCAGGGCGGCGGTGATCTGCTCCACACCCGCCAGCGCGACGATGTTGGTGCAGCTTGCAAACGTTCCTGCGTCGATTTCGGGGGCATTTGGCAGCGGGCTGATCCGGCCTTGGTCAAACGCCTCCGCCATCTCCTTCGCGTCTTGCGAGCTGCGCAGCACCGCGATTTTTACAGGCCTGCCCTGCTCCGCCGCGATCTCCCGCGTGATGTCGAGCATCCAGTCAACCGCGCTATCCGTCCCGCAGGTACCCGCGGTGCCGATCAGCAGGGGGCAACTGGCCTGCGCGCGCGCCTCCATCAGGCCGGCCCATTCGATCTTGGTGGAGCTACGCGCGTATTTCGACACGCCCCGACCCAGATAAGACGGCCCGCTATCGGTGGAGCCGCCGTCGATGGCGATGATATCCGGCCGCGCTGCGATCCCCCGGGCGAGCGCCTGCTTGTCATAGTTGAGGCCAAGCGCGCCCGAGGGGACCAGCACCTTGACCATCAGTCACTCACAGCTTGTGGCTTTTTCAATAGCCCGCGCAGGAACATCGGGGCGACGAAACCCGCAATGGCTGCAATCCAAAGCCCGATGGCAATGGGGCTTGAAAACAGGTAGCTGGGATCGCCGTCCGAGAGGGTCATGGCGCGGCGCAACGCGTCCTCCATGTTGCCGCCCAGCAGGATACCCAGGATCACCGGCACTGTCGGCACGTCAAGCTTGCGCAGGAAATACCCCAGCACCCCGAAGCCAACCAGCATCAGCAGGTCGAAATAGCTGCCCGTCAGCGCGAAAATCCCGGTGGTGGACACCATCGTCACGCCCGGCAACAGGATCCACGCGGGCACCGACAGAATTTTGACGAAGATTTTGACCATCGGCACATTCATGATCAGCAGCACGACATTGGCGATCAGGAGGGAGGCGATCAGCCCCCAGACCACGTCCGGGTTGTCCCGAAACAAGGTCGGCCCCGGTGTGATATTGAGCGTCATCAACAGCGCGAGCAGTACCGCGGTGGTACCAGAGCCCGGCACACCCAGCGTCAGCATCGGCACCAAGGCCCCGCCTGCTGCCGCGTTATTGCCCGCCTCGGGGGCCGCGACGCCTTTGGGCACGCCGGTACCGAAACCGCCCTTTTCGCCCGCAATGGATTTCTCCGTCATGTAAGCGAGGAAGGACCCAAGCGACGCCCCCGCGCCCGGCAGCACGCCAGCGACGAAGCCCACACCAGAGGCGCGCAGCATCGTCGGCACGGTCTGCCGGATGTATTTCCAGGGGATCGTCACCTTGTCGAGCACCACCCCGATTGAAGACCCCTTGCCGTGGCTTTCGATGAAGAAGAACAGCTCCGCGATGGCGAAGAGGCCAACGATGGCCACAAGGAAGTCGACCCCGTCATAGAGGTGCAGATTGCCGCCGGTCATGCGCGGCAGGCCGGAGGTGGAATCCACCCCGATCATCGCAATGCCTAGACCGATACAGGCCGAAATGGCGGATTTCGCCTGGTTGTTGGAGGCCATGCCCCCAAGAGTGCAAAAGGCCAGCAGATAGAGCGCGAAATACTCAGCCGGGCCGAACAGGAACGCGACACGCGCCAGAACCGGGGCCAGCAGGATCAGGCCAATCGTCGCCAGAAACGCGCCCACGAAGGAGGCCGCGCCGGACAGGACCAGCGCATTGCCGGCCTCCCCCCGTTTGGCCATGGGGTAGCCGTCCAGCGTGGTCATCAGCGCGGGTTCATCCCCGGGGATGTTGAGCAGGATGGAGCTGATCCGCCCGCCATACATCGCGCCATAGTAAACGGCCGTCATCAGAACCAGTGCGGCAGTCGCGTCGAGCCCCAGAGCGAAGGAAATAGGGATCAGGATGGCCACGCCATTGGACGGCCCCAGACCCGGCAGCGCCCCGATGATCGTGCCAATGAAACAGCCGATTACGGCCAGCATCAGCGTGTAGGGCGACAGCGCGACCGAGAAGCCAAGCGCGAGATTAGCAAGCGTTTCCATGACCTAATGCCCCACGAACGGAATAAGAATTGTCAGCGCGTCCCACAGCTTGGCGGGCGTCGGGATGCGGTAGGCGACGACATTGCCCAGCATCAGCACAAATTTGAAGACCGCGAACAGCCCCAGCGACAGGCCGATGCCTGCAAGCACTGCCTGTTTGGCGTTCGGCGAGATCTGGTAGCTTAGAATGGCTGCGGCAACGGCCGTTGGCAGGATGAAGCCAAGGGGCGTCATCAGCACGGAGTAGATGGCCAGCACCACAATCGCGACCAGCAGATTGCCCCAGGTGCGCGCCATCGGCCAGTCCGGGTCAGGGTCGGGTTTGAAAATCAGGACGAGAGAACAGATCGCAGCCACGGCTCCGATCAGCATCGGGAACAGCTTCGGCAGGTATTCACCGGAGAAGAAATTGGTCTGGATCTGAGTGGCGGCCGCGATATACGCGACCGCCGTGATCAGAGTGATCAGACCGAAAATACGGTCTGATGCCATTACTGGAGAACCCCCAGCTCTTTCGACATGGTGTTGATCTCGGTGACCAGCCCGTCGACATAGGATTGGAAGTCGCCGCCCACACGGGTGAACGGTGCCAGCCCGTTATCCTTCATCGCCTGCGCCCACGCGTCGCTATCAGCAACCTGCTGCAGCTTGCCTGCCCATTCCTCGAACTTGGCGTCGGAAATGTCCTTTGGCACATAAAGCCCGCGCCAGTTCACGGCAACGACGTCATAGCCCTGCTCTTTCGCGGTTGGGATGTCGTCAAAGCCCGGCACCCGCTGGTCGGTAAGCACCGCGATGACGCGGATATCGCCGTTGGCAAGGAAGGAGACGACCTCAGACATGTCGCCGGTCATGGCCTGCGTGAAGCCACCCACGGTTTGGGTGATCGCATCCGCGCCGCCGTCAACACCGATATACTTCACCTTGGTGATGTCGGTGAAGCCGCCCTCTTTGAGGACCATCAGTGGTTTCAGGTGGTCAAACCCGCCCACAGCCGAGCCGCCCGCGAAAGCGACGGAGCCGGGATCGGCCTTGATCGCCTCAACCAGATCACCGAGGGACTGGTAAGGGCTGTCTGCCGCTACCACGATCACGCCCGGATCAGCACCGATGGCACCCACGAAACGCACCTGATCAGCGGTCATGCCGGCATAGGCATTTTGCGCAAGACGGGTGGTCGTCGCGGAAGACGCGGCCACGATCAGATCTTCGTCGCTGCCCCGCTCCGACACCACCGTGTTATAGGCCAGACCGCCGCCCGCACCGGGCATGTTGGTGACCTGCACCGGTTTGTCGACCGCACCGATATCGAACAGGATTTTGCCGATCTGACGGCAGGTGAAGTCCCAGCCACCACCGGGGTTGGCGGGCGCGATGCACTCGGCGGCCGAGGCGGAAAGCGTGGTTGCACCGGTTGCCGATACGGCAACCACAGCGCTCGTCATGAGCGCTTTTAAAAGCGTTCTTGTCATTGGTTCCTCCCATTTGACACACGCGGAGTTATCCGCGCATTTGAGAACCAGAGGCTAACAACCTGACATCAACCTGTCACGCATATGACGAGGGCCTGCGCAATGCGCTTCCTGCTGATCGAGGACAATGTGAAACTGGCGCAGGCGATCTGCGACCGCTTCGCCTTGGAGGGGCATGTGGCAGACCACGCGGATTGCCTGTCGGATGCTGAGCTGAGCATGCGCACGGTGGCTTACGACATGATATTGCTGGATATTATGTTGCCCGACGGCGACGGCCGGGAATTCCTGCGCGCGCATCGCAGCGCCAACAACCCGACGCCCGTTATTGTGCTTACGGCCCGGTCAGAAGTGTCGGACCGCGTCGGGTTGCTGGATCTCGGCGCGGATGATTTCATCACCAAACCCTTCGACTTCTCAGAGCTTGAGGCCCGGATCCGCGCCGTCATGCGCCGCTTTGGCGGGGTCGCGAATAACAGCAAGACCTTCGGTGACGTGGTTTTTGATACGACGTCCGGCAGCCTGAGCGTGGCGGGAGAAGCCTTGCAGCTGCGAAACCGGGAGATGCGCCTGCTGGAAGTCTTTTTCGGCACACCCGGCCAGATTTTTTCCAAGACGCATCTGATGGACCGCCTGTTCTCCTTCAGCGAGGAAGTGTCGGAAAATGCCATCGAGGTCTATGTCGGCCGGCTGCGCAAGAAACTGGAACCCTCCCAAGTCGCGATCGAAACCGTGCGCGGGCTGGGCTACCGAATGGTTCTGGAGCAATGAGATCAGGCGACGCCACCGGGTCGATCAAACGGCGGCTGGTTGTGCAGCTTGGGCTGGTGACGGCGCTGCTGTCCATCGCCTTCTTCCTGGCGGTCCGCGTGGTGGCCGAAAAGGCCGCGACCGATACGCAGGACAACATCCTGGCTGCCTCCGCGACCTCCATCGTGGAGGCGGTCTACTCCGACAGCGGCGAGGTGCGGTTGGAGCTGCCATATTCCGCCATCACGATGCTAAGCACTGTCAGCGAGGACCGGGTGTTCTACCGTGTCTTGGTCGATGGTGAGACGATCACCGGCTATGACGACCTGCCCCTGCCGGAGGGCCGTGCGACCGGCATCGGACCCGTCTTTGACACCTACCCGTTCCGGGGGGAGGCCCTGCGCACGGTTCAGGTCGCCCGCACATTGTCGGTTCAGGACCAGCCCCGGCAGGTGAATGTGGTTGTGGGGCAGACGCGGTTGGGGCTGGGCGCAATTTCCTCCCGTATCACCACGAACGCGGTCGCGATCGGCACGGCGTTTTTCCTTGTTGCCACAGCGCTGAGCTTCTTGGCCGCCCAAAACGCAATTGCACCGCTGGACCGCCTGGCACAGGTCGTCGCGCGACGGGGCCCGAATGACCTGCGCCCGGTCACCGCCGCTGCCCCGGTGGAACTTGTGCCATTGGTGGGCGGGCTGAACAGCTTCATGGAACGGCTGCGCCAGGCGCTGACCCGGTCCGAGGACCTGATCACCGAAGCCGCGCACCGGGTGCGCACGCCACTGGCAACGGTGCGCACCCAGGCCGAGGTCATCCACCGCCAGACTGATCACCCAGCAAGCAAGAAGGCCCTTCGGGAGATGATCCGGGCCGTTGACGAAAGTTCCCGCTCCGCCGGTCAGCTGCTGGACCACGCGATGGTCACCTTCCGCTCCGACCAGCTGGAGACGCAGGAAATCAACGCCGCCGACTTGCTGCGGGACGTCGTCGACCGGCTGCAACCCACGGCTGAGCTGAAGGATATCCACCTTGCGCTTGAACTTGATGACGACCCGGTGACGGTCAGGGGCGACATCATCCTGTTGCAAAATGCCGTCCGCAATCTGGTCGACAACGCGATCAAGTATTCGCCAGCTGACACGGATATCCTCATCAAGCTATCCGGCGAGGGGGCGTGCCAAATGGCTTTTATCGACCAGGGCCGCGGCTTCGGAGAGGCCGATTTGACCCAGCTGACCAGCCGCTTCTCGCGAGGGAAGAACGTCGATGACGTGGTAGGCTCCGGGCTGGGACTGACCATCGCTGATGACGTGGCGCGCGCGCATGGCGGCGCGCTTGACATCTGCTCAAACCAGGAAGGACCCGGCGCATGCGTCACATTGGTTTTGCCGCTCTCTTGATCCTGCTTGCCCAGACTGCGGGCGCGCTGGAACTGGAAGAAAGCCGCCGCTACGAAGTTGCCGATCCGCAATCCGAACTTCGGGTCCTGTCAACCGCCGATGTCGAGGTGTTCGAGCCGATTATCCTCGCATTCCAGCAGGAAAATCCCGCCACAACCGTGCAATATGACGTGGCCAGCAGCTCAGAAGTCATGCGCGGCCTGTACGAAGAGGGAGCAGCCTACGATATCGCGCTGTCCTCGGCGATGGACCTGCAAATCAAATTGGCCAATGACGGGCTGGCGCTCAGCTACAGCTCCGCCGCGACCGAAAGCCTGCCGGGGTGGGCCACGTGGCATGACCAGGTTTTCGCCTTCACCCAGGAACCGACCGTTCTGGTTATTTCTAAGGCCGCTCTGGAGGGTGTCCCCGTGCCCCGCAGCCGCAGCGCGCTGATCGAGCTTCTCAGGACTCGGCCCGACATTTTTGACAGCAGAATCGGCACCTATGACGTGCGAACCTCCGGCGCGGGCTATCTGTTTGCCACCCAGGACAGTCGCAATACGGAGAATTTCTGGCAGCTGACCGAGGTGATGGGCCGCCTGAACGCCCGGCTCTACTGCTGTTCCGGCCAGATGATCCGCGATGTGGGCGACGGCAGGCTTGCGATTGCCTATAACGTGCTGGGCAGCTACGCGCAGTCCCGTCTGGCCGACACACCGGGGATCGAGATTGTCGAGATGGATGACTACGTCTCGGTCATGCTGCGGTCGGCCCTGATCCCCGTCACCGCACGGTCCGCAGATGAGAGCGGGCGCATGATCGACTTCCTGGCAACCTTGAGCGCGCGACCGGACCTTGTGGCGCAGACAGGCCTTCCGGCCGTAGTGCCGCTCAGGCCGAACGAGGCGCCGGAACGCCGCCCGATCCGTTTGGGGCCGGGCCTTCTGGTCTTCCTGGACAAAATGCGCCGTGAGACATTTCTGCGCAGCTGGGTCAGCTCCATGGAGCAGCGCTAGCGCGTCTTCCCCTCCGCCCGGCGCAGCATCCCGAACAAATCGCGCGGGTCATCGGGGTCGGCCAGCATGTCAAGCAGCGTGAAATGCCCGGTGTCCTTCAGATTGTCGCGAATGTAACGCAGGGCGGAGAAATCCTCGGTCGCGAACCCTACGCTGTCAAACAAGGTGATCTGGCTGGCATCCCTGCGCCCCTCCGCCTTGCCGGCGATCACCTTCCACAGCTCGGTCACAGGATGGTCCTTCGGCAGTTGCTGTATCTCGCCCTCGATGCGGGTTTGCGGCGGGTATTCCACAAAGATGTCGGAGCGCAGCAGGATGTCCTTATGCAGCTCCGTCTTGCCGGGGCAGTCGCCGCCGATGGCGTTGATGTGCTGACCCGCGCCGATCATGTTATCGGTCAGGATGGTCGCGTATTGCTTGTCGGCGGTACAGGTGGTGATGATCTCGGCGCCCGTGACGGCGTCTTGGGCCGAGCCGCATGTGATGACCGCCAGGCCGGTATGTTCGAGGTTCTTCGCCGCTTTGGCCGTCGCCTCCGGGTCAATGTCGTAAAGCCGCACCGTGTCTATGCCGACGACCTCCTGAAACGCCAAAGCCTGAAATTCGCATTGCGCGCCATTGCCGATCATGGCCATTGTCTTGGCACCCTTGGGCGCCAGGTATTTCGCCGCCACGGCGGAGGTTGCGGCGGTGCGCAGGGCGGTCAGCACCGTCATCTCGGACAGGAGCACCGGGTAGCCATTGTCGACCCGCGCCAGCACCCCAAAGGCCGTGACCGTCTGATAACCCCGCGCCATGTTCGCCGGGTGGCCGTTGACATATTTGAAGCCGTAGGTCTCCCCATCCGAGGTGGGCATCAGCTCGATCACACCCTCCTCCGAATGGGCCGCGACGCGCGGGGTTTTGTCGAACTGCTCCCACCTCAGAAAATCGGCCTCGATATAGGCGGCCATCTCGGCCATGACCCGGGCGGGGCCAATTTTGTTCACGATCTTCATCATATCGTCGACGCTGACGAAGGGCACCATTGCAAGTTTTGAAGGGGCTGGCGTCATGTCAGTAGCTCCGGGTCTTGCGGTCAAGCACGGTGCGACCCATGAGGCTGGCGCAGAGGTCTACCATCAGCTTCGCGGTGCGCCCGCGCTCGTCCAGAAACGGGTTCAGCTCCACCAGATCGAGGGATGTGACAAGCCCGCTGTCGCAGAGCATCTCCATGACCAGATGCGCCTCCCGAAAGGTGGCGCCGCCTGGCACAGTGGTGCCGACGGCCGGCGCTATATCGGGGTCCAGAAAGTCCACATCAAGGCTGACATGCAACGCACCTTTTGCCGCCGCGACCCGCTCCAGAAAGCTCCGCAGGGGCTTGCGAATGCCGTTCTCGTCAATGGCGCGCATGTCGTGCACCTCAACCCCGGTTTCGGCAATCGCGTCGCGCTCCGGCCCGTCAACGGAGCGGATACCGATCATGCAGACATTGCCGGGCGGCACCGGCGAGGCCAGCTTGGGGTATACCCCGTCAAACCCCGACTGCCCGGTGAAATAAGCCACGGGCGTTCCATGCAGATTGCCGCTTTCGGTCGTATCCAGCGAATGGATGTCGGGATGCGCGTCGAGCCAAAGCACGAATTGCGGCCGCCCCTGCTGAGCGCTATACTCCGCCACACCTGGCACGGTGCCGATGGACAGGCTGTGATCGCCGCCCAGAAAAATCGGCAGCGCGTCATTCGCGAAGGCGGCAATCGCCGCATCGCGCAAGGCATGCCCCCAGGCGACGGTTTGGGCGAGGTCGTGAACCGCCGCGTTGCTATGCGCGATCTCCGAACGGTCGGCTGGTACAACATTACCGAGATCTGACACCGTATGCCCAAGCGCCTGGAGCACAGTCGCCAGACCTGCCGTGCGGAAGGCATCTGGCCCCATCAGACAGCCCGGTTGGCTGGCACCCGATTGCACTGGGGCGCCCACAAGGGTGCAATGGCGGTGTTGCATGGCGGTTCTCCTTTCTAGCAATTATATGCGAAATGATCGTTTTCTGGCAGATTAAATAGACAAATATGATCATTCCATTTATCAAAATGGATATTAATCTGCACGTAATGGCAGGAACTCCGAAGATGGAGCCTTTAGACAAAACCGACCGCGCGCTTATTGATGCACTGACCAATGACGGGCGGGCCTCGGTCACAACCCTTGCAGGGCAGCTCAATCTGGCGCGGGCAACGGTTCAGACCCGCCTGTCCAGACTTCTCGAAAACGGCGTGATCCGGCGATTCACGGTGGAATTGGCCGAAGAGGCGCGCACGGACCGGGTGCGCGCGGTAATGCTGATCGAGCTGCAGGGGCGGCTTGCCCGGCGCATCTCGACCGCGCTGCGTCGCAAACCTGAGATCACAGATCTGCATTCAACCAACGGCGCGTGGGATCTCGTCGCACAGATTGAGACGGCAACACTGCATGACTTCGACCGCGTGCTGCGCGAGGTGCGCGAGATTGACGGCGTCCTGAACAGCGAAACCTGCTTGCTGCTCGCTCGCGCCTGATTTTGCTGGTCACCGTTAAGCAGCGGTTCAGCCTTTTTGGATACGCAATGCGCAATAGTTGTAACGAGCGGTTCAATGTCAGACGACGCAACACGTCCCATTATCATAAAGCGCAAGAAAGTGACCGCCGGCGACGGCCATCACGGCGGCGCATGGAAAGTTGCTTATGCCGATTTCGTGACAGCAATGATGGCGTTTTTCATGCTGATGTGGCTGCTCAACGCCACGACCGAAAAACAGCGCAAAGGCCTTGCCGATTATTTCAGCCCAACAATTGCAATCGCGCGCGTGTCTGGCGGCGGGGACGGCGCGTTCTCCGGCGACAGCCTTATGACTGGAGAGGCGCTCTCCGAAAGCGGAACCGGGGGTTTCGCGCAATTTCCCCCCGTGGATTGGCCAGACGAAAACAATGGTGCCGATAGCGCGGACGGCCCGCGCGAACTTAGCGACCTGGAACACGTGCAGCTTGGCATTGTCGGCCGCGGCGGCGACAGTCTGGTCCAGGAAATGGCGAAGAAACATATCGCAACCCGGCTCACCGATGAAGGGCTTCTGATCGAGGTTTTCGACCTTGAAGGCGCCCCTTTGTTTCAACCTGGCACCGACAACCCTACCCCCGTGATGGAGGCCATAAGCGACATTCTTAATGAGTCGTTTGCGCTGGTCACCAACTCCGTCTCTGTGGCGGCACATAGCGCGGCAGTATCTCCGCTACGCCTGGACAACAGGTCTTGGCAGGTAACCAGTGATCGCGCCCAAGCCACGCGCGTGCTGTTGGAAGGCGGCGGTTTGAACCCCTCCCGCACAGCGCGTGTGACCGGGCATGGGCAGCAATCGCCACGTTTCGACGACCCTATGGCTACCCGCAACAACAGGCTCGAAATTACCCTGTTGAGAAAAGAACAACGGTAGAAATGGATCATATTTTATTTGTTAGGCCAACATTAAGCCCGCGTGCGGATAGTGGCATCGAATATCTAGTTTGCTTCAGAAAGGCGCTTAAATGACGATTTCCTCTTCGCTGAATGCTGGCGTGGCCGGTTTGGCCGCCAATGCAAGCCGGCTTTCCACGATTTCTGACAATATCGCGAATTCAAGCACTTTCGGTTATAAGAGGGCGGAAACCAGTTTCCATTCGCTCGTCATTTCAGAAGGAAGCGGCACCTATTCAGCCGGTGGTGTCCGGGTAACAACGCAACGTTTGATTGATCAAGCGGGCTCGTTGGTCACAACCGACAACTCCACCGACCTGGCTGTGCGCGGCCGGGGATTCCTGCCCGTCACGACCTCCGCATCCCTGAACGGTGATTCTGGCGACTATCCGTTCCGTCTTGCTACAACCGGTTCTTTCAGAACAGACTCTCAAGGCTACCTTCAGACCGAGACCGGGATGGTTCTGCTGGGCTGGCCAGCCTCAGCTGACGGGACAGTTCCCGAATTTACGCGAGACACCGCAGATGCGCTTGAACCGGTCAAAATCAACGTCAACCAATTCGCAGGTGACCCGACAACCCGCATGGATCTTGGCGTCAACCTACCCGCGACAGATACAGAAGCCGGCGCAGATGGCACCCCTTTGCAGCTCAATGTCGAGTACTATGATAATTTGGGAACATCCCAGAACGTAAACGTTACATTTCAGCCAAATGTACCCGCGACGGGCAGCACCAATGAGTGGGTGATGACCCTAACCGATTCCGCACTTGGGACCGTTGTTGGTGAATATCAGCTCAATTTCAATGACACGCGGGGAAGTGGCGGAACGCTTGACGCAGTGACACGGCTATCCGCGGGTGGCACCTATGACATGGCGACAGGCTCTTTCGAAATCGAGGTTGCTGGCGGGCCAATTGAGATCAGTATTGGCGGCTTAAATGAAGGGGTCGGCCTCACACAATTGTCTGACAGCTTTGCGCCGACACAGATTACGAAGGACGGCTCACCAGTCGGAAATATGATATCTGTTGATGTTGATGAAAACGGATTTGTTCAGGCAACTTTCGACATTGGCATCACGCGGACAGTGTACCAAATTCCACTTGTCGACCTCCCCAACCCAAATGGGCTACGCGCGCTGGATAACCAGACGTATCAAACAACAAACGAGAGCGGTTCTTTCTTCCTTTGGGATGCGGGGGAGGGTCCGACAGGAGATGTCCTGGGGTACGCCCTTGAGGAATCGACAACAGACGTCGCCGGTGAACTAACTCAGCTCATTCAAACACAGCGCGCGTATTCCTCGAACGCCAAGGTCATCCAAACCGTCGATGAGATGCTGCAAGAAACCACCAATATTAAACGTTAACGCCTAGATCGGGTAAATCGTAATGAGCTTATCTGCTGCCCTCAACAATGCGACCTCTGGCCTTACCGCAGCAACGCGATCCGCTGAGGTGGTTTCTAGTAACGTCGCAAATGCGCTAACCGAAGGATATGCCAGGCGCGAAATCCGGCTGGCATCAAGTTCTGTAGGTGGTCAGGGTGGTGGCGTAACCGTTGCCAGCATTGAACGGATCATGAACCACACTGTGACCAACGACAGGAGGTTATCTGAATCTGATCTTGGCTTCGTCCAGAAAGAACTAGGGTTCTATCAAACGATTGAACGTGTGCTCGCCGACCCAACCTCCGAAGGCTCATTGACCAGCCGCCTCACAAACTTGGAAGCAAGCCTCGTTAGCGCAGCGGCCAATCCTTCTGATGAAATCCAGTTAGCCAATGTCCTGCGTGCCGCCAATCAGCTTGCAGACACTCTAAACTCTTCTTCGCGGGAAATTCAGAAACAACGGCAAGCAGCGGATCAAGAAATCTCGTTCCAAGTGGACACAATTAACGCATCGCTCTCCGCAGTCGATGATTTAAACAATAGGATCCAGGCTATCGCTGTATCCGGTGGTAACATCTCGGGACTGCAGGATGAACGCCAAAGACAAATTGATGCCATCAGTGACCTCATTCCAATTAGAGAAATACCCAAAGAGTTTGGTCGTGTCGCGCTCGCCAGCCCGAATGGAACACTGCTGGTAGCCGATGGTGCTGCAAAATTCTCTTTCCGGACCACACCGATCATCACCTCCGAGATGACACTGGCAAGTGGAGCCTTATCCGGCTTGACCCTTGAAGGTGCATCCAGCTCAGCAGGCTCCGTATCCGATGTGATCGCCGGTGGTTCACTTGATGCCAACTTTATGATACGAGACCACATAGGCCCGGAAACTCAGCAGGAGCTGGATGGCTTTGCAGCTAAACTCATCGAGCTTGTCACAGATCCGCAAGTAGACTCATCAATAACTACTGGACCCGGACTATTCTCCGATGCGGGAAACGCATTTGATCCCGTTGACGAGATAGGTCTAGCGAGCCGCATATTAGTCAATCCATCTGTAGATCCTAACAAGGGAGGTGACATCACCCGTATCCGCGACGGAGTAAATTCAACTACACCTATGCCAGTTGGGTTTCAGGATGTTCTAACCTCGCTTACTAATGTCTTCAGTGGAACCGAACCGGACGGAACTCCCGCCTCGGATATGTCCATTTTTTCAAGCGCTACGAGCCTTACGTCATCCTTGTCCTCAGCAAGAATATCTTCTGAAGCGTCTCTGGCTTTCAATGAAGCCAAGATCGGCAGCCTGCTTGAAGCTGAAGGCGTTTTCGGAGTCGATACTGATCAAGAACTGCAGAACCTGCTTGCGATCGAGCAATCCTATGCCGCCAATGCAAAACTGATTGAAGCGATCGACGAAATGCTTCAATCTCTCTTAAGGATATAGGCCATGATAACTTCACTTGGTGATCTGCATCAGACTATTATCGCTAAACGAGTGAATAGTAATATTCGTTCTGAACTCATCCAACTGACCACAGAGGTGGGGACAGGAAAAAAGTCAGATATTTCGGCTTCTCTTCTAGGAAACAATAGCGCTATAGCCTCAATTGATCGAAAGATTAGACTAGTTGCGTCTTACGAAGAAAATTCGCGCCAAGCAGAACAAAATTTTAGTGTTATAGATACCGTACTTACAAAGATTAATAGTTCAATAGAAGGCTTAGGACCTCAAGCGATAGCTGGACTATCTGGTGGAGAAGGCGTACTAACCCCAGTCATTAACGCCAGTTCGCAGAAGTTTTCTGACGTCGTTACAGCGCTTCAGACAAGCGTCGGAGGTCAGTTCGTTTTTTCTGGTCAGAATAGTACTACGCCACCGCTGTTGGATGCGGCAGAAATTCTCGAATCCTTACGTATTGAGGTTGCCGGCATTTCAGACGCAGCTACGTTCATGGCTGTGGTTGATAGCTTTTTTCTAGATGAGGGGGAAGGCTTTGATACCATTGCCTATACTGGGGGAGATATAAAGGCTGAATCAGTAAAGCTATCTTCAACAGTATCCAGCGCCGGAGGAACCACGGCAGCGAACGGTTCGATACGTAGCGTTCTGCGAGACCTGGCGGTTTATTCGCTCGTGGGAGAAGGTACTTTTCCGGGCGATCGCACACAAGAAGAGCTCATAATTGAAGCTAACTCGCATAACTTAATTGCTTCGCAAAAAAGTTTAACTTTGCTTCACGCAGGAATTGGCTTAGAGCAAGGACGCATAAAGGAAGCAGTTGCGGAAAACCAGTCTGATTCTTATTTCTTATCAAAAAGTAGAAACGAGATTAGTAATGTTGATTTATTTTCTACTGCCACCCGCCTAGAAGAAATCCAAAGCCAACTAGAGAGGTACTACTTAGTAATCTCTAAGACCTCCCAATTAAATTTTGCAAACTTCATACGATGATTTTACGTGATCTGTGCCTGATGTTCACCATAGCTATGGTGATTTGCTTCCCAGCATCATCAGCAGAAGTTCGTCTGAAAGATCTTGTTGATTTTGGCGGCGTACGTGGAAATGATCTTGTCGGATATGGGCTTGTTGTTGGCTTAGATGGAACCGGTGACGGTATTCGAAATTCGCCTTTCACGGAAGAGTTACTGTCGTCCGTTCTGGAGAGGTTTGGCATAAACGTATCCGGCGAACAATTCAGGCCACGCAATGTTGCGGCAGTTATAGTAACCGCGGTTCTCCCACCATTTGCAAGGGCAGGCGGCCGCCTTGATGCGACGGTATCCGCTATAGGCGATGCAAAAAGTCTCTTAGGCGGAACGCTCATCATGACACCCTTAAGCGGCGCAGATGGCCACACCTACGCGGTAGCACAAGGGTCCATCATCGCCGGAGGTATCTCTGCTGACGGTGATGCCGGCCGTATCGTCCACGGGGTACCGACAACGGGAACCATCGTTTCAGGAGCACGTATCGAAAGAGAGGTGGATTTCGACCTCTCAAGTCTTTCAGAAATTGTTCTTGCTCTCAGGGATCCGGATTTTTCAACAGCCGCTCAAATTGAACGTGTAATCAATGAGTTCTACAGGACAACGGTAGCGAGAATGATTGACTCAGGTACAGTCATTTTGAACCTTCAACTATCAAATTCTACTTCACCTGCACATGCCCTAAGCTCCATTGAGCAACTCTCAGTTTCACCTCAAACAGCAGCTCGAGTAGTAGTCGATCAGAGATCTGGAACGATCGTTCTTGGGAATAGTGTAACGATATCCCCTGTTGCAGTTGCCCAGGGGAATCTAACTCTTACGATTGAAGAAAGTCCAATTGCCATTCAGCCAAGCCCCTTTAGTGATGGGGAAACTATCGTTGTACCCAGGACAAGTATTCAAATTGAGCAGGAAATAGGAAATGGGTTTGCAGAGGTACCTGAAGCCACTTCTCTTTCGGAAGTTGTTAAAGGCTTGAATGCGCTTGGAGTGCCACCTTTGGATATGATCGATATCCTAAAGAGTATTAAGGCCGCGGGAGCAATGCACGCAGAGTTTATTGTTCGTTAGCAAGCACATGTCCCTCCGTAACCCGAGCCAACTCCTTCTTCAGCCTTCTGACTGGAGTTCCCCCGGCTTCGTGGACGATTACGGGCTTAGAGATTCCAGCCCCTCAGCGGCAGTCCTTTCGTAGTTGATCTGGACCTGTCGCGGTTTGATGCCGCTCCTTTGACAGCATTTACTGCACCAAAGGAGATTAACTATGGGACAGAAACGGACGGACGAATTCCGCAAAGATGCGGTGCGCATCGCGTTAACCAGTGGGCTGACCATTGCCTGGCAGTCGAAACGCAGTTTCGATGAGAGGGGCGCAAGCAGGTTGCTGATGATCCATTGCCTGACAGGGCATTGCGCAGCAATGTCCCGAGAAGGTGGGCGTCGGGATGTCGACACTGAACAAATGGATCACAGCACATCGAGATACGGATGTGGTATCGAAAGAGGATTTGGACCTCGCCAAGGAGAATGACCGGCTTCGACGCGAGAACCGTCTTCTCAAGGAGGAGAGGGAAATCTTAAAAAAGGCCACCTATTACCCGGCAGGCGATTACGTAGTAATCTGCCGAGAGGGCAGTTCTTTGCGGGCCTAAAGCAATGAGATTTAGGTTTGTCAAAGAACATAGCCGACTTCCCAACCAACCGCTTGTGTGGCGTTGTTGGGGTCAGCACACGTGGATTACGTGCATTCCGCAGCCGCCCAGCCAGCCGCCGACAGCGGTCTGATCTGGTCACGCTGGCTCACATCAAAGAACAATCGCGTCTCAGTCTCGGCAGTTATGGTCGGCCTCG
>CALHHY010000080.1 GCA_938030665.1 uncultured Litoreibacter sp. | reverse complement strand
CTCGACATTCAGGAACTGGAAGGCGACGCCGTCCGGGAGGCGAGCGGATCACCGGCCTATGGGTTCGCCCTGCGCCACGCGGCAGGCGGACATGTGCAGCCGCTGTCGCTGACGCGGGGCTATGCGCGGGCGGCCATTGCGCTTGGTGCGCACGCCTTTGAAAGAACGCCAGTCACGAAGCTTGAGCGGGTAGATGGCAAATGGCGCGCCGCGTCCGGCAAAGGCCATATCACCGCCGAGAACGTCGTTCTGACGACCAACGGCTACAGCAAGGGCATCTGGCCAAATCTTGAGAAGACGTTTCACGGCCTTTTCAGCATCGCGCTTGCCACACAGCCCTTGTCAGAAGCGCAGCAACGCGAGGTTCTGCCGGGCAAGGTCACGATATCGGACTCCCGGCTTGCGATCTATTTTGCCCGATACGACCGGGATGGCCGGCTGATTTTCGGCTGCGTCGGCAGCAGCGAGCGGGTCGATGATCTGGGGGGATACCGGCGCGTGAAGCGCGGGTTGCAGACGGTTTTCCCGCAAATTGCCGACATCCCCATTGAACGAAAATGGGCCGGCTGCATCGCCGTGACGCCGGAAATGATGCCTCATCTGCATGAACCCGCGCCTGGGGTATTGGCGGGCCTCGGCTTCAGTGGGCGTGGTATCGCGATGACCTCTGTCATGGGGCGCACCCTCTCGACCAGGTTGCTTGGCACCCCGGCCGGTGAGCTGCCGTTCCCGGTGCTTCCCGTGACGCCGGTCCCTTTCCACGGAATCGCCAGACGCCTGATCCCGCTGGCGGCCCCCGCCATGACCTTGCGCGACCGGTTCGAGACTATGACAAACAAGATCTGACATCGCCGCCATCATTCGGGGCGCATGTTGCTTGAAATTCAGGAGAAGACCATGACCACCCTGACGAAATTCGCAGATGGCGCTCCGCCTGCTATCCGCCAAGACACCAGTGCGAACACCATTTCGGGCAACCCTGAACATACGGTCTGGGTCCACTTCAAAGGCGCCGATGATGCCGTGCGCGCAGGAGTGTGGCAGAGCACAGCGGGCGTCTTTCATGGTCCGCAAAACGACCAGATCGAGTATTGCTACATCCTGGAGGGGGCGGCGACGATCCGTACTCAGGACGGGAAGGAGTTCAATGTGAAGGCAGGCGACGGCTTTGTCATGGATAACGGTCTGCAGCCCGTCTGGACGGTCCAGAACCACGTCAAGAAGCAATGGGGGATTGTTTCGGTCGCGTCGGAGTCCTGAGCCTGCTCTGTGGGGGAACTGGTGAAATCACAGGCAGCGACATAGGCCGACGAAGCGACCGCGGAACATCGACCCGCCGGCCAATCGCGGGAATGGAATTTTCACCCGGCCTAGCCAATTTCCATGTCGCCGGTTTTTGATCTGCCACCGAAGCCCAGGACCGCATTAATCTGGCTGGCCGCCAATGGCTGGGTCCGCTCACTAGATACGATCAGCGCTGCGCCGAGCTGGTTCATTCTGTTCTTCTTTGTCATCAGGTTCTGGCAGTCATTCCATTTCTATTGGATACATCGCCTGATCCATACCCCGTGGCTGTTCAGGAAGGTGCACCATCTGTATCACCGCAACGTCAATGTCGGCACGTGGTCCTGCCTGGCCATGCACCCGGTCGAACATGTGCTGTATTATTCTGGCATCCTGATCTACTTCGTTTTGCCGTCCCATCTGAACCATGTGATTTTTTATATGTTCACGTTGAACCTTGGCGCGATCTATTCGCATTCGGGTCTTGACAAGCTAGTGGTACGCGGCAAGCAGGCGATCAAGGCGGGCTCCATCCATCATAAGCTGCGCCACCGGTATTTCGATTGTAATTACGGCTTCGAAGAGATCCCGATGGACCGCTGGTTTGGCAGCTTTCATGATGGCAGCCGCGCTGCCACGGACCGCATCCGGGCCCGCAAGAAGCGCATGTATGCGCGTCGCTAGTCCAGGTGCTGCCGAACCGCTGATATGTGATCTCCACACCTGATCTGCCGCCAGATTGGTCAATCAAAGGGCAGATTTCGCGGTGCGCATAATTGTCTGACTATTTTTGTCGGATAGGCTTGATCTATGCGCTCAGACCTGTAATTGACAAAAACAGTCGGATACAGATTCAAAGGAGATCGGGATGATCGCCAGGACGTCAATTATCGCCCTCACGTTGGCCGGAACCGGAGGGGCCGCCTATGCCGCCGGAGAGGTCAACCTCTACTCCTCGCGCCACTACGACACGGATGAACGCCTTTATTCCGATTTCACGGACGCGACGGGGATCACCATCAACCGTATCGAGGGCAACGCTGACGAGTTGATCGCGCGGATGGAGGCGGAGGGCGACAACTCCCCTGTGGACGTCTTCCTGACAGTCGACACGGTACGCATCACCCGCGCCAAGGAACTGGGGCTGCTGCAATCCATCGAGAGCCCAGTTTTGGAAGCCGCGATCCCCGCCTACCTGCAGGACGAGGACAATCAGTGGTTCGCCTTCTCCCAACGGGCCCGCATCCTGTTCTATGACAAGAACGATGTGCCGAACCCGCCAAAAACCTATCAGGACCTGGCCAAGCCTGAATTTGCGGGCCAAGTCTGCATCCGCTCGTCCTCCAACGTCTACACCCAGAACATCACCGCCGCCTTGACCGCGCATCTGGGTGAGGAAGCGACCAGCGACTGGGCGAAAGCCGTCGTTGCCAACTTCGCCCGCGACCCGCAGGGCGGCGATACCGACCAGCTGCGCGGCATTGTGTCGGGGGAGTGTGACGTGGTGATGTCCAACACCTATTACTTTGCCCGCGCCTTGCGCCGGGACGTCTCGGGCCTGTCCGACAGCATTGACCAGATCGGCTGGGTATTCCCCAATCAGGACGATATTGGCGCGCATATGAATATCTCGGGCGGCGGCGTGGCCGCGCATGCGCCCAACAAGGAGAACGCCGTCAAATTCTTGGAGTATCTGGCGTCAGAGCAGGCGCAGCAATATTTCTCCGCCGGGAATGACGAATATCCCGCTGTTCCGGGCATCGGGCTTGCGCCCTCCGTCGCCAAGTTGGGCATTTTCCGCCCGGATGCGATCCCGCTGAGTGATATCGCGGACAATATTGGCGCGGCTCAGAACATCCTGAACGGAGCCGGTTGGAAGTAAAGCCGCACCATAAATTGACCCAAACGCGCGCCGGATCGGTGCGCCTTTTCATGTGTGGCGCGTGGTCCGCCAGTCGCTAATTTGGCCGCAGAGCAGAATAACTGGCAATAGGCCAATCGCGGCGATCATGAGGCTCGGCACCGCTGCCCCCTCCAACCGCTCGTCTGATGCCAGCCGAAACGCTTGCACCGCCAGCGTGTCATGGTTGAACGGGCGCAGGATCAGCGTCGCGGGTAGCTCTTTGACGGTATCGACAAAGACGATCAGCAGGGCGGTCAGGATGCTGCTGCGCAAGATCGGCATATGGATGCTGCGCACCGTCCCCCAGGCCGACCGCCCAAGAACGCGGGAGGCCGCGTCGATATTCTGCGTCACCGTCGCCAAGCCGCTGTCATATGCGCCGATAGCGGCGGCCAGAAAGCGGATCATGTAGGCGGCTACGAGCAGCCAGATGGACCCCGATATCAGCAGTCCTGTCGAGATGTCGAACCAGGCCTCCATCCGGTCATCAAGCCAATTGTCAAACCGGGCGAACGGCACCAGTAGCCCCACAGCAATGACCCCACCGGGTACGGCGTAACCCAGCCGTCCGATGAAAAGCGTGGTCAGCGCTGTTTTGCCCGACAGGACCCGGTTAAAGGTGCCCAGCAGCACGGCCGCCCCGACCGTCACCAGGGCCGCGATGCCGGCCAAAGTCAGGGAGTTCTGGATAAAGCCCAGATAGCGGGGGCTGAAAATCTGTTGCTCCGACCGCAGGCCCATCAGGATCAGCGTGATCGTCGGCACAATCACTCCCAGCAGTACCGGCAGCAGGCAGGCGATCTGCGCGGACAGCGCTTTGCCCCCCGATAGCGGGAACCGCACGAATGCCTCCTGTCTGCCCTTTGTTGCAAAAGCCGCGTTGCCCCGGTTGATATATTCCAACGCCGCGATCAGCAGGGCGAAGGCCAGCAGCCCAACCGCAAGCTGCGCCGCCGCCCCGCGGTCGCCCAGGCCGAACCAGCTTGTGTAGATCCCCGTGGCAAAGGTCTGCACGCTGAAATGGGCGACGGTGCCGAAATCGGCGATCGTCTCCATCACAACCAGTAACGCCCCCGCCGCAATCGCTGGCCGCGCCATGGGCAGGGACACGGTCAGGAACGCCCGCACCGGCGCCACCCCAAGCGAGCGGGCTGCGTAGAACGGCGTCGCCGCCTGCATCCGAAAGGCCGCGCGGGCCATCAGATAGACGTAAGGGTAAAGGACCAGCGCCAGCATCCCAACCGCGCCGCCCAAGGACCTGATCTCAGGAAACCAGTAGTCGCGCGGCCCCCAGTTCATGACGTTGCGCAGCGTGGTCTGCACAATGCCGGGATGGTCCAGCACGTCCGTGTAGGCGTAGGCCAGCACGTAGGCCGGGAAGGCCAGCGGCACAACCAGCGCAACTTCGAAAACCCGGCGGCACCGGAACTCGGTCGCGACGACCAGCCAGGCCGTGACGGTGCCGACAATCGTGGCCACGGTCGCCACGCAGACCACCAGCACCAGCGTGGTCCAGGTGTAGCGCCACAAAACCGTTTCTGCCAGCTGCGCGAGCGTGTCGAAACTGCCTAACATCGCAGCCGCCAGGACGCCCACCAGTGGCAGCAGGCAGATGGCCGCCACCAGCAACGCGGTTCCCGAGATGACCTTTCTGTCCATGCGCCGTGCAGCCCGTGCCATTCTTATCCGTCCGACGGTTTAACGCGGAAAAATCTGGAATTATAGCTCTGATTGTTTTTGTCGGGATTGACCGGCATGCCCGTGCGCAGGGGGTCAATGACTGGGGCATCTGGTCCGACCAATCGCTTCAGTGCGCACAATTTTTGCCACCCGGGTCGCAATCGAATTGATTACGGCCTGCACCTCTGACTTGATGGCCGGCGCAGAAGCTACGCAAGGGGCGCTTTCATGACTTCCTCAATGATCCGGCTTGGTGTCGATATCGGCGGCACCTTTACCGATGTTGTGTTGGAGAAAGGTGATGCGCTCTTTTCCACCAAGGTGCTGACAACCTATGCCGCCCCCGAGGACGCGATCATTGACGGAATGCACCGGGTCTGCACCAAGGCGGGCGTGTCGCCGTCGCAGATCGGGCAGATCATTCACGGCACCACGCTGGCCACCAACGCGCTGATTGAGCGGCGCGGGGCAAAGACCGCGTTGATCACCACCGAAGGCTTCCGCGACGTGATCGAGATGCGCACTGAAAGCCGGTTCGAGCAATATGATCTGAACCTTAACCTGCCGGAGCCGCTGTTGCCGCGCCACATGCGCTTCACCGTGCCAGGTCGGGTGGATGCGAAGGGGAAAATTCTTGTGAGGCTCGACCGCGCAGATATCGAGGCCGTTGTGGACCGCATCGCGGAGGCCGGGTTCGACAGCGTGGCCATCGGGTTGATCCACAGCTACCTCAACCCCGCCCATGAACGACTGGTGCGCGAGGTGCTGCTGGAGCGACTGCCGGATATCTTCGTCTCGATCTCGTCAGAGGTCAGCCCACAGATGCGCGAATATGAGCGGTTCAACACGGTCGTGGCCAACGCCTATATCAAGCCGCTCATGGCCTCTTACCTGGGGCGGTTGGAAGCGCGGTTGAAAGCCGAAGGCACCGACGGCCGCATTTTTCTGATGCATTCGGGCGGCGGCATCATCTCCATCCAGAACGCGGCCGACTTCCCGGTGCGGTTGGTTGAATCCGGACCGGCGGGCGGCGCGGTGTTCGCAGCCCATATCGCCGCGCGATACGGATTAGACAAAGTGCTGAGTTTTGACATGGGCGGCACCACGGCCAAAATCTGCCTGATCAAGAACCAGACCCCCAAAACCGCGCGGGTATTCGAGGTGGCGCGCACCTACCGGTTCAAGAAAGGGTCGGGCATGCCGATCTCGATCCCGGTGATTGATATGGTGGAAATTGGCGCGGGCGGCGGTTCGCTGGCGCATGTTGACGCAATGCGGCAAATCCGGGTCGGCCCGGAAAGCGCGGGGTCTGAGCCTGGACCCGCCTGCTATGGCCGCGGGGGGGAGCGTCCGGGCGTCACCGACGCGGACCTCGTCCTTGGCAAGCTGGACCCTGATAATTTTGCGGGCGGGTCCATCAAGCTGCATCCCGACCAGTCCAAGAAGGCCCTGGCGGTGCATATTGGCGACAAACTTGCGATGGACCCACAAGAGGCCGCGTTTGGCGTGGCCGAGGTGGTGGACGAGAACATGGCCAACGCTGCCCGCGTCCATGCGGTGGAAAATGGCGAAGACCTGTCCGAATACACCATGATTGCCTTCGGCGGCGCGGCCCCGTTACATGCCGGTCGCCTGTGCGAGAAGCTGGGCGTTGACCGGCTGCTGGTGCCGCCCGGCGCGGGCGTCGGCTCCGCCATCGGCTTTCTGCGCGCGCCTTTCAGTTTCGAGGCAAACCGCTCCGTCTACATGCAACTCAGCGATTTTGACCCTGATGTGATCACCGCGCTATTGGCAGAGCTAAAAGCCGAGGCCGAGGGGTTTGTGCGCAGCTGCGACGCCGAAAGCCCGATACTTTCGGAATACAAGGCCTACATGCGCTATTCTGGCCAAGGCTGGGAAATCCCCGTGGCATTAAACGAGGCGCAGGCGACTGCCCCGGACGCGGCGACTTTCGCCGCGCGGTTCGAGGAAGATTACGCCAAACTGTTTGGCAGGCCCGTTGTAGGCATGGATATCGAGATCACCGTCTGGTCGGTTAACGCCAACACCCCCTCAGAAACGGTGCGCCGCGTCGCGAGGGTGCCCATGGGCGGTGAGGCCGCACATGTCGGCACGCGGCAGGTGTTTGACCCGGTTCGCGGCAGCTATCTGGGCGCGCAGGTCATTGATCGGGATGCCATGCAAGACGGGCAGCACGCGCAGGGGCCTGCCGCGATTACCGAAGCCGAGACCACGATCATCATCCCCGCCAGCCGCACGGCTTTGCGTCAGCCGGATGGCTGCATCGACATCACCGCGAAAGGAGCCGCGTCATGAGCCAGCAGCATTCGACCGTGGCCTATCAGGTGATGTGGAACCGCCTGATCTCCGTCGTAGAGGAACAGGCGCAGGCACTGGTGCGCACCGCATTTTCGACCTCCGTGCGGGAAGCGGGCGATTTGTCTGCAGGCGTCTATGACACGCAGGGCCAGATGCTCGCGCAGGCCGTCACCGGCACGCCGGGCCATGTCAACGCGATGGCCGACGCGGTGGCGCATTTCATCCGGCGCATCGGGCGGCAGAACATTCTGGAAGGTGACATCTACATCACCAACGACCCGTGGGAGGGGACCGGCCACCTGCATGACATCACTATGGTCACGCCCTCCTTTCACAAGGGGGTGCTGGTGGGGTTTTTTGCCTGCACGGCGCATATTGTCGACATAGGCGGGCGCGGGTTCGGGGCGGATGCACAAAGCGTCTACGAGGAAGGGCTCTACATCCCGATCATGAAATTCGCCGTGCAAGGCGAGGTTGACGAGACGCTGACCCGCATCATTCGCGGCAATGTGCGCGAGCCTGATCAGCTGATCGGCGACATCTACGCGCTGGCGACCTGCAACGAAATCGGGCATCGGCGGCTGGTCGATATGATGGAGGAATTCGCGCTCGACCATCTGGACGACGTGGCGAATTTCATCCTTGAGAACTCCCGCCGGGCAACGCTTGAACGGATCGCGGCGCTGCCCCGCAGTTCGGCCGACGGGTCGATGACGATGGACGGGTTCGATGCGCCGATCACCCTCAAAGTGTCCGTCCGCATCGAGGCCGACCGCATTGTCACCGATTTCACCGGCACATCGGGGGTGGACAAGAAAGGCATCAACTGCCCGCTGGTCTACACCAAGGCCTATGCCTGCTATGCGCTGAAAGTGGCCATCGCGGCGGAGATACCCAATAACGCGGCCTCTCTCGCGCCGTTCGAGGTCACCGCGCCCGAGAACACCATCGTCAACGCGCTGCATCCCGCGCCCGTGGCCTTGCGCCATATCGTGGGCCATTTCGTGCCGGACGCGGTCTATGACGCCTTTGACAAGCTGGTGCCGGGGCTGGTCCCGGCCGAGGGGGCAGGGTGCCTATGCAACTTCCAGGTGTCGCTGCGTCCCCGCACCGATGCGGCGGCTCCCGCCGATGCCAGGCGGTCGGAGGTGCTGACCTTCAATTCCGGGGGCTCCGGCGCACGTCCAATGTATGACGGGCTGAACGCTACCGCCTTCCCGTCTGGCGTGATGACGATGCCGATCGAGGCCACTGAACATGCAGGCCCCGTCATCATCTGGCGGAAGGAACTACGCCCGGATTCGGGCGGTGCGGGCAAGACCCGCGGCGGTTTGGGCCAATATATGGAGGTCGGCGCGCAGGAGGGTCACGAGTTCGACATTCAGGCGATGTTTGACCGCGTTGACCATCCCGCAAGGGGGCGGCGCGGCGGCAGGGGCGGTGCGCCCACCACGATCATTCGGGACGACGGGGACGCGATGCGCGGCAAGGGCAAGCAGTTCGTCCCGCATGGCCGCCGAGTCGTGATGGCCTTCCCCGGCGGCGCGGGCTACGGCGATGCGGCGGAGCGGCCAAAAGCACAGGTCATGAGGGATCTGGCGCTTGGTTATATCTCGGCTGAGACCGCGGCGCTCGATTACGGACTAGGTGCGGAGGATATCGCGGCGGTCGAGGCGGCGGTGAGGAACGGGGAACCAGTCTAGCGCCCCGGCGCTTGCGCTGCCTGTCATTGTGGCGTTAACCCTGCTCATCTGACGCCCGCTTTGGACAAGGAAACAGGTATGGACGACCCCGCAACCTGGCTGCTGATTGCCCCAATTCTGCTGGCCGTGGGCGCTGTTGCCGGCACGCTGGCGGGCCTTCTGGGGGTCGGTGGCGGGATCGTCATTGTGCCGGTACTCTATTGGCTGACCGAGGTCGGTTTTCTGGATGTAGGTGCCGATGCCGCGATTC
Source organism: uncultured Litoreibacter sp. (assembly GCA_938030665.1). GTDB lineage: Bacteria > Pseudomonadota > Alphaproteobacteria > Rhodobacterales > Rhodobacteraceae > Litoreibacter. The sequence goes on along the minus strand of CALHHY010000080.1, from coordinate 28,806 downwards.
ACTTCGCGGTGGCAACGTCGCTTTTTACGATCATCCCAACGTCGATTTCATCTGCTCGCGCGCATCACAGAAAGGGCTCGATTGACCTTGAAATGTTCCGGGCCTGGGCACCGTTCATCGTGGCAGGCGCGCTTTTGGGTGGCGTGCTGGCTGCCAATGTCGATGCTGCCATGCTGTCGGGCGTCTTCGGTCTGATCGCGCTGATCGTTGTGCTGAATATGCTGAACCCCAAGCCTTTTTCCCTTGCCGAAAGCCCGCCTGCGGGCGTCGTATCTCGGGCGGTTATCGCGGGGCCCATCGGGGTCTTCTCGGCGATGATGGGCATTGGCGGCGGCACTTTATCAGTGCCGGTGATGACGCTGCTTTCCTTCCCGGTGCACCGCGCGGTGGGAACAGCAGCATTGTTCGGGCTGATGATCGCGGTGCCGGGTGTTCTGGGGTACGTGCTGGCCGGGCAGGACATCCCCGGACTGCTGCCCTATTCCATCGGTTATGTGAACCTGCCTGCCGCAGTCATTATCTCGATTGCGACGTTTATTTTTGCGCCTCTTGGCGTGAAGATTGCGCATCGCCTGAACCCGCGTCACCTGCGTTTTGCTTTCGCGGTGTTCCTTGGCATCAGCGGCGCCAAAATGTTGTCAGAGGCGTTCTTTTGAACTGCCAGCAAACGCTGCAGTGCCGCCTGGCATGCAGGGCCTTTTGGGCGCTGACACGGTTGAGACGCCTTGGCGGAGAACCTGTCCAACGGTCAGCCCTCTGTTTCATGCAGGCCTTGACGTGCTATTTTCCGGGCCAAGGCTGCACCACACTATCGTCGACCAACAGAGCTAGGAGACTGAGATCATGAGCAATATCGCCGTTTTCGGATTGGGGGCCATGGGCTACGGAATTGCCGCATCGGTTCTGCGTGCGGGCCACGTCACCCATGGGTTTGACGTCGTACCGGCGCAGGTTGACCGCTTCCGAACGAAAGTGGTGCCGCAGGAGCGGTTGGTGAGGTGGCAGGCACGCTTGATGCGGTCGTTGTCGTGGTCCTGAACGCCGCGCAGACGGAGAATGTGCTTTTTGGCCCTGATGGGATCGTTTCGCTTCTGAAACCCGGCGGGGTGGTTCTGGCATGCGCAACGGTACCCCCCGATTTTGCCCGCGATATGGAGGCCCGCTGCGCCGCGCATGGCGTGCTATACCTTGATGCCCCGATCTCGGGAGGGGCGGCGAAGGCGGCCAGCGGCCAGCTTTCGGTGATGGCCTCAGGCAGCGACAAGGCGTTTGTGGCGGCCAAGCCGGTGCTGGATGCCGCGGCCGAGACGGTGTTCACCTTGGGCGACAGCGCCGGGGCGGGGTCCGCGATGAAGGCGGTTAACCAGCTATTGGCGGGCGTGCATATTGCGACCATGGCCGAGGCGCTGACATTTGGCATGACCCAAGGTGTCGCGCCGGAGAAATTTGTGGAGGTCATCAGCAAATGCGCAGGCTCCAGCTGGATGCTCGAAAACCGCGCGCCGCATATCGTAGATGGCGACTACACGCCACTTAGCTCGGTCAACATTTGGCCCAAGGATTTGGGCATCGTGCTCGACATCGCCAAATCCGCCCAGTTCAGCGCGCCCATCACGGCGGTGGCGTTGCAGCAATTCGTGGCGGCCGCAGGCATGGGGCTGGGCGGGGAAGATGACGCCGCCGTGGCCAAGGTCTACGCACGCAACGCGGGGCTAAAGCTTCCGGGCAAGGCGTCGTAGCCCGGTAAAATCCACGTGCGGTAGGGCAGAGGGACCGATGACGGCCTTGCCTAACGCGCCATTGCTGAGGCAAGATTTCCCCAAGGGACTATTTAGGGGAAGATGTTGATGTGTAGATTGGCTTTGTTAAGCGCCGTTGCGGCCCTGTTCACCAGCGCCGCCACCGGCCAGACTTTTGAGGAAGTGATGTCCGCCGCCCAAGGCTCGGTTGGCGATATCGAGAAGTACCAGCAAGCGCTGCAAAACCCCGACCAGCGGCTGCAATACGCGCTTGTCCAGCAGATGCTGAAGCTGAAAGATCCCGCCTTGCAGCGCATCGCGAAGGAACACGCGCTGTTTTCGACCAACCCGGTGATGCGGGAGGCGGCGATTAAAGCTATTCTGGATAGCGGGGCGACGCTGCGCATCCAATTGGCCGGCACCGGCGAGACCTATGAGAAGATCGGGGATTGGGTGCTGAAAAGCGGCGGGACCTTCATCAACAAACGCGGGGAGTTGCTGGTGAAAGCGTCGGACGTGGTTAATGACGCTTGCTGGGGGAATGAGAAACATTGCGTCTTCCGTCAGGTAGGCACGACGCTGCAATTCAACCCCTATTACCCCGGCAACTACACCAATCAGATCAATCTAACGACCAATCTGGGCAATGACGGCGTGCTGCGGGGGACGCTGACGCATGCGGGTTCCGAGGTGGTGCAGGTTCAGATCGACCTCAAGGAATAGCGGCTATTCGATCCGCAGTCCGTCGATGCGCACAGGCCGGTCGGGCTGCCACACATCCATGATGCGAAGCCGCAACCGGCGCCCCACGGTGCCGCCTGTTGGCGCTTCAAACACGCCGGTGGGCGACATGTCCGGGGTGGCGAGCTTGGTCCAATAGGCATTGCCGGGCATGCCGCGATCAATCTCGACCGCGACGCGGCGGGGGGAGGTTGTCTCCTTAGACAGCAGGCTGCGCATCCTGATCTGCTTGATCGGCACCAGCGCGTCATTGGACAGCGTGATCTCAAAGGCGATGGACTTACCCGTCCAATCGGCGACCCATGGGGCCGACAAGCTGCCCGGCTCCAGCGCGATAACGCCCGCCTTGTCGCCGCTTTCAAAGCCGGTGACGCGAAAGCCCAGCCCTGCCTCAGGCGTCGCGATCTCCCGCGTGCTGGGGTGGTCGTCGCTGAGGTTGCGCCCGATCATGGTGGCGATGCGGTCCATGCGCAGGAACCGCGCCTCCCCGGTGCTGCTGGCGTCGATGGCAATGCCCGTCAACGTGCCGCGCACTGATAGCATGGCCCCCGACAGCCCTTGCATCACGTCGGCATCAATGCCTGCGTCAGAGGTTTTGATACTGACAAAATTCTCATCCACATCCACAAGATTGACCCCGATCCGGTCAAAAAACGCACCGCCGAAATGCACGCTTTTTACCATCCCGGCTTCTGCGGTTTGCAGCAGGTCCGACAGGTCGCGGCGCATGGTGGTGAACTCGATCTGGCAGCGCTGCGCCAGCTCCCCTTCCACATAGGCCAGTGCCACGTCATTCTCCGGGTCGCGCCAGAAAATCTCCGCGCCGCCAACCTCCGCCGGGTTGGGCACAGACAGCGCGATGCGGTTGCGGTCAGCAGAGACGTGATTAGGCAGCACCGCATAGCACAGCCCCCGGTTCTTGAACAAAACGGCTTGTCCCAGCTCGTCATCGACCAACGCAACATCGGCCGCCGCCGCAGGCAGCGCGAACCAGAACAAGATAAATAGCTTTCGCAGAAGCACCTGATTGGCCTATCGTTTGGGATGTAATAGATGATTAGTTGAAGCGAGGCCCCATGCGGCTGTCAATTTTTATTTCCGCGGTGATGCTGGCCGGGCAGGGTGCCATGGCAGAGATTGAGCTTGATGGCACCATCCGAGGCGAGTCCGAGCTGGACCGCACTTTGATCTCCAAACCCAGCTGGCTGCGTGGCCTGCATTTTGCAGGTCAGGAAATGCCCACGCCCGAACAGCCAGAGCTGCGCACGGTGCTTCCCATGCAATGGTCGGGCAAGTTAATCTGCGCGCGGGTGACCTCCATGTCCGGCGACTATAGCGCCATGGTCGAATTCGAAGTGCCGCAAATGTCGCAAAGGGAGCGGGCCAGTCTGCGCTTCGCGCCCGCAAGCCCGATCCCCACGCAAGTGACCCCCGAAAACAGCGGCGTCTCGATCGAGCAGGGGCCTTGCATCGGGGACAATCTTAACCCTACCGGCGGTTCATTCGTGGCGAATTACTGGAATGAGCTGGCTGAGCCGGTATCCATGGGGCCGGGGCTGGCGCAGCTTGTGTTGAACATGAATATCGCGCGTGCCGATGAGCTGGACGCACGGACCTATCTGGGCGGCTCACCCGCCGAAGGGGTTTTGGACACGTCCTGCAACAAGCTCACGGACCCCGACGCGCTGGCCTTCAATTACAGGTGCATTGTCGCGGTCCCAACTGACGCGGTCGATGACCCCGCCGGGCGGGAGCTGAAATTCGAATATGAGCGCATTTACCGTGGCCGCCCCTCCGCCACGCGGTCTGCCAAGATTCTGATCGGGTCAGGGTTATAGCACTTCCGGCACAGAAGTTCGGCGCGATTGCCCGCTGGCTGTTCGGCTTCCGGTTCCTTTGGGGGCGTGGTGGGCTGATCGTGCGTATTTTCGGCGTGCTGCTTCTGATTGCCATGGTGATCTACTACGTGCCGGACCGGCAGCAGTCTTTTACGGTGACCGCCACGACCGAGGTTCTGACCATTGATCCCGTCAGCGACGGCGTCACCGAATGGGAGGTGCCGCGGATCGAGGCCTGCATTCGCACCGATGCCCCCAAGAGGGAGCTGAAGGTTCAGGGATGCGCAATGGGCCTTTATGAAGGCGTGATCGAGGACGACTACCCCACGCTGCGTTGGACCGAGGGCTACCGGCTGACATTCCGTGCCTATACCGCCGATATGATCGAGGTGCTGGTGGAGCATAATCCCGACGCCTTGCCAGCGCCTGACAATGCGCCCAATGAGCAGCGGCGGGGCGAAATGAAAATTCCGGTGGTCACATTGGGCGACCGGGTTCTGACGCCTGACAGCCTGCTCTACATCCCGTACCGGGTAGCTGGGGAGCGAACGGTGCTGCCTTTGCGGGGCTATGTCAGCATTGGCGACGTGCCGGATGCCTCCGACAGTTTGCTGCTGCTGGATGGCCGCTACGAGATCAAACAGAACCTTGGGCTGCGGCGTGATCGGTCCCATCTGGTGGGGGAGGGGCGGCTGTTTCCCGGTGACCGGATCAGCTTTGCCTTGGGCGACAGGCCCTGGTTCGTGCCTGGGGATGCAGCGCGCCCGAAGGAAGGCCCGGGGCGCACAAACGCACTGGCGCGGGTGTTTGTGACCGACCTCGTGGCGGGTGGCGAAGGGTTTGATCTGGTGGCCACTACGGAGCCCGCCTATGCCAACCTGCTTTTGACCCGAGTCGGCGGCCAACCTACCCTGATCCCGGTGCCTTGGACCGAAAGACTGCTTGGGGACGGCGTGCCGGTCGCCATTGCCACATTACTGGGCCTGATCGCCACGATGATAGCCTTATCAAATGCTTACTTCGCGCCGCCAAAAGCGGCCGTGCGAATTGCACGCTTTGACGGGGACAGGGACGCTTCCTGAAACGGCGCCATTCCTAGTTTTTGTTGGACGCTTACGGTCCTTTCTACTACTTTTGGATATGGGTGGGCTGCTCTGTGGCGGTCTTTGGGTCTTTTCAGAGGTGATTATCATGAAGAATAGAACGCTAACTGCATTATTAATGACGTCATTAACATTTACCGTCCCGCAGGCCGCACGCGCCGATGCGAAGGACGTCCTGCTGGGCGTCATTGGCGGGGTCATCATCAACGAGGCCGCGCGCAACCAGCAATCCAAGAAGCGCAAGGTTAAGAGGGTTGCCAAATCATCCCCCAAGCGCGCCCCTGCGCCTGCGACGCTGAACAGCCAATACGTCCGCGCAGAACGCATCCAGATTCAATCCTCGCTTACGGGGCTGGGCTACAACATCGGCAGCATCGACGGTGTGCTGGGCAGAAACAGCCGCAACGCGATCGGCCAGTGGCAGGCCTCTCGCGGGGAGCCCCGGACAGGTCAGCTGACCCGCGGGCAATTCGTGGCGCTGACCAACCCTGGTTTCCAATCCGCGCCAGTGCTCGCCAACCGTCAGCTGAACCGGCAGGAAGTTGTGCTGTTGCAGCAAGGGCTGCAACGGCTGGGTTTCTACCGTAGCGGCATTGATGGCTCCAACGGGCCGGGTACGCGCGGGGCGACCACAACTTTTCTGGCCACCCAAGGGCTGAACCCGGCGACCACCACCCATGTGCAGACGGTCGTTGCCGTCAGCCAGGCGGCCGGCATCCCGGCGCCTGCCTATCTGCAGCAAGAGGCCCATGCCCAGTTTGCAGCCGTGCAGCCGCAAAACCAGTTTGGCGTCCCGGCGGGCGCAGCCCCACAAGCCAATCCGTTCGGCACGGCCCCTGCGCCACAGGCAAACCCTTTCGGCACCGCACCCACGACCCAAACGGCAGGTTTCGGCGCGCCGGCGGCGCAGCAGCCTGCTGCGACCAGTCTATTCGGCCAACCCGCAGCACCTCAAGCGCCTGTCGCGGGCGGCGGCGTGGTTGCCGCTGCGGCCCCGCCTGCCAACGCGCTTTTTGGTGCCCCGGCCCCGGCGGCAGCGCCGCTACCGCAGCAGCAAGCAAACCCCGCAGCCGGTTTGTTTGGCGGCCAGCAACCCGTAGCCCCACAGCAGGCGCAGCCTGCCGCACCGGCCCCGGCTCAGAACTTGTTCCAGCAGGCGCCTCAACCGCAGGCCCCGCAGCCACAATCAGGCGGGACGGCGCTTTTTGCATCCGGCACACAACAACCGCAGGCCGCGCCGCAGCAACCGCAGTCAACGCTTGACGTCTTTGCCCTGCAGCCCGGTACGCAACCCGCCGCGGCACCTCAGGTCGCCACGGCGCAACAACCGCTTCTGCCTCAGGCGCAACCGCAGCAACAACAGGCCGGTGCAGGCTCCGCCCTGTTCCCGGCCCCTACGACCTCACCTGCAGTTCAGACATTTGCCGCGACAGGTGCGCAACCGGCACCAAGTACGGCAACGGGCAGCCTGGACATCTTCGGCTCAGGGTCGAACTAAGGACAACCGACATCTCAGAACGAAAAAGCCCGGCGGTTTGTACCCGCCGGGCTTTTTCGTTTTGCAGCGGATTAATCGCGCTATTGCGTCTCGCTACCCTCAGCGGCATCGCTTGGCGCGACGGCGGGCGCTGGCGCGCTATTGGCGGTCTCCGCGGGTTGAGGGGCAGCAGCGCCAGCCGGGGCGGCCTCAGGCTGGGGCGGGCGGAACTCGCCGTATAGCGGGAAAGCCTGGCTTTCGGTCATCGTGCCGTCCGCCGCCACGTCCAAGACCAACGCAACGCCAGAAACCGGTGCGACATTCTGCGTGATCTGAGAGAAATTGACCGACCCAAATAGCGTCAGGAACCGTTGCGGCTGGACCGTGTTGGCTTGGTTGCGCAGGCCCGGCACCTGCCGGCTGACCAATTGCGGGCCCGCAAGACGCATGATGAAGGTCGAATTCCCCACAGCCGCAGACCCGTTAACCGGGAAGGAGCCGCCAAGAGTAATATCCGTGCCCGCATCCTGCCGCGTGCCTTCGCCCACGGCGCGGAAGCCCTGCTGCGTGAAGGCCAGCTTGGCGTCAACGCCGATCACATCAACCCCGACCTCCAGCGGGTTGGTGATGTCGAAATACTGCGCCTGGCTGAGGCTGGGGTGGGAGAAGCTTTTGACCCGCACCACCGCGTCGTCAGCCAACCCGAACAGCTGCCCGTCGGTTGGGACGACCTGTACCTTCGCCTCCCCGTTATTCGCGGCCTGAAACTGGTAGCTGACAATGGCGTAAAGCTGGCGGCCGAACCGCTCAAACAGCACCCTGGCGTCGGTGGAGGGCATCTGGACCGTTCGACCGAAGGGGAAATCCTCTCGCCGGGACGCGCCGGCCTCGTTGACCACCTGAAAATTCCACGGGAAAACGCTGATATCGACCGTGGTGCCTTGCAGCATCTGCTGCGCGCAGCTTTGGGCCTGCCCGGCGCTGATCTGGTTTGAGAAATTGTTGCCGACCGTGCGGATGTTCTGCAGCGGCAGGCTGGAGGCGGTGAAGTCATAGCGACCCGTGTCAATCGTGTAGGCCAGATCAAACCGCGTCGGGATCGTCACGCTGCCAACAGCGGCTTTCAACTGCTCCTTCAGCCCGAAGGCCTGGGTGAAGTAGTCGCGCCGCTCGAACTCGTTCGCGAAGGCATTGCTACATTCGAAATTGGGGCTTGTTGACAGCAGATAGGCCAGAAAGCCCACGTAGAACTGGGCATTCTCCATGACCGTGGGGTTGGCCCGGATGAACTGGTAGAGCGACCTCGCGTAGGGGTCCTGCATGTTCAGACCTTGCGCGCGTGCCACGACGTCAATCTTCGGTGCTAGCCCGGACTGCAGGTTCAATTGCTGCGCCTGAGAAGACGTGGCCAGAAAAGGCGCGCCAAGGCAGGCAATCACCACCGTTGATCTGATAAACTGGCGCATGGCCCCAGAAATGCGATACCGCATGAAATAAACCCCCTAAATAAAGTCTTGTTGGTAAACCTTACCAAGCTGTGGAAATGAATCCAGCCCTACCTGCGATGGCCGCCGCTTGGTGTTAGGGGATTGTGAAGGTCGCGACGGCCTCGACAGCCGCGCCATTTTTTAGATAGGGCCGGTGATCGTGGGAGTTAAGCGCGATGCGCAATGTGTAGCCGCCCGGCGGCAGCGCGCCGAGCGTCAGCGCGTCGGTATAGAGCCGCCCCAGCTTCAGCCCCTTCAGGTAGATATGCGCGTGCCCCTCGCCTGCGACATGGGCCGTGCCGTCGGGGACGGCGACAAGTGCCAGATTGTCGATGGTGAGTTGAACCGGAAAGCCGCTTGCATCGGCCCCATTTGGCATGTCGATCCTGATGGCGGGGGCGGGCACCGCTTCCACCCCGTGCCCCGCGCCATGATCAATAGCGGCTATGGCGGCGTCGCCCATGTGTTGCGCCCGCGTGGTGACCTCGCCCGTGCCGTCGAAAATCAAGGCAAGGGGAATGAAGCCCCCGGCCGTCACCTCCGCAGCACCGGTCAGCATGATATGCGCGCCGTCCATCGCGAAACTGGCCTTGCTGTCCCCCGGTATGGTCAACGCGTCATCGCGATGGCCGGGGTTCATCACCTGCACCGTAGCGCCGGAGGGGGAGAAGACCGCCGTTAGGACCACCGGCGGGCCGCTATTTGCGATGTCCAGTGTCACGACAAAACGGTCCTGCCCCACGGGGGTCGCGCGGGCTTGCGTGATTGTCACCGTGCTGACGGGGCCGGGCATCATCACAAACCAGATCAGCCCGGCCAATGCGGCCAAGATCGGTATCCAAACCCGTGTCACTGCTGATTGCCTCCGCCCTGCTGCCTGTGCGTAAAGTAGCGCGATGACGCAGGTGGCTTACAGGATTATTTTGGCGGGGGGCATGGTGGGGCTGACGGGCGCACCGGCCTGGCCCCATGCGGCGGAGCAGGGGTTCGTACTGCTGCTCCCTACGGGCATCTACATCACCGCCGGGACATTGGCGGTTTGCGCGACAATCCTGCTGCTGGCCGTTTTGCCTTTCGGGGCGGCGGCGGGGCTGTTTTCGACGCGCGAGTTGATACGGCGGCGGGGGTGGCCATTGCTGCGCGGGGCAGGCTCCCTGCTGGGGACGGCGGTTTATGGTGCGCTGATCCTTGTCGGGCTTTACGGGCCGAGCGATCCGCAAGCCAACATGCTGCCACTGGTCGTCTGGACCTTGTGGTGGGTGGCGCTGTTTGCCGTGCAGGCGTTGGTTGCGGATATCTGGGGGTGGCTCAACCCGTGGCGGGCCTTGCATCGGCTCGTGGTCGGGGACGCGCCGCCGCCGTTATCGTTGCCTGACAGGCTGGGTGCGTGGCCTGCCGTTCTGGTCTTTCTGGCGTTTCAAGGGTTCGTTCTGGCCGATATCGCCCCGAATGATCCTGGCCGGCTGGCGCGGTTTGCGCTTGGCTATTGGCTTGTCACCTTCCTTGGTATGAGCCTTTTCGGCCGGCAGGTATGGCTGACCCGAGTGGAGTGTTTCACCGTGATGTTCCGCCTGATCGGGGTGTTGCGACCTGTCGGGGGCAGCGGCTGCTTGAAGCTGGGCGTGCCGGGTTGGCGTGGCCTTCAAGCGGCGCCCTTGACGGGGAGCTTCGCCGCGTTCTGCCTTGTCCTGCTGGCCTCCGGCAGCTTTGACGGTCTGCATGAAACCTTCTGGTGGCTGGGGCTTATCGGGGTCAATCCGCTGGAATTTCCGGGGCGCTCCGCATTGGTTTGGCACACAACGGCGGGGCTGATCGCGGCCAATCTGCTGCTGGTCCTCCTCTTCGCAGGCGCACTTTGGGCAGGGCGGGTGGCGGCGCATATTTCCGCCACCTCGGTGCCCTTGGGCCTTTTGCTGCGGGCCTTCGCTGTCACCCTGCTGCCTATCGGGCTGGGCTACCATGTCGCGCATTACCTTGTAACGTTTTTGGTCCAAATCCAGTATGTTGCTGCCAGTCTGGCGGATCCGCTGGTATGGGGCTGGGACCTGTTCGGGCTCGGCAGCGTCACCATCAAAACGGGCTTTCTGGCGACGCCGTCCACCGTGCAGGTGATCTGGCTGTCGCAGGCAGGCGTTGTCGTGGCCTCCCACATCCTGTCGGTCCTGATGGCCCATAGCATTGCGGAGCATCTTTGCGCGGACCGGCGACAGGCGGTTCGTCTGCAGCTGGGCTTGGGCGTTCTGATGGTTGCCTATACGATTTTCGGCCTGTGGTTGCTGGCTAGCCCCCGAGGGGCGTAGGGTGGAAAGAAAACTGGACATCTCAATTGTGGACACACAGACTGCGCCAAGATGCGCTGCCGCATTTGCGTAGGGACCGTAGGGGAGCTCGGATCATGACCGTCAAGAAAGCCAACACATCTTCCATCAATCGTCGCACCGCCCTGTTGGGGATGGGGGCTTCTGCCGGAGCGCTGGCGTCAGCCGGTGTGCTGCCGGGCACCATGGGGTTCGCGCAGGCGCAAAGTTCAGCCCCCATCAAGATCGGCTTTCAGAAACACGCGACCGGCATCGGGGCCGCCTATGGGCGCTGGTACGGGGCCACGACGGATGCGGCGGTCAAGCGGATCAACGATATGGGCGGCATCAACGGCCGGCCTGTTGAAATCGTCACCGAAGATGACGGCACCGACCCCGGCAGAGGCGCTGAGGTGCTTGAGAAATTTGCCAATCAACACGGCTGCGACATCGCCTTCGGCACCTTGTTCAGCCATGTCGTTATCGGCTCCGCCCCCCGCGCGGCTGAACTGAAGCTGCCCTATTTCGTAGTCTCCGAAGGCCATCACGTCGCCAGCGGCATGCTGAACCGCTACACGCTGCAGCCGGGCATTACCGATGTGAAAAGTCAGGTGATCTCCATGGCGCCGTTTGTGGCGCAGAATCTGGGCAAGAAGGTCACCATGATCTACCCTGATTTCGCGTTCGGCCATGACCATCGCGACTTCTTCTCTGAGGCCATCGAGGCGCAGGGCGGGGAGGTTGTCGCCAAAATCGCAATCCCGCCGACCGAGACGTCGTTTACGCGCTACTTCCCATCGATCCCGCGCGAGACGGAGGTGATCTACCACGTCATGGTCGGCCCCGCCGTGCTGACCTTTGTGAAGGAAATGGGGGAGTTCTTCGGCCCCAACCGGCCTGAGCTGTTCGGCTTTATCGACAGCCTGGAGGCCGTCGATATTCAAAGCAGCGGGCTGGAATTTCTGGAAGGCACCTATTTCTGGGAAGGCATGCCGCGCCACGCGCAGGCCGACCAAAGCGCCTATGACAAGACCTACCGCGCCGCCGTTGGCGTCGATGACCGTGGCGCGTCGCTGGCTGACGGGGCGGATGTGTCGACTTTCGCCCATATGTTTGGCTGCTGGGAGACGCTCAACATCATCAAGAAGGGCATGGAAAGCGCCGGTTACCAAGGCCCGCATGACCGCGCCAAGCTGATCGAGGCGGTGGAGGCAATGACCGACATGCCGGAATCCGAAGACCACCCCCAAGGGGCGAAGCGGTTCAACGGCAAAACACACCAGACCTTTGGTAAACAGTTCATCTCCCAAGTGACGGACGGGAAGTTGGTTTGCGTGCACACGGCCTCCATCGAGGACGGGTTGTATGAGGACGAGGTCGACTACACGACGCAATCCTTCTGATCCGCCCTTGCGGCGCGGCAACCGGCCATGGAATTCGGCCCCCATCTGATGCTTGCCGCCCTTGAAGGGGCGGTGATCTCGGCCATTCTGGTGCTGACGGCCATGGGGCTGAGCATCGTTTTCGGCGTGATGCGGGTCGTCAATGTGGCGCATGGGGAATTCTTCATGCTCGGCGCGGTGCTGACCTGGTTCGTGGCGACAACCATCGGCGGCCACCCGGCCCTTGGGTTCGTGGCGGCCCTTTTGATTGCGCCGGTGCTGGTCGGATGCCTAGCCGCTTTTGCGGACCGTCTGATCCTGAAACGCATCAACTACGACCCCGACCGGACCATCGTGGCCACGATCGGGATGCTCTACATCATCCAGCAAACGACGCTGATGACCTTCGGGCCGGAGGCGCGCCCGGTGCCGCCGCCCTTCAACACCCGCCTGTCCCTGCCTTGGTTTGAATGGGGAGAGGAGGGCTTTGCCCTGTTTTGGCCCTGGGGTCTGAGCATCACCACCTACAAGCTGTTCGTAATCGCTGCCGCCGCGACCGTGCTGGTAGGGCTGTGGGTGCTGCTGACCAAAACCAAGATCGGCCTGATCATGCGCGCAACCCAGCAAGACAGCGAGACCGCACAGGCCTTCGGGGTGCCGGTGGGCCGGGTTTATTCGTGGGTCTTCGGCCTTGGCGCGGGGCTGGCAGCGCTTGGGGCGGTGCTGGTCGTACCCATTCAGCAGGCCCATTACCTGATGGGAGGTGATCCGCTGCTGCTGGCCTTTATTGTCGTCATCATCGGTGGTCTGGGCAGCCTTCCCGGCACCGTGATCGCCGCGCTGCTGATCGGGATGAGCGACGGCATCATATCGGTTTTCTTCTCGCCCACGCTGGCCAAGATCATCGCAACCCTGTTGGTGGCCATGGTGCTGGTGTTCCGACCGCAAGGCCTGCTTGGGAAAAAGCCGTCATGACCGCGCATGGCAAATCATGGGTGCTGCATGGCGGGGTTTTGGCGCTGCTCTTCGCGCTGTTCTTCGTGCTGCCCACCTATCACAGCGGGCAGCTGTCCCGGATCATGGTGCTGGCGATCTACGCCATGGGGTTCAACATCCTGTTTGGCTATACCGGCCTCCTGAGCCTCGGCCACGCCATGTTCTTTGCGGCCGGCATGTACGGGTTCGGGCTGACCGTCAATCTTGCAGGTTTTCCGATGCCTGTCGCGTTCCTGTTTGCCATATTGGTCGCCGCCGCGTTGGCCTTGGTTGCGGGCGGGCTGGCTTTGCGCACGGCCGGCGTGTCCTTCATGATTGTAACGCTGATGTTCGCGCAGGCGGCCTATCTGGTGGTGCTGTATTTCGGGGAATACACCCGTGGCGATGAAGGTTTCGTCGTCGCGCGGGAGGGGCGGATGATCGCGGGCATCGACCTCAGCACCGATGCCGGGCGATATTTCTGCGCATGGGTCTTGTTCGGCGTCTGCTTTCTGGCGCTGGCCAAGCTGATCAAACTGCCCTTCGGCAAGCGCCTCATCGCCATTCGCGAGAATGAGGAGCGCGCCCGGATGCTGGGTTATGATACGTCACGCTACAAGCTGATGGCCTTCGTGACCTCGGGCGCGGTATCGGGCATGGCGGGGGCAACCTACGGGCTGCTTTTCGGCTATGTCGGCGCCAGTTTCGCTGCCGTGCCCTATTCGATATTCCCGCTGCTCTGGGTGCTTCTGGGCGGGGCCGGGACGACCATCGGTCCGTTGATCGGGGTGTTCTTCATGTTCTACCTGATCGATATCTCCAGCGGCTACACCAACGCCTATATGCTGATCGCGGGGCTGGTCTTGGTCCTGCTGACGCTTTTCGCGCCGCAGGGGCTGGCAGGAAGCCTGCGCCAGAAGGTGATGCCATGGCTGCCGTGAGCATTCTGGAAACCAAGGGGCTGACCAAAATCTATGGCGGACTGGCCGCCAATGAGGACGTTGATTTCGTACTCGCGCGCGGCAAGATCACGGCGCTGATCGGGCCAAATGGCGCGGGCAAATCGACTTTTGTGGGCATGCTCTCGGGCCGGATCGAAGCCACGCGGGGTCAGGTCTTCTTTGAGGGGCGGGATATCAGCCATCTGCCTGCCCATAAACGCATCCAGCTGGGGCTGGCCTACACGTTTCAGATTACCTCCGTCTTTCCGGGGCTCAGTGTTTATGACAATGTGGGCCTCGCCGCCGGGCGGCTATTGGCGGGCAAGCCTAACCTGCATGCGGCCAAAGCGGCCGAGGTATTGGCGCGCGTCGGGTTGACGGACCGTGCCGATCAGATTGCAAGCGATCTGAGCTACGGCCACCAGCGCGTGCTGGAGATCGCCATGGGGCTGGCGCAGGACCCCAAATTGTTCATTCTCGATGAGCCCACCCAGGGGCTGGCCGAAAGCGAGATTGCCGATTTCATGGCGCTGATCCAGGGCCTTGCGGGCGACACGACCATCCTGCTGATCGAGCACAACATGCGCGTTGTCATGGAGGTTGCGGATTACATCACGGTGCTTGACGGCGGCAGGACGCTGGCCTCCGGCACGCCGGAGGAGGTCCGCGCAAACGCCGCCGTCCAAGCCGCGTATCTGGGAACCGGTGTCGATGCTTGAGGTCACGGACATCCACTCAGGTTACGGCGCGGTGAAGGTGCTGCAAGGCTTGTCCTTCTCGGTCAAAGCGTCGGAAATTCTGTGCCTATTGGGCCGCAACGGGGCGGGCAAGACAACGGCGCTGAAATCGGTGATGGGGCAGTTGCCGATCACTGCCGGGCGCGTGACGTTCAAGGGCGAGGAGATTACCCATATGGCCCCGCATCTGATCCCACGGCAGGGTCTGGGCTACATCCCTCAAGGCCGCCGCCTGTTCGCCGAACTGACTGTTGCGGAAAACATTGAGATGGGGCTGATGACACGCAAGCAGGGCAAGGACACCCGCGACTGGGTACTGGAACTGTTCCCCCGGCTGCGGGAGCGCTTGACCCAGATGGCGGGCACGCTGTCAGGCGGCGAGCAGCAGATGCTGGCCACCGCCCGCGCGCTGTGTCTGCGGCCCGATGTGCTGCTGCTGGACGAGCCGACGGAGGGGCTGCAACCCTCGATGATTGCGCAGATACGCGACGTGATACTGAAGATGAAAGCCGAAGGTTATGCCATCGTGCTAGTGGAACAACGAGTCGACGCGATCCTGGCGCTCGCCGATCATGTGGTCTTTATCGAGAATGGCCGCGACGTCGAGGCCACCACGGTCGATGATCTAAAATCGACGCCCGCGAAACTAACCCGCTACTTGGGCGTTTAGATGTCAAATCACATACCCGCGTGACTTTTCAATGCCGCGCGCGGTACGATAAAGCAACGCGCTTCGCGGATACGGCGCCTCATATCAGGAGATCAGGTCATGCAAACGTTATTCGGGCTTATCGTCTTTGCCCTCGACATCTGGGCAATCGCCTCGATCATCAATTCTAGCGTCGACACCACGAAAAAGGTGCTTTGGATACTGGGTGTTCTGCTCTTCCCGATCATCGGTTTCCTGGTTTGGTATTTCGCGGGGCCGAAGGCTTCCTAGCTTTGGCTGAGGATGAAGGCCTGTCGGACAGCGCTGCGCACCTGGTCTTCCAGGTAGGGTTTTTCGAGCACAAATAGCGGCTCAGCCGGCTCGCCTTGAAGCAGGGTCTGCGGGTCGGGGCTGACTACCACCACGTCAATCCCACCCTTGCCGGCGGATATGGTCTTGGCGGCTTCCAACCCGGAAGACCGGTCTGCAAGGACCGGACTCGTCAGGATCATTTGCGGCATGTAGGTGCCAGCCAGCTCCACCGCTTGGGTGGCGGTGCGGGCAACGCCGGTAATGATGCCGCCCATTTCTGAAATGCAATTGGCGATGTCCATGGCGATCAACGCGTCATCCTCGATAATCAGAACCTTCTTGCCGCGCTGATAGGGTCGTTCCCTCAGGGCGATTTCGAAAAGTTCAGAGGCCTCGGCCTCGCTGCGATGCAGGATGGTGCCGATTTCGCCAAAGGAAAACTCCTCAATGGCGCGTAACAGCAGCGTTTCCAGCGCGCCGGGGGTCAGTTGCTCCACCCGTTTTCGGGCCGCCGCAATGCTGAGCAGGATGGCCGACGGGCTGGTCCAGGCGCCATGCAACGATCGAAACAGGGAAATGCGGATTTCTTTCGCGGAAATCACTGAGATCGTACGCCGCGTATCCTGTCGCGCCCGTATGGCCAAGCTGTCGCCTGCCTTCTGGCAACGGGTCAAGGCACGTCCGTACCGGCGCAGAAATGGCATCGCAGCGTCAAGAATATCTCCCGCTACGCGACCTGCGCTATCTGTCATTAAGGGTGCCCCAAAGCTCGCAATCAGCCGTGCGAGGCCGCATCCCTAGCGGGCAATCGTGAAGAATTCCGTAAATTCTGCAGAAACTTTAAGGTTTTCGCGCTAGCGAACCGTGTCACCTGCCGCAAAAATGGGGGAGATTTCGATCCTTTTTGGCGCTGCCTCTTTTGTCTTCTCAAGCGCGGCGACGATCATCTGGGCGGCCTTGGTCCCGATCTCGCCCCGGCAGCTGTCCATGGTCGCAAGCTTGCGCGGCAGACCATCGATCAGCTCAACCCCATTAAAGCCAGCAAGGCCGACATCGCCGGGAACTGAGATGCCTTTCTCAAGGCAGTAAAGCAGCCCACCCGCACCGATCATGTCATTGGAATAATAAAGAAAATCCAGGTCGTCATTGCGGTTCAGAATGGCTTCGGTCATCTCCCTTCCCTTGGCCAGTGCCGAACCGCCGGAGTAATATTCCTGGTCGATTAACCCAAGCCCTGCCTCTGTAAGGACGGATTGGAACCCCTCGAACCGTTTCCGTGCCCGGTGATCGAGTGGCATTTTTGTGCCAAGAAAACCGATCCGACGGTAGCCACGTTTCAGGATTTCTGTCGCC
Source organism: uncultured Litoreibacter sp. (assembly GCA_938030665.1). Classification (GTDB taxonomy): domain Bacteria; phylum Pseudomonadota; class Alphaproteobacteria; order Rhodobacterales; family Rhodobacteraceae; genus Litoreibacter. Next base: position 11,775 of record CALHHY010000080.1, on the reverse strand, counting down.
GTTTGCCTGCCCGCCCGTTGGTGGCTAATACCCACGCAGGCATCGACGGCATCGCCGTCGACATCCATGATCTCGACCACCGGAACGCTGGCATTTTCCATCATCTTGCGGGCTGCATCGGTGTGCTCAAGCCCGGCCACAATCAGTCCGCTTGGCCGCCAGGAGAGCATCTCGAAGATGACCCTTTCCTCTTTCTCCGGCTCATACCCGGTGACACCCACGACGGGCTGCAGTGGCGTCTCATCCAGCACGGATGAAATTCCCATCATCACCTCGGGGAATACCATGTTGGACAGCGATGGGATGATAACGCCCACCAGATTGACGCGGTTGGACGCCAGGGCGCCTGCGATCTTGTTGGGCACATACCCCAGCTCACGCGCGGCTTTGAGTACTTTTTCGCGTGTTTTTTCAGACACTTCCCCCCGGTTTCGCAAAACCCGGCTGACCGTCATTTCCGAGACGCCTGACACTTCAGACACGTCCCTCAAGGTCAGTTGTGGTCGGTAATCTGGGTCAGATCGACTGGTCAAAGACGCGGCTTTCGCAGAATTCAGGGCCTTCAGCGTAGCGCCTATCGACAGGGTTGTCCAAACCGGATTTGGTCTCTATGATAGCGCTAACAGTTTGCGGCATTGCCCGGTCTTTGTGCCGCGCAATCCAAGAGAGGGGGATGTGCATGGGCCAATTCGCACATCCCCTTTTTTGTTGCCTGCCGGCCGCGAAACCCTCAAAACGGGCCTTAATGGCCCCGTGGCTCAACTGGATAGAGCAGCCCCCTCCTAAGGGGCAGGTTGCAGGTTCGATTCCTGCCGGGGTCGCCAAAACTGCTTGAAGCGATGCGCCTTGTCATGTGCATGACGGTGGGCTGTTGACCGTTGAGGTCGCAGCAAGAAATCGACCATTGCGACCGCTGATCGGGAGATTTGGGGCAGCTCACGCACCTCCCCAACCGTTTTCTAGACAGAGATCGTCGCGGTCACGGCGCGTTTCCAGCGGGTGTATCTGGCGTCTCGGGTCTGGGGGTCCATCTGCGGGGCAAAGCTGCGCTCTTTCGCCCAGTTGGCCGCAAATCCAGCCATGTCAGGGAAGAGCCCTGCGCGTTGTCCGGCAAGCCATGCTGCCCCCATGGCGGTCGTCTCCAGCACGGTGGGGCGGTCCACAGGCGCGCCGATGATGTCGCTGAGGAATTGCATAGCCCAGTTGTTTGCGCTCATTCCGCCGTCAACGCGCAGAGTGGCCTGTGCCGCATGATCGGAGGACCAGTCTGAGTGCATCGCCTCCAGCAGGTCGCGGGTCTGGAAGCCGACGCTTTCGAGGGCCGCACGGGCAAATTCGGCAGGGCCGGAATTGCGCGTGAGGCCATAGACAGCACCGCGGCAGTCCGCTTCCCAATAGGGGGCGCCAAGGCCGGTAAAGGCAGGTACGATGATCACGTCCTGACCTGCATCGGCGTTGGCAGTCAGGGCCAGTGTTGCAGCGGCATCTTCAATGATCTCCAGACCGTCGCGTAGCCATTGCACCACGGCACCTGCGACAAAAATCGACCCTTCAAGCGCGTATGTGGGGGTGCCGTCCATCTGGTAGGCGATCGTGGTCAACAAGCGGTTTTGCGAGGCAACGGGCGTCGCCCCCGTGTTCAGAAGGGCAAAGCAGCCCGTGCCATAGGTCGATTTCATCATGCCGGGTTCAAAGCACGCCTGTCCGATGGTCGCTGCCTGCTGGTCGCCGGCAACGCCCAGAACGGGCAGGGCCGCGCCCAGATGCACAGGGTCGGTCACGCCAAAGTCTGCCGCGCAATCATGCACCTTTGGCAGCATCGCTTGCGGGATGTCAAAGAGCGCGCAAATCTCGTCGCTCCACGCGCCTTCATGGATGTCATACAGCATCGTACGGGCCGCGTTTGTCGCATCTGTCACATGGGACGCCCCGTTCGTCAGACGCCAGATCAGATAGCTGTCGACGGTGCCAAACAGGATCTCGCCTTTGGCGGCGCGGGCACGGGCACCGTCGGTCTGGTCGAGGATCCATTTCAGCTTGGTGCCTGAAAAGTAGGGATCCGCCAGCAGGCCCGTTTGCCGGGTGATCAACGCGTCATGTCCGTCCTCGCGCAAACTACGGCAAAAGTCGGCTGTGCGGCGGTCTTGCCAGACGATAGCGTTGTGCAGGGGCGCGCCTGTCTGGGCGTCCCAGACCACGGTTGTTTCGCGCTGATTGGTGATGCCGATGCCTGTAATGTCACCCGCAGTGATGCCCGCGGTGTCGATAGCGGCGCGGCAGGTGGACAAGGTGGTGGACCACAGGTCTTCGGGGTCATGTTCGACCCAGCCGCTTTGGGGGAAGTGTTGTGGGAACTCTTCCTGCGCGGTGGCAATGACCTGCATGTCTGCATCAAAGATCAATGCGCGCGAGGATGTGGTGCCTTGGTCTATTGCAAGGATATGGGTCATGTCGCAGGGCCTTTCGTTGCGGGCCTAGTATGGGCCGAGGTCATCCAGTCCTCAAGCGCGGCCACCTCATCCGCGTCTAGCCGCAGCCCCAGTTTGGAGCGTCGCCAGACCACGTCTTCGGCGTGACGCGCGAACTCATGCGTCATCAGCCAGCGCACTTCGGCCTCGCTGAGGGTCGCGCCAAAGTCGCGGCCCAGATCGGTCGCGGTCTTTGCATCGCCAAGGATATGCCATGCGTTGGTGCCATAGGCGCGGATCATCCGGCGCGCCCATGTCTGGGTGAGGAACGGATAGTCTCCCGCCAGCTGGGTGATCTTGGCGGCAACCTCTGTCACCGCAAAATCGCCGCCGGGCATGGCGACACCTGCGGTCCAATGGTCTGCGACGTCGGGCAGATGCCTGGCGATCTTGTCTAGGGCATCTTCGGCCAGTTTGCGGTAGGTCGTGATCTTGCCGCCAAAGATGTTGAGGATTGGCGCGCCGCCTGATGTCTCCACCTTGAGCGTATAGTCACGGGTGGCCGAGGCCGCGGATGAGGCCCCGTCGTCATAAAGCGGCCGCACCCCTGAATAGGTCCAGACCACATCGGCATCCGTCAGCTGTTGTTTGAAATAGCCGTTGGCAAAATCCAGCAGATAGGATTGCTCCTCCGGGGTGCAGGTGGGCCGTGTATCGGGGTCTGCATGGTCTGCGTCTGTGGTGCCGATCAGCGTAAAGTCCGTCTCGTAAGGAATGGCAAAGATGATGCGCCCGTCGCCGCCCTGAAAGAAGTAGCATTTGTCGTGGTCATAAAGGCGCGGCGTGACGATGTGACTGCCACGCACCAGCCGCACCCCTTCGGTCGAGTTGATACGCACCTTTTGCTGGATGATATCGCCGACCCATGGGCCGCCTGCATTGACCAGCATGCGTGCTTGGATATCGCGGGTGCCTTGGGCGTCCTCGATGGTAATACGCCAAAGGCCGTCCTCGCAGGCGGCGGAGGTGACTTTGGTGTGCACCATGATCCTGGCCCCCCGTTCAGCGGCGTCCTGCGCGTTGAGTGCGACCAGCCGCGAGTCTTCGACCCAGCAATCAGAATACTCGAATGCCTTTTCGAACTGCGGCTGCAGCGGGGCACCTTCGGGTGTGTCCTTCAGGCTGATGGTTTTGGTGGCAGGCAGCAGTTTCCGCCCACCCAGATTGTCATAGAGGAACAGACCAAAGCGGATCAGCCACGCGGGGCGGCGCCCTTTGTTCCAGGGCATCAGTATGTTCAGAATGCGCGATGCGGGCGTGTCCGTCTCGAATTCCGCCTCGGCATGGTAGGGCACCACAAAGCGCATCGGCCAAGAGATATGCGGTGAGGCGGCCCAAAGGACCTCGCGTTCCTGCAAGGCATGACGCACCAGCTTCAGCTCGAAATACTCAAGATATCGCAACCCGCCGTGAAACAGCTTGGTAGAGGCAGATGAGGTCGCGGACCCCAGATCGTTCATCTCTGCCAGCGCGACAGTCAGCCCGCGGCCCGCCGCGTCGCGCGCAATGCCGCAGCCATTGATGCCACCGCCAATGATAAAAAGGTCATATGGGTCTTGAGAGGACACGTCAGGCCGCTTTCGGTTGAGACTGTTACCGCTGACATAGTGCAGACGCAGGGCAGGGGCAAACCCCCTGCCGTTTGCGGCGCGTTGCACATTATGCTGCACGGGCCTAGGATTTGCCCCAAGCTGGACAGGAGAGACGTCATGAAAGATCAGGCCCCCAAGACGGACAGTATCAGGGCGTCCGAAGTCTATTTGCCAGTGGATGATCTCAAGACCGAGATGCCGTTCTTTCTGGGCCAGCTTGGTTTCCGTCTGGAAGAGATTTTCCCCGCCGATGATCCCGCCGTTGCTCTGATTTCGGGGCATGGGGTGCGCATCCGGCTGGACCGCGATGCACAGGTCGCTCCGGGCAAGCTGCGCCTGCGGTGCGATGATCCTGATGGCTTTGCAGAGGGGCAGGGCACGCTGACCTCTCCCAGTGGCAACGTGATCGAGATTGTTGACGCCAACCCGCCCCTCGATATGCCCGAAACGCAGCATTCGTTCATGGTGCGCCGTCTGGTGGACAGCGATTCCTGGGTGATCGGGCGCGCAGGCATGCGTTACCGCGATCTAATCCCCGACCGTTTGGGCGGGTCGATCATTGCCAGTCATATCCGCATTCCGGACGGTGGCCCCGTGCCGGACATGGTGCATTACCACACCGTTGGGTTTCAGCTGATCTTTTGTTATCGCGGCTGGGTGCGGCTGGTGTACGAGGATCAGGGCGATCCCTTCATTCTTGAGGCCGGCAATTGCGTGATCCAGCCGCCGCAAATCCGTCACCGCGTGCTGGAGGCGTCGGACAATGTCGAGGTTCTCGAAATCGGGGTTCCGGCAGAGCATATCACCACCATCGATCATGACATGGAACTGCCCACAGGCCGTTTTGAACCGGATCGTGATTGGGACGGCACACGGTTTATCCATCACAAAGCGGCAGAGGCCACATGGACCCCCTGGCGCATCCCCGGATGGGAAAGCCGCGACACAGGGATCGGGACAGCGACCCAAGGCGTGGCGGGCGTGCATGTCGCACGGCCCAAACAGGCGGATGGTGCATGGACCAGCCACGACACCGACATCCTGTTTACCTTCGTCAAAGAGGGCGGTCTAACGCTCGAAGTCACGGGCGAGGAACCCTACCGCCTGCAAGCGGGCGATGCCTTTGTGCTGCCGCCATTCCTCAAGACACGCTATGTGGACGCGACCCCTGATTGCGAGTTGATCGAAACCGCGCTTGGGTCAGACTTCACGACAGAGACTGCCTGAGTGCTACCAAAGCTTGTGGTATAGGCCAACAATCTCTTCTGCCGTAGGCACCCGTGGGTTGTTCTGCGGTGAGCCCGAGGCGAGCGCCTGACCCGCCATCAGCCGCAGCATATCATCGTCCGCCACATGCCCCAGCGCACTGGGGCTGGGCACGTGCAGGTCCGCGTTCAAGGCGATCAGCCCGTCGACAAGTTTCTCGCAGGCTGTAACGTCTGTGTCGCCCTCTTCCGCCCATCCCATCACCCGCGCACAGGTCGCATAGCGCCCTTGCGCCGCTGCGGTCGAGAACGCGGTAACAGCAGGCAACAACATGGCGTTGGACAGGCCGTGCGCCACGTGGAAATGCGCGCCGATGGGGCGGCTCATGCCATGCACCAAAGCGACGGACGCGTTGGAGAACGCCATGCCCGCCTGTGACGCCGCCAACATGAGGGCGGCGCGTGCCTCTGCATTGTCGGGGGTATGGAACGCGATGCGCACATGGGTGGCGATCGCGGGCATCGCAGCCAGCGCGAACCCATCGGTATAGGCGAATGCACGGCGGCTGACGTAGGCCTCGATCGCGTGGGTCAGACTGTCGACAGCCGTGTCCGCGGTAATCCGCGCGGGCTTGGTGACGGTAAACGTCCAGTCGATCAGGGCAACTGTGGCGACGCATGCAAGGCCGGACAGATTGTACTTTTCGGTCAGCTTGGTGTCGGTGATCACGCACCAACGGGTCAGCTCCGACCCTGTGCCGCCTGTGGTGGGAATGGCGATCACAGGCGGGCCGCAACGGTCAATCTGTGCGGGCGCTTTGTAGTCGCGCACATGGCCTTTGTTGACGGACATAAAGCTGATGGCCTTAGCCGTATCTATCGGACTGCCACCGCCCAAACCGATGATGCAATCAAAGTCGCCTGCGCGGAACGCGGCCAGCCCCGCATCCACGCAGAGGTCTGTGGGGTCTTCGACGACCTCGTCGAATGTCTGCCAACGCATGCCTGCGTGGTCCAGTACATCCGTCACCGTCGTGACATGCCCCAGTGCGATCAGATTGCTGTCCGTGACAATCAGCGGGCGCGAAAGACCAAGTTGGGTCAGGACCTCGGCAACCTCCAGTGCCGCACCTCCACCGATGCGGATGATGCGTGGGGATTGCACGCGTCCGATACTGTCAACGCTCATGCCTCTACTCCTTCGGGGTCATCTTTCAAAACGGGGGTCGGGGGCACAAGGGGCACCGATTTGCGCACTTCCAGAAAGCTCCAGATGGTGCGGGTCAGATGGTTGGTGTTCTTCTTGCTGCGCATCAGGCGGACATCCAGATCGATACACCAGTCGGCGGGGCCTGTGCGGACCAGAATACCGGCGCTCAGATCGGGGGCGACAAGGCTTTCAGGCAGCCATGCCACGCCCGCGCCATCGCGTGCCCTGATCCGCAAAGCGCCTGCCATAGAGTTCTCGTAGACTGTATGCAACCGGTTCCCGAGGCCCTTGGCGCGGACCAGCCTTTCGATGTGCAGACTGATGGGCGCGCTGTCGCCAAACCGCAGGAAGGGCATCTGAACACCGTCATTGTAGAAGTTGAAAATCGGCGCGCCGCCGCGCGCGGGTTTGCACACTGGCACAAGACGGTCCTTGCCGATCACAAGTGTCTCAACAGGATGCGCGCGGTCTGACAAAAGGCTGCCTGCGGGATCATCGGGTGCCGCGTAGGCGATCACAAAATCCACGTCTCCGGCGCGCAGATCACGCAGACATACCGGTAGGTCGTCGGCGCGCAGCCGCGACAGGATGGGGCCGTAGGCTTGCTCGAAGGCTTGCAACCACGTGGGGTAAAACCGCCATCCGATGGAATGCTGCGCCCCGAAAGTGACCATGTATTTGTCAGGTAGTGACTGCGCCTCAAGGATCTGGCTGCGCTCGGCCTCTATCCGCGCAAAGGCCTGCAGGCCCGCCTCCAGCAGTTGCACACCGGCCGGTGTCAGCTTGACCGGCTGGCGCGAGCGGTCCACAAGCGTGACCCCCGCCCAAACCTCCAACCCCTTGATGCGGCGGCTAAAGGCAGGCTGGCTGATATGGCTCAGCTCTGCCGCCTGCGAGAAGTTGCCCGTGTGGCGTAATTGATCAAGATCGCGAAACAGGGTGATGTCCATAACTGTAGCATAATGCAAAATTTGCATAATGTAAGGCGAACATAGCATTGGCTTTGAAAGGCCTGCGCTTGCACTCTGGGGACGACTCTATACCTGCGGAGGAATGTCATGGCTGCCACCGAGACCCTATCGAGACCAGCGGGGCGGATCGACTTTGACCGTTTCCCGCGTGTGGCCCTGTGCCACCAGCCGACCCCGATCGAGGCGATGCCACGCCTGAGCGCGCATCTGGGCGGGCCGGACCTGTTCATCAAACGCGACGATTGCACAGGGCTGGCGACAGGTGGCAACAAGACCCGCAAGCTGGAATTTCTGGTGGGCGAGGCGATTGCCGCCAAGGCGGACATGCTGGTCACGCAAGGGGCCGTGCAGTCCAACCACGTACGCCAGACCGCGGCGGCGGCGGCCAAGGTTGGCATGAAATGCCATGTCCTGCTGGAACGCCGCGTCCCTGATCGGGCAGAGGCGTATGAAGCCACAGGCAACGTGCTGCTGGATGACATCTTTGGCGCCACGCGCGAATTCCGCCCCGCAGGTCTGGACATGAACGCCGAGGCGGAAGCAGTCACAGAAAAGCTGTGCTCGGAAGGGCACCGCCCGTATTTCATCCCCGGTGGCGGGTCCAACCCTACGGGTGCGCTGGGCTATGCCAATTGCGCGCAAGAAATCATGGATCAATCCGCCGCCAGCGGTCAGAAATTCGACTGGCTGGTGATGGGCACGGGCAGCACAGGTACGCAAGCAGGGCTTGTGGCAGGCTTTCACGCCATCGGCCACGACCTGCCTGTGATGGGCGTCAGCGTCCGCCAACCGCGCGAGCGTCAGATGAACGCCGTCCACGGACTGACCAATCGCACGCTTGAGAAACTGGGCGCGGGTGAACTGCCGCTCAGCAAAATACTGGTCGACGATGGCTATGTCGGCGAAGGCTATGGCATGCCAGCCGACAGCACCCTTGAGGCGATACACTTGACGGCGCAGCAAGAGGGCGTTCTGCTTGACCCCGTCTACTCGGCTAAAGGTATGGCAGGCATGATCGGCATGATCCGTCAGGGGTTCTTCAAGCCCACTGACAAGGTCCTGTTCCTGCACACGGGCGGGGCGACAGCCCTGTTCGCCTACCAAGATCAAATCTTGAATTCACGAAGCTAAAGCAAGCCGTAAACGGCACATCCAACGGAGGAAACCCAAATGAAACTGACACTGAAATCATTCACTGTGGCAACCATGGTCAGCGCCTTTGCGCTGCCTGCATTCGCGGCCGAAGAAGTCAAAATCGGCGTCCCAAGCTGGACAGGCGCACAGGCCATCGCCCACGTGCTGGGCGAGGTTGTGACCAGCCGTATTGGCGGCACGGTCGAATACGTGCCCGGCAACAACGCCACGATCTTTCAGGCGATGGATCAGGGCAAAGGCGACATTGACGTACACCCCGATGTCTGGCTGCCCAACCAAGAGAGCTTTACCAACAAATACGTCAAGGATGCGGGCACCGTGACCTTGTCCAGCAACCCCTATGAAGGCAATCAGGGCTTCTGCGTGTCCAAGGACTTTGCCAAGGCCAACTCCATCACGGACATCGCTGATCTGGGCCGTCCGGAAGTGGCAGCACTGATGGACAGCGACGGTAACGGCAAAGGCGAGATGTGGATCGGCGCACCCGGTTGGGCATCGGCCAACGTCAACGAGGTCAAGACACGTGACTATGGCCTACTGGACTTTATCGAGCCGATCCGCGCCGAGGAAAGTGTAAAGACCGCGCGCATCAAGGACAGCATCGCCAAGGGCGAAGGCTACGCGTTCTACTGCTACAAGCCCCACGCCGTGTGGTTCATGTTCGACGTGGAAATGCTAACCGAGCCGACGTTCGATGAGGCCAAGTACAAGATGATCCAGCCCTCCGACGATGCCGACTGGTATGAGAAGTCCTCCGTTGCGACCAAGGACGCTCTCAAGCAGGTGCAGATCGCCTGGTCCAACTCGCTTGAAGGACGCTCACCCGCGATTGCTGAATTCTTCGGCAACTTCCAACTGTCTGCTGACGATGTCTCCAGCCTCGCGTTCGAGATCAGCGCCAATGGCAAAGACCCTGCTGACGTAGCCAAAGCATGGGTTGCGGCCAACACAGACAAAGTGGACGCTTGGTTGGGGCTGTAATCCTCGCCATTCAAACAAAAACCGCGACACCGGAGCGATCCGGTGTCGCATGTGCATCAAGGGGCGGCACATGACTGATGACACCGTCATCGAAATTTCAGACGTCTGGAAGATTTTTGGCGCCAAGCCGGAGGAGGCCCTGCGCGCGGTGCGCGAGGAAGGTCTGACCAAGGCGCAGGTGCTGGAGAAATACGGCGCAGTCGTAGGCGTGGCCGACGTCAGCCTGTCGGTGAACCGAGGCGAGATTTTCTGCATCATGGGCCTCTCCGGCAGCGGCAAATCCACGCTGGTGCGCCACTTTAACCGCTTGCTGGAACCCACCGCCGGTAAAATCCTGATCGAAGGCACCGACGTTATGGCGCTGGGCACAAAGGCCCTGCAAACCTTCCGCAACGAAAAGATCGGCATGGTGTTTCAGAACTTTGCGCTGATGCCGCACCGCTCGGTTCTGGACAACGTGGCGATGCCTTTGGAAATCCGGCAGGTCGCCAAGAACGAACGGATGCGTCAGGCAGCCGCGATCCTGGACATTGTGGAGCTTGGGGCTTGGGGCTCCAAGTTTGCCCACGAATTGTCAGGCGGCATGCAGCAACGTGTGGGTCTTGCCCGCGCGCTTGCCGCCAACCCCGATGTGCTGCTGATGGACGAGCCGTTTTCGGCGCTGGACCCGCTCATTCGTCGTCAGTTGCAGGACGAATTTATCCGTCTCAGCAAGATCCTGAAAAAGACGACTGTGTTTATCACGCATGATCTGGACGAAGCCGTGCGCATCGGTGACCGCATCGCCATCATGCGTGATGGCAAGGTGGTCCAGATCGGCACGGCCGAAGACATCGTCATGAATCCGGCGGATGATTATGTCGCGGAATTTGTCGCGGGTATCTCGCGGCTGAAGGTGGTGCGCGCCCATGCGGTGATGCAACCTGTCGAACGCTACGTTGCCAAATACGGGCCGCTGCCTGCGGATGGTCCGCGTGTTAGTGGCGAAGAGACCCTCAGCACGCTGATTGGCCTTGCGGTGGATCATGACGACGCGATTGTCGTGACCCAAGACGGGCAGGACCGCGGTGTGATTACGCGCGCTGATCTGCTGAATACCGTGATCGAGGGGACCGAAGTATCATGAGCGATCTTGGCGTGAACCCGCTCGAAGACACCTCTTCGGAGGCGGCACTGGCCTATGCAGAAGGGCGGCGTGCAGACATCCGGACCTTTGTGCGCACCAACCCTGATTACTACATCAGCAATTTCGACAAAATCGGCGCGTCTTCGCGTTTCACAGCAACGTTCAACTTCTTTGCCGGCCTCTTTGGCCCGATCTGGTTCGGGGCGCGTGGGCTGTGGTCTTGGGCGCTGCCGTTTCTGATCATCGAAGCACTTGCCTTTGTGCAAATCGCGCGCGGTCTCTTTGGTGATCTGGCGGCTGACGCGATGAAGCGTATCGCCTCCATCGAAGGGACGCTGGAGCTGCGCCGCACCCAACTGGCCGCCGCACTTGAATCCGGATCCGACAAGGCAGACGCCTACCAGCGCGCCGTGGACGGGTTGGAGGCCAGTATCGGCGGTTTCCGCGATGAGGCACAGGCCCTGTCAGAACAAGGGGCCACCATCGCCCTCACGGGTCTGGCGCTGCTGATCATTGTGAAGCTGGCACAGGCCGTGGTGGCAAACTGGGCGCTTGAAGCGCGCTTTACCGAATGGACGTCTGACCGCACAATCCGCTCTGGCATGCCAGTGACGCATATCGTTCTGTCGGCTGTGTTTATGGTCGCCATCACGCTGACCGCCATGCTGCACTACAGCTTTCCGGGCCGCTACAGCCTGCTCAGCGATTTTCCCACGGACACGGTGTTTCGCCTGACCGCCATTCAATGGGTCGAGGATTTCATCGCCTTTTGTGTACGCAACAGCGAGGTGTTCTTTGACGCTGTCACCTTTGGTATCCGTACCCTGCTGGACGCGCTTGAGGTGATTTTGGTGGAAACACCATGGATCGTGATTGCCAGCCTGACCGTGTTGTTGACCTGGCTGACAGCGGGTGTGCGGACGGCTGTGTGGTCCGGCGCGTTTCTGGCCTACATGGGCCTGCTGGGCTTTTGGGAAAAGGCAATGACGACGCTGGCGCTGCTGGGCACGGCGGCCTGCCTTTCCATCGTGATCGGCATACCCTTGGGCATGTTCTGTGCGCGCAGG
>CALHHY010000079.1 GCA_938030665.1 uncultured Litoreibacter sp. | reverse complement strand
CGTCTCTGATCTGAAAGCGTTTTTCGCGCTGACCAACGACAGCCCTGCTGAAAGCCAGGTCCGCGAAACCTCCGTCGGCAACCCTATCGCTGCGGCCCAAGAGCTGGCGCTGACCAATGACAGCCCTGCAGAAAACACGGTTAATTTCGACCGCGCCCGAAATGTCGACGTCAAAGCGATCCAGAAAATCTTCGCGCTGACCAATGACAGCCCTGCCGAGAATATCGTGCGCTAAATCTTACCCCGTCTGCCCCTCCCACAGACGTCTAGCGGCTCTCCCTTCCTCAGGGAGGGCCGTTTTATTTTGCGTAATAGTCCCGGTACCATTCCACAAAGGCACGCACGCCGGTTTGGATATCGGTGGATGGCGCGTAGCCGGTCAACGCTTTCAGCAAATCGGCCTTCGCCCAAGTCGCGGGAACATCGCCTGGCTGCATCTCCATCATATTCTTGATGGCGGGCTTGCCGGTTGCGGCCTCGATGGCCTCGATGAAATCAAGCAGCCGGACGGGTGCGCCATTTCCGATATTGACGACCCGCCACGGGGCAATCGTGGAGAGGCTGTCGTCTGCAATCTCGGACATGTTGCGATCAGGGGCCGCATCAATCAGCAGCCGGATACCCTCCACCAGGTCGGTCACATATGTGAAGTCCCGCCGCATATCGCCATGGTTGTAGACGTCGATCGGGCGGCCTTCCAAAATCGCCTTGGTGAATTTGAAGAGCGCCATGTCAGGCCGCCCCCATGGCCCGTAGACGGTGAAAAACCGGAACATCGTGGTGGGGATGCCGTAGAGATGCGCATAGCTATGCGCCATCGCTTCATTGGCCTTCTTGGTGGCCGCATAAAAGCTCATGGGCGTGTCAGCTTTGTCCGTCTCAGCATAGGGCATTTGGGTGTTCGCCCCGTAGACGGAGGAGGTCGATGCCATCAGCAGATGGCTCGGCGGATGCGCGCGGGCGGCCTCCAGTACCTGAAACGTGCCGGTCAGGTTGGCATCAAGGTAGGCCCGAGGGTTCTCGATGGACCAGCGTACCCCGGCCTGCCCCGCCAGATGGATGATGACATCCGGACGGTGTTGAGCACAAAGCGACCCGACCAGATCATCGTCCTCGACCAGCCCCTCAACCGGGATAAACCCATCATGGACCTGCAGCATGTCGTGCCGCTTGCGTTTCAACGCGACGTCGTAATAGTCGGTAAACCCGTCCAGCCCGATGGTTTTGAATCCGTCTGCCAGAAGGCGTTGGCACAGATGGAAGCCGATAAACCCCGCCGAGCCGGTAATCAGGGCCGTGCGTGACGGTGTGGTCATGTGGTCACCTTTTGCGGTCATATGCCGCCTTAGACTGCATTTTCCCAGCGCTGGTCAATTGCGTGCGGCCCGGATCGCGCCTATTTGCCGGTTTTGCTTGTAAAACCTGACAAAATAGGGGCCACTGAGATGGAACTGACTAGTTTCGCGAGTATCACAGGATGAGCTTTCTCAGCTCCCTCATTGGCAACCGGAAACGCACCGCGCAGGTGCAACCGCTTCCCGCGGAGGCCACCGCCTTGCCTGCGCCCAAGCAGCCGATTTTCGTGATTGGCGATCTTCATGGCCGTTCGGACCTGCTGGAGCAAATCCTTGAACAGCTTGACGCCGAGGTGGGCGCGCTGAAGCTGAAAAACCCCAAGCTGGTCTTTGTTGGCAATCTGATCGACCGGGGCCCATCCAGCGCGCGCGTGCTAAACAGGATGCAGGAATTGACCCGCGAATTTCCGGCCAATGTCACCTGTCTTTTGGGTAGCCACGAGCAGATGTGCCTGGACTTTCTGTCCGCCCCCAAAGCCCGTTGGGCCCGGTGGAGCAAGGAGGGCGCTGCCGCCACTTTCGAGAGTTTCGGTGTCGAGCTGCCGTCCACGGGGCTGGATGGGGACGTCGCTGAAGACGCGGCAGTGACGCTGAAAACCGCAATGGGGGAGGAGTTGATTGAATGGATCCGCTCCTGCCCGTCAATTCTGTCGAGCGGCACCCTGCATGTCGTGCACGCCGCCGCCGACCCAAGACGCGCCATTGAGGATCAGTCGACCCGCGTGCTGACATGGGGCCACCCGGAATTTCTGAGCGTCTCGCGCAGCGACGGGCAGTGGGTCGCGCATGGCCATACCCGCTTTGCCCGGCCACATCTGAAAGATGGCCGGATTTCCGTCGATACCGGCGCGTGGGAGACGGGGATTTTGTCCGCCGCGATGATCCTGCCTAACGGTCAGATCGGTTTTGTACAGACCAAAGCGCCTTAGCTCCGACGCCAAAGCGGCGCGAAGCCGGAAAACAGACCCTGCAACTTGGCCAACAGCCGGTTGGCGCGGTTGGACTTCGTAACCTGGCCCATAGCCAGCCGGGTAACGACCACTTCGGGGGGGCAGGGCATCCCTGTGACCGGATCAAAATAGCGGGGATAGTCGATAAGCACCGCATGCGCCATCTGTGCAAGATTGGGGCGGGCGGTGCGGCGCGCCGGCTGCTGCGCTCGGTCATCAGTCAGCCCCCAGCCGGCATAGAAAGGCCGGCCATAGCAGGTCACCGGCACGCTGCGAATCAACGCCTCGAACCCCAAAAGGGATGTGGTCGTTGCCACCCTGTCGCAGTCCTCGATCAGCGCCAGCGGGTCCGCCTTGCGCGCGACAAGGTCGGCATTTGGGGGCTCCCCCCCCTTGCGCAAACCGCGCTCTACGTCGGGATGTGGTTTGTAGATGATGAAGGCCTCCGGGAAGTCGCGCCGAACCGCATCGACAAGCTCCGCATTGGTGTGGATATCGGCGGCACCTTTGAGGATGGAGGCGTCGTCTTCCACCTGTCCCGGCACCAAAATCACCTCACGCCCTTGCGCATCAAAACCGGGCGTAACGCCGGTCAGATTGTATTTCGTCAACCCGGATGCGGTGATGGCGCGGATCAACCGCGTGGCCCGATCTTCGGCCGTTAATGGCAGCGTGACAGAATTTGAGATCAGCGTTTCCAGATCAGACGGGCGGGATGGGTCGTAGTAAATGCCTTGCCCATCCGTTACCAGCGACAGCGGCGGCACCAAATCGGCCCCCAGACCGCGGGACCGCAGGAAGCCGTCCTCGACCAACCGTGTATTCGGACCGGGGTCGTCCCCCTTCCATTTGCTGGCCCAATGGAGGGCGATAGTTGTGTCTTGCGATGCTTCATCCTCTGTTTTGCCGAAGGTCACGGATGAGCTACGCCCGAAAAACGCCTGAAAATGCGGCCTTTTCCAGAGGCTCACACCATGAGCGCGATAGCCGTGGCGGTCTTCCTGATGGGCGCGGGTCAGGGCCTCCAGCGCGTCGATCACCCGCTCCAGTTCGCACAGGGTATCGGTGTAAGGGTCGTACCACGTCGGATACAGCATCATTGCGCCCGCAAAAAGCTGCGCGCGGGTAAGGCGGCGTTGGCGTCGGTCGAGCGGTTGGTGATCTTTCGTAAGTCCCCATCCGGCATAAAAGGGCTGGCCGAAGACGACGGGTCTGTGCCCCGCCATAATGGCCTCAAACCCCATGCCGGAGCTGACCGTATAAACAGCCACCGCGCCTTCAAACAGCGTATGTGGCGGGATCGGATCGGTCAGAAGGGTCATGCGGTCCGATAAATGCTCCGGACCAAAATGGCCGGGTCGGTGACCCGCAACGCTATCAGGATGGGCTTTGATCACGATGTGAGCGCCCGGATGGTCTTGCTGCGCATAGACCAGCATCTCCCGAAAATGCGCGACGGAGCCCGCGCCAAGAGTGATCGAGGCATCATCGCGGCTTTGGTCGATGACCAGCACATAGCCCGGTGCGGGCGGTGGCAGGGCGGTGTCGAAATCGTTGTATTTGGACAGCCGACGCTGCGCGAGCCGCGCCATATTTGCCCGCGCGCGACCCAGCAACGCGGCATCATCCAGGGGCGCCTTGGCCAGCAGGTCCTCCAGATCGGAGGGGGCGCTGCTGTCAAAATAGGGGCGCTGATGGTCGATGGTCAGGCCAAGTGGCGGCTCCCCCGACCGGCCGGGCTTGATGGATCTTAGAAACGCGTCTTCGACATAGACCAACGGTGCGCCCGTCACCTGGCCCATTGCCGCCCCGCGCCCCGATGTCGGGCTGTTGCCCCAGACCGCGACGCGGTCGTGCGGGCCGGGTTTGCCCAAGGTCAGGTCGAAGCCTGCAAGATCAAGGATACGCCGCACCCGGCCTTGCGTAAAAAATCCGCCGTTGAAATAGAAAAGCCGCGCGCGACTGTCGGGGTCGCGCGCGGCTTGTGAGGGGTCTATCGCCCCGTGTGTCACGCTAGTTGTTGGTGAGGTTTGCGATCGCACCCACGGAGCCAAGCGACCCGGTCAGCGCCGAAATCGTTTTGTTCCAGGTCACGAACGGTGCCTCGGTGGTGTAGATCGTGTCGCCATCGCGTACCACAAAGTCACGCGCCTCGAACATGCCCGTAGGTTCGGTCAGATCAAGGATGTATACCATGCGCTGCGGCCCGGTCAGATCGGTCCGGCCCAGCACGGTATTGGCGATATGGGCAGGCTCGTCACGGAACACGAAAATGCCCGTCGGATCAGCCAGGTTGGAATTCAGTCCGCCCACAAGCGCGAGCGCTTCAATAGCTGAAATAGTTTGCGTCTCGAACTCCAGCCGGCTTTGTGCGCCCGTGGCACCCAGCACGGTGAAGGCACGGCGGTCTTCCTCAATCAGGATGCGGTCGCCGCCCCGCAAGGCGATGTCGAACTGCGGATGCGTATACAGATCCTCGAACCAGATGGTGGAGCGATGCGCGCCCCGCAGCACTGTGACCTGAGCGATTTCAGGGGCAATCGCGATGCCGCCTGCGCGCGCGATCATGGCAGAAAGGGTGCGGGTGGGCCGCTCGATGGCGTAAAGCCCTTGCGCGTTAACACCGCCAACAAGTGATACGGTCGAGCCGTCACCAGCAACGCGGCGCACGATGACCTGCGGGTCGGGGGTCTGAGTGTCCAGACGGCCCGTAATGACCCGGCGCAGCGATTCAGGCGTGTTGCCGGCGGCTCTGATCCGGCCCGCGTAAGGCACGAAGATGAAGCCGCTACCGTCAACCTGAACCTCTTCAAGCTGGGCGGCATTGCCGCCTTCGGGTGCCAGCAGCCCGTCATCGACATTCTCGTAAATCAGCAGGCTCAGCGTGTCGCCCGGGTTGATCGTGTCCGACCCCAAGGCGCCTGCATTCAGGAACCCGGCCGAAAAGCCAAGCGCGGGCTGCACGGCGGTTGCGCGGGTGACCCCGTCATTTACCGCCACGACGAAGGCGTCGCCCTCTTGTTGCACCGATCCGGAAAAAATCTCGCGCTTGCCGGGACCCGACCGCGGAAGCCCGCAGGCCGCGACCAAAACGGCAAGCATCAGGAAGGACGCAATACGCGCGCCCTTTTTGTGGGAATTAGTCACTACCTCAGCTCCTCAATTGGGCTTACGCCTCATATTTTTGAGGTAAGATTACCCAATTGTGGCACAAAAGATAGAGGTTGCCCTATTTGACCAGCCTTAACTGTTGCCGTGGCGTCGCAGTTCCGGCGCTGAGCGCATCATAGGGGTCTTCGGCGGCCAGCATCATATCTACCACCTGCCGCAGCAATTGGCGGCGGCCCCGGGCAGAGTAGAAGCCGCCGGGAATCTGTGACGTTTCAAGCAGATAGTGGCGGTAGTTGCGGTATGCCGCGCTGTCAGGACGGGCGGGCGTCGTGAAGAATTCGGCAAGTGATTGCGTGGAGACAAATTCTGGCTTGTTATAAACCGCCTGCCCAAATGCCTTGAGCGGAAGCCCGCGCCAAAGCACTTGCTGCGCTGCGGTTGAGTTCACAGTAACCGCGCTGCGGGCGGTGTTCAGCAGCCCTGCCAGCTTGCCGCCGCGCACGTAATGCACCCGGTCGCTGACATCATAATGTCGCGCCAGGCGGTTGATTTCTCGGCGCAGCGGGACGCGCCCATCCTCCAACGGATGCGCTTTGAGAACGAGGTGATGATGTCCCGGCGCGCCCTTCGCAAACCCACTAATCACGAGGTCCAGAAAATCGGTCATGGAGGCGAAGGGGGAATGGCTCTGAAAGCTGGCGTCGTGTTCAAGCTGCAGCAGACACAGATGATAAGGGAAGCCGCCCATCTTGATCCGTGTGGTGGCCAGTTTGCGTTCAAGTGCCGTGAGAGGCATGAGCAGCAAACGTCTGAGGTAAAGGCGAAATTCCGTGGTCACCGTGATCGCCCGATGCGGCCTGAAATTGCGATATCCGGCATTCATCAGGAAGACAAAAAAGTGGTAGAGTGCGCCGTAAAAGACGTGCTGGCGCATGTCACCCCAAACGGCGGGCGCATCTGGCACGGCGTGGTCGAGCCCCGCCACCGCATCGCGCATCTGGTCCACCGACATGTCCATCAACCGGGAATGGCCGTTCGTGCCGCCGCGCTCATAAGTGACCCAATAGGGTCGCAGATAGCCTTCTTCGAAAACATGCACGCCAAGGCCGAGCGCACGCGCGGCGGCTATGGCCTGCGCATGGACGGGTCTTGTGTCGCCGTAAAGCACGATATCCGTGATCTCTTTTTCGGC
>CALHHY010000078.1 GCA_938030665.1 uncultured Litoreibacter sp. | reverse complement strand
GGTCATCGTCATTCGCGCCGATGAGGCAGCACATCGCGACACCAACCATGACTTCGCCAACAAGATCGCGGATGGGCAGCACTAGGGCGCGCGCTTTTTTTCGAAAAACAGCAAAGGGCCGCCAATAAACTGGCGGCCCTTCTGGTTTAAGTGACCTATCCGGTCGAAGCCAACGGCTATGACCTTAGCCCAGGAACCCGTCATCGAGGGTAGGCAGCTCCGGCAAGATCTCTTCCTCCGGCATTGGCTGTGGGACGACCTCCTCCACCGGAGCCTCGTCACCTTCGGGCGCGATGAACGGATCATCAAGAAGGGCAGGATCATCACCCGTGGCCGGGTCCAAAGGCGCGAAGTCGAAGACATCATCTGCCCCGCTTTCAGGCGAGATGGGTTCGAAAGGAAACTCCGGTTCTGTCGGACCCTCTGGATCAATCGGCTCAACTGGATCAACCGGGTCGGTCGGACCTTCGGGGTCAATCGGCTCGACAGGATCAACAGGGTCGGTCGGGCCCTCGGGGTCAATCGGGTCAACGGGATCGACCGGATCGGTCGGACCTTCGGGATCAATCGGGTCGACGGGATCGACCGGATCGGTCGGACCCTCAGGGTCAATCGGCTCAACTGGATCGACCGGGTCGGTTGGGCCCTCTGGATCAATCGGCTCAACAGGATCAACCGGATCGATTGGGCCTTCGGGGTCAATCGGCTCAACTGGGTCAACCGGATCGGTCGGACCTTCGGGGTCAATCGGCTCGACGGGGTCAACCGGGTCGGTTGGGCCTTCGGGGTCAATCGGCTCAACTGGGTCAACCGGATCGGTCGGACCTTCGGGGTCAATCGGCTCAACTGGGTCAACCGGATCGGGGTCGGTAGGAGCCTCCCCACCGATCTTAAGAGAGTCGTCGCGGCTGCCATCTTCTTCCCCCACAGAGGTCAGACGCACCGCAAAGTCCTGACCCAACAGATCATCAAGCGTCAACGTCCCACCTTCATGGCTTAAGATGAAGCTCGTTTCGCGGATGTCATCAACGCCAATCCCGCTGGTCCCGAACTGGACGCCCCCGTCAAACTTGCCGTAGTCACCAGTAACTTCGCCATTGACGTTGTTGTAGCCATCCACCTTGGTCACCCGGTTGGCGTTAAAAGCGCTATCCGTGACATCAGCACCAGACACCATCAGACCGTCGACCATCCCGTCATCGGCAATATCAAAAAACAGCCCGTTGAGATCGCCAATCGATCCAGTGTCATCAAGTACAACAAGATCGAACTGCAACGTTCCATCGCTCAACTCAGAAACCGTCACGCTTACATTTACATCGCCAGTAAGCTGAAAGGTCATTTCCGCCATTTTTCGTCCTTTGCTATGATGCGCCCCTCAGCGCACAAGAAAGTCCGGGTTCATGGTCGAAATGCGGCGAGAAACGGCTATCAATCAGGTGCCGGGGCCGCTTTATACTTAAAGTTTATGTTTATTTAGCGCCCTTCGAAGCCAGCAGCGCGTTTTTCGAGGAAAGCGAGGACACCTTCGCGGAAATCATGGCTTTTGCCCAGCTCGCCCTGCAGCTTGGCCTCAAGCATCAGCTGCTTTTCAAGCGAGTTGTCGTAGGTCTTGCGGATAGCCTGCTTCACCCGGCGGTAGGCCGCCGTTGGGCCATTAGCCAGCTGCGCTGCGCGGTCCTTCCAATGGGCGTCAAAAGCCTCGTCCGGCACGGCCTCCCAGATCATCCCCCAGTCGGAAGCCTGCTGCGCCGTTACCGGCTCCGCAAAAAGCGACGCGCCCATGGCCTTCGGCATCCCGATCTGGCGTGGCAGAAAATAGGTGCCACCCGCGTCAGGCATCAGGCCAATGCGGGTGAAGGCCTGCAGAAAAACCGCGCTTTCCGTGGCAATCACGACGTCAGCCGACAGCGCCAGGTTCGCCCCTGCCCCGGCCGCCGGGCCGTTCACAGCAGATATGACAGGGATTTTGCAATCGTAGATCGCCATGAGCATCGGCACATATTCATCGCGCAGGGTCCGCTCCAGATCAATCCGGGCGACCGTCGTGCGGTCCCCCAAATCCTGCCCTGAGCAAAACGCACGCCCCTTGCCGGTCATCACCAGCACGCGCGCCTCTTTCTCTGCGGCCTTCACGGCATGCAGGATTTCGGCCCGCATCTGCGTGTTCAACGCGTTCATCACATCGGGGCGGGAAAATTCGATCAGGCCCAACCCGTTGCGGACAGAATATTTGATGGTGTCATATTGCATGGCGGCGCCCCTCATTGCGGTTGAGAGGCAAGATAGCGAACTGATCGGTTTAGAAAAGAGCTACCTACCGTCACAGGTCAGAAAAATCAGCCGCCTCGTTCTGCCCGCCATGCTTCAAGCGCTGCATTGGTGGACGGTTTCGACCGGCCGCGTTTGCGCGCAACCAGCCCCCCCAGCATCCGGCCCACCCCGCGCGGGCCGCGTGTGTAATGCAGCTCCCGCGCGCCGAAGTAGAAGCTGACAATCGCCCCCAGGAGCCACCAGAGCGGCTCAGGCACCGCCGCCAGCCCCGCCATGCGCGGCGCGAACCCCGCCGGGTCGACCATCGCGTAGGCGAAAAGCCCCAATGTCCCAAAAGCCAGAAACGGGCGCGGCAGCCTGTTCAGCCCATTGATGAAACTGTCAAACCAACCGAGCCTGCCAAACTCGAACTCTGTCCCATGTTGGGCCAGCGCCGCGCGGTAGGCGGCATGATCAAGCTGCATCGACTTGGTGGCATTGGGGCGGAAGCCGTCGGCTACATGGCCAACCGTCTCCCCCAGCTCCCGCGCGCCGCCGCCAATGAGCCGCCCGATCAGACCCATTTCTGCACTCGCTTGCGATGCTCAGACGCGCTGAGACGAAATTCAGCACGCATGAACTTCTCCGCCCGCGTGATCCAGCCGCCTTTGCCGCCGTTGCGCCGGCGCGCGTATTTGCGTGAGGCCGGGCGGCGGTCACCAATGGCATAGTAATAGTCACGCCGCGCGATCCCGTAAGCGTCGACCAGATAGGCCCCGGCCTCGGCATGGGCTGCGAAAGCGGTACGGATCGTTTGCGGACCGATCACGCCATCAACCGCGATGTCATATCCCATCTCTTCCAGAAGGCTTTGCAGGATCTTCACCGCGTTGCTGCCCGCGTTGACATACATGTCGTAAACGCTGGCTTGCAACGGGTCAGGCAGCGCATCAATGCGCGGACGGCGAAAATAATGATCTTCAAAAATCTCACCTGCCTGCGCGCGGGTCAGGGCCTTCACATCCGCCACGGACACGGTGCCATCCCCGGTAAGGTCCAACCCCAGTCGGCGCATCGTGTGGATCGTCACGCCATGGTTGGTCGCCCCGCCGGGGTCGTCGGGGTCATTTACGTAGCCCCCTTCGGCCCGCAAAATCTCGTCGGTAATGTCTTGAATGGTCTGCATCGCTGCCCCCGGAATAATTCCACGGGAAGCTGCGAGATTTAGGTTAACGCCCGGAAACCATGGCGCGCGGAGCTTGCGGCCTAGCTGTCAGGCTCTTGATAGACGCCCTGGGCCTTGAGCGCGTCAATGACCTCGACAGGCATATAAGTCTCGTCATGTTTTGCAAGTATTTCAGTAGCCTGGAAAACGTTGTTGATGTATTTTCCAGTCGCCACGGTGCCTTGCCCCTCTTCAAAAAGGTCGGGCTTGGGGATGTTGCCAACATAGCTGACCGGTATCTCCGCATTGCCGTCGGTCACCACGAAACTGAACGCAAACCCCTCGCCGTTGACGATACTGTCTTCCAACACCAGCCCGCCGATGCGGAAGGTTTCCGTCGCTGGCGGCGGGTTTTCGGCGACCTCCGTCGGAGAACGGAAGAAGTTGATGCCATCCTTAAGCGCGTAGCCGATCGTGACCGTGGCGACCAGCAGGGCCACCACGGCAATCGCAATGATCTGAATACGGCGTTGTTTCTTCAGTCCGCGCATCGGGAACCCTTATGGAAATACGGGGGCCAGCATCAGGCCCGCAGTCTCCTCCAGACCTAACATCAGATTGGCATTTTGCAACGCTTGGCCCGATGACCCTTTCGTCAGATTATCCAGCGCCGCCGTAACAATTGCCCGTCCCGCGATCCTGTCCCCGCTGACGCCGATATGGCAGAAGTTGGAGCCCCGCACATCGTGGGTCGAGGGCGTAGCGCCAAAATGCAGCACCTCGATAAAGGGCTCATCATCATAGGCCGTTTCCAATGCGTTATGAATGGCTTGCGCGTCGCCTTTCACGTAGCAGGTTGCGAGGATACCACGATTAAATGGGGCCAGATGCGGGGTGAATTGGATTTTAACCTCCCGCCCTGCGATGGCGGAGAATTCCTGATCAAACTCCCCCAAATGCCGATGCGTACCGCCAACCGCATAGGCGTTGGAGCCTTCCGACAGCTCCGCATGCAACAGGTTTTCCTTCAGGGACCGCCCCGCGCCCGAGACACCAACCTTCAGGTCCATGATGATGTCATCAAGGTCAATCAGCCCCGCCGCAATCAATGGGCGCAATGCGAACTGCCCGGTTGCGGCATTGCACCCGGTCCCTGCCACCAGCCGCGCCTTGGCAATATCGGCCCGGTAGAACTCGGTCAGGCCGTAGACGGCTTCCCCCTGCATCTCCACCGCGCTATGGGCGTTGCCGTACCATTTGGCATAGGCCTCCGGGTCGCGCAGTCGGAAATCGGCCGAAAGGTCCACGATTTTCAGGTCGCGTGGCAGGGCTGAGATCACTTGCTGCGACGTCTTATGTGGCAAGGCGCAGAAGCACAGATCAATGCCGGTGAAATCGATCTCGTCGATTTTGACAAGGCTTGGCAGGTCGAGGTGGCGCAGATGCGGAAAGACCTCCACCATGCTCAGGCCCGCTTTACGTTCCGCCGCCAGGGCCACGATTTCCATGGACGGGTGCGTTGCGATCAGCCGGACAAGCTCAGCGCCCGTGTAGCCGGACGCGCCAAGGATGGCGATTTTCTGGGTCATGACAGACTCCATTCGAGAATTTCAGGTGGTTTAGAAGAAAGACAGGGGCGCGGCAATCAGGCCGCTTCAAATCGCATCTGTCGTCGCAGAAACTGCGTGGCGCGGTCTGACACCTGCCTTGGGTCCCCCGTGGTCAGAAACTGCGTCTCCTGCCCCTCGCCATACATGTCGGGGTGGCGGTTCAGATAATCCGACAGGCTGGCCGAGACCAGATTGGCCTGGCTGTACACCGTCACATCCGGCCCTAACGCCTCCTGAAACGTCTGTTGCATCAGCGGATAATGGGTGCAGCCCAGAATAGCTGCCTGCGGGTGGGGCATCCGGCGTTTCAGCGCATCCACATGGGACCGCACCAGCGCTTCTGCCAGCATCTCGTCGCCATCCTCCAATGCGTCAACCAGCCCGCCGCAGGGTTGAGCTTCGACGTCTACCCCGATAGCACGAAACGCTAATTCCCGCTGGAACGCACGACTGGACACCGTGGCAGGCGTCGCAAAAAGTGCCACATGTTTCACATCGACCTCGCGCGGGGGGGAGTTGTCACCCCAGTTCCGTTCCGTCAGGGCTTCAATCATCGGCACGAAGACGCCCAGAACCCGCTTGTCACGTGGCAGCCAGTTTTCCTGCATCCGCCGCAACGCCGCCGCGGAGGCCGTGTTGCAGGCGAGGATCACTAGATTGCATCCCCTGTCAAACATGGCTCCGACCGCGCCGCAGGTCAGCCCGTAAATATCGTCCGCCGTCCGGGTGCCGTAAGGGGTATGCGCGCTGTCGGCAAAGTAGCACACGGGCAGGTCCGGCATATCCCGCGCAATCTGGTCATAGACCGTCAGCCCGCCTAGCCCGCTGTCAAATATGCCTACCGCCATTCTGGGCAGCCCTTCTATGCCTGTCTTCAAATTCAAACCCATGCGGCACCAGGCCCATGGGGGTCGGGGACAGGTCATAGGTGGACTGGCGCAGGAAATCCATCATTGCTTTGGGGTCATCGCGGTATTTTTCCAACTGCGCGCGCGGGATCCGATCGCCGATCACCACTGGCACCGGTTTGCCAGCCCGCCTGCGGAACTCGCGGATCAGCAGCCCCATCCGCAAGGTCATATGCGCGTGGCTGGCAAGCTGAAACAGCCGCGAATTGACGCCATCAAAGTAGAGCGGCAGGACGTGCGCGTCAGAATTATTGACCAGTTTCGCGGTGAAGCTGCGCCAAACGGGATCGAGCGGCGCGCCGAACGGCTTGGCCGAGGTCGATACCGTACCGCCCGGAAAAACCCCGACCGCACCGTCCTGCGCCAGATAGCTGAGCGCGGCCTTGCGGGTCGTGAGGTTCTGACGGGTCGCCCCTTTCGTGCCGTCAAAACTGACGGGCAGAATGACTTTGCTGATGTCATCTGCCTTGCGAAACACCTCATGCGCCAAAATACGGAAGTCGCCGCGAGTTTGGCTGAGGATGTGGCCCATCATAAGCCCGTCGAGAATGCCGAACGGGTGGTTTGCGATGACGATCAGGGGGCCATTTCGCGGGATGTTGGCCAGGCTGCCGCCCTGCACATCAGGACTTACGTCGTAGCGCGCGGTCAGGACGTCCCAGAAATCAGCGCCTGCCGCGACCTCCTGCTCGTAGCCTGCGGCCTGTTTGATCAGGCTTAGGCGGCCCGTTGCATTCTCCATCGTGCGGATCAGAGCCCGCCCCCCGCGCGTCCTCGCGGCATGGGCGTAGCTGATCTCGCGGGTTGCCTGCCTTGCCATAGCGGGGCTTTCCTTCAGGGCCTTGTGCTATCCGTCGATATACCGCCGCGGTATCAGCTTCGTGACAGGTTAGCGCAGTAAAGGCACATCAGTTCCGTCGCGATATGCGCACCCGCAACGGCGGTGGCCCCGGTGGTGTCATAGGGCGGGGAGACCTCGACCACGTCGCCACCGATCATATTGATGCCGTTCAGCCCCCGCAAAACAGCCAACGCCTGCGCCGAGCTTAAGCCACCTGCAACTGGCGTTCCCGTCCCCGGCGCAAAGGCGGGGTCGAGGCAATCAATGTCGAAGGTCAGGTAGGTCTGGTGCGCACCAAGGATGGATTTGATCTTACTCACCACCTTTGCCGGCCCGATCTCATGCACCTCTGGGGCGTCGATCACATGCACACCCAGATAGTCGTCGCAGTGGGTCCGTATCCCCACCTGTACTGAGCGAGCGGGGTCAATCAGCCCCTCTTTCACTGCCTTGTAAAACATCGTGCCATGATCCACGCGGGCCATGTCGTCGTCAGGCCAGGTGTCGGAATGGGCATCAAATTGCAGCAAGCTGAGCGGGCCAAATTTCGCGGCATAGGCCCGCAGGATGGGGAAGCTGATATAGTGGTCGCCCCCCAGACACAGCGTGCCGACATCCGCGTCAAGAATGCCGTTAATGTGGTCGGTAACCGCTTTAGGAAAGCTGGGTATATCCGCGTAATCAAACGCCAAATCGCCGTAATCGATGATGCTGAAATCGCTCAGCGGATCGAAATCCCAGCCATAGGGCGGGTCGAATGGCTGGAGGCTGGATGCCTCCCTTATGGCGCGCGGGCCGAAGCGGGTGCCGGGTCTGTGGGTCACGGCTTGATCGAAGGGGATGCCCGTGACCGCCAGGTCAACGCCCGCCAGGTCCCGGCTATACCGGCGGCGCAGAAAAGACGTGGCCCCGCCAAAGGCATTCTCGAAAGACAAGCCTTTCAGCTCCTCACGCCGCCACGCGCCGTCAACCTCGGATTTCGCGTCTTCCAGCCCCATAGCCTACCCTATCTTCACGCCGTCACGGGTCAGCGCATCCGCCACCTGCCCGATGGCTTGCTCCAACTTATCAACGACAAAATCCACCTGATCGCGGGTAATCACCAATGGCGGCGACATCACGTTCAGGTGCCCTATGGGTCGGACCATCAAGCCCAGCCCTTCCGCCGTGTCCGAGATGCGCTTGCCCACATCCACCTCATCCGGCAGCAACGTCTTGCTTGCCTTATCGGCGACATTCTCCACGCAGGCGATCAACCCCTTTCCGCGCACACAACCCACCAGCGGCAGGTCGGAAAGCGTGGCCAGCCGGTCCTGAAAATACGCGCCAATTTCTGTGGCATGGGCCAATAGGTCCTCACGTTCGATGATCTCGATATTCTTCAGCGCGGCGGCGCAGGCGACGGGGTGGCCTGAATAGGTAAAGCCCGAAGCGTACCAGCGATCGCCCTGCATCGCCTCATAGATATCATCCGAAAATATAACCGCTCCAATGGGTTGATAGCCGGAGCTCAACCCCTTGGCGCAGCAGATCATATCCGGCTGCGCGCCGAATACGTCCTTGGCGGCGAACCATTTCCCAAGCCGGCCGAACCCCGTCACAACCTCATCGGCGATGAACAGGATGCCATGCGTCTGACAGACCTGCCACATTCGGCGCAAATAGCCCTCCGGCGGCATGATCACCCCGCCAGAGGCTTGGATGGGTTCGGCAAAGAAGGCCGCAATCCGTTCCGGGCCGACCTCAGCGATCTTGGCTTCAAACTCTGCAACCAGATGATCGCAAAACGCAGGCGCGCTCATCCGCTCGGGACGACGATAGCTATTGGGAGAGGAGACGTGGTGGATGCCTTCCGCCTTGTAGTGAAACTCCGGCACCTTGTCGCCCGCCCGCTTCCCGATGGAAATGCTGGCAAATGTTGAGCCATGGTAGCTGTCGTCGCGGGCGATCACGTGGGTGCGCTCTATCTCCCCCCGGCAGCGGTGGTAATAGACGGCCATCCGGTAGGCGCTGTCGATGGCGGTGGAGCCGCCGGTGGTGAAATGCACCCGGTTCAGGTTGCCTGGCGCGATCTCTGCCAGCTTGGCCGATAGAAGCGCCGCGGGCCCGTGGGTCATGTCAACGAATGTGTTTGAGAAGGCCAGCTTTTCCGCCTGCGCCGCGATTGCTTCGGCCATTTCGCGGCGGCCCAGCCCGATATTGGTGCACCACAGCCCGCCAACCGCGTCCAGATATTGCCGCCCGTCGCGGTCCCACAGGTGGCACCCCTCCCCCCGTTCGATGACCAGCGGGGCCTCGGCCGCGAAGCTGTCAAAATGGGTCCAGGGGTGCAGCGCATGGGCCTGATCAAGGGCTGCGATATCGTTGATGTGGTCCATGGCCGCACCCTGTGACAGCCCGCCCCCCTTTGCAAGCCTTGCACCTGCCCGCCTGTCGGGGCAAAGAGGCGGCATGCCAGATATCGCGCTCAGATCAGACTTCATCGACGCCATGAGCACCGTGGTCTCCACCGTGACCATCGTGACGACCGACGGGCCTGCGGGGGCGAAAGGCGCGACGGTCTCGGCCATGACAAGCGTGTCGGCTGATGGGGACGCGCCGACGCTGTTGGTTTGTTTGCATCACGAGGCCTCTGCCACGGCTGCTATCCTTGAAAACGGCTGCTTTTGCGTGAACGCGCTGACCGCGGAGCAAAGCGATATCGCCAATGTCTTCGCCTCCCGCGAGGTGCCACCCGGCGGCGATAAGTTCGCCGCAGCTGATTTTAGCCCCCTTGTGACCGGCGCGCCTGCGCTTGCGTCGGCCTTGGCGAGCTTTGATTGCCGGCTGCAAAGCCACGAGCGGATCGGCACGCATCACGTCATGATCGGGGCGGTGCGGGCTGTCCAGTTCTCTGCAGGGGCGCCGCTGATGTATGGGGGCCGCGCCTACCGGTCGCTGGCATGACCCCGACGGACCGGCTGACCCGGCAACTGACCTTCCTGACGGAGGCGGACCGGCTGAAATCTGTTCTGCGTGGGACAACACTTTGCGACGGCTCCCGGAGGGAAAATTCGGGCGAGCATTCCTGGCATATCGCGCTTTACGCGATGATCCTGGCCGAACATGCCGTCACCCCCGTGCGGGTCGAGCGGGTGATCCGGATGCTGCTGATCCACGACCTGGTGGAGATCGATGCGGGCGACAATCCGATCCACGGCGATTATGACGTCGCCGCACAGGAGGCCGCTGAACGCAAAGCGGCGGACCGCATTTTCGGGCTGCTGCCCGCCGATCAACGCGACCGTTACCGCGCCCTGTGGGAGGAGTTCGAGGCGGCCCAGACCGACGACGCCATCTTCGCAAAATCGGTGGACCGGGTGCAGCCGGTGATCTCCAACCTCGAAAGCGGCGGCGGCACCTGGCCGGAATATAACGTCACGCCAGAGCAGCTAGAGACCCGTGTCGGCGTCAAGGTCCAGCGCGGCGCCCCTGCCCTGTGGTCCCATCTGAAGGCCCGGATCGACGGCTGGTTCGCCCGCCAGTGACGCGGCCCCATTCCGGTTAACAGCGTTTTTAGTATACAGTTGCATACAGCCTTCCCATACTGCGCGAATAGGTCTATGACCCGGGCAACGAATCCAAACGCAGCCGGAGGGACCCCATGTCCAAGATCAAGGTAGAAAACCCCGTCGTCGAGCTTGACGGCGACGAGATGACCCGCATCATCTGGGACTTCATCAAGAAAAAGCTTATCCTGCCCTATCTTGACGTCGACCTGCTGTATTACGACCTCGGCATCGAGGCGCGCGATGAGACCGACGACCAGATCACCATCGACGCGGCTGAAAAGATCAAGGAAATCGGCGTCGGCGTGAAATGTGCGACGATCACCCCTGATGAAGCCCGGGTGGAGGAGTTTAACCTAAAGAAAATGTGGCGCTCCCCCAATGGGACGATCCGCAACATTTTGGGCGGCGTGGTGTTCCGCCAGCCGATCATCTGCAACAACGTGCCGCGCCTTGTGCCCGGCTGGACCAAGCCCATTGTCATCGGCCGCCACGCCTACGGCGATCAATACCGCGCCACCGATATGAAATTCCCGGGGCCCGGCAAGCTGTCGATGAAATTCGTCGGCGAAGACGGCGAAGTGATCGAGCATGAAGTGTTCGATGCGCCCTCCTCCGGCGTATACATGGGCATGTATAACCTCGACAAATCCATCGAGGATTTCGCCCGCGCCTCGTTCAACTACGGGCTGTCGCTTGGCTGGCCGGTCTACCTGTCGACCAAAAACACCATCCTCAAGCAGTATGACGGCCAGTTCATGCTGATCTTCCAACGCATTTTCGACGCCGAATTCGCGCAGAAATTTGAAGATGCCGGCATCACCTACGAGCACCGCCTGATCGACGACATGGTTGCGGCTGCGATGAAATGGTCCGGCGGCTTTGTCTGGGCTTGCAAGAACTACGATGGCGACGTGCAGTCCGACACCGTGGCGCAGGGCTTCGGCTCCCTTGGTCTGATGACTTCCCAGCTGATGACGCCCGATGGCAAGATCGTGGAGGCCGAGGCCGCCCACGGCACAGTCACCCGCCACTACCGCCAGCACCAGAAGGGGGAGGCCACATCGACCAACTCCATCGCGTCGATCTACGCCTGGACCGGCGGCCTGAAGCACCGCGCCAAGCTCGACAATAACGAGCAGTTGATGAAATTCGCCGAAACGCTGGAAAAGGTCATCGTCGACACGGTGGAAAGCGGCTTCATGACCAAGGACCTCGCGCTGCTGGTTGGTCCCGATCAAAAGTGGCTGACCACCGAAGGGTTCCTTGAGAAGATCGACGAGAACCTCAATAAGGCGATGTAAGCCACCAGATAGAAGACAATCGGGCCGGGGCACCTCCTCCGGCCCGATTTGCGTTTAAACCCTGACTTTGGCGCAACCGCCGGGAGCGCCGCGCCCCTAAACCACCGCAAAGACCGCGACACCGGTCGCTAACCGGCTTCCTCGCGGGGGCAATCTAGTGTTGGATGGGCCCAACTTGCACAAGGTCTCGCCAATGCCCAAACATGTTATATACCTGATCATTGCCGTCATTGCCGAGACCATCGGGACCACCGCTCTGCAATCCAGCCAGCAGTTCACCCGGTTTTGGCCGTCGGTGCTGGTTGTCGTGGCCTATGCAATTTCATTCTATCTACTGGCGCTGACGCTGAAATACATGCCTGTGGGCATCATGTATGCGCTGTGGTCCGGGCTTGGGATTATCCTGATCGCTGGGATCGGCTATCTCGTCTTCGGCCAGAAGCTCGACGCGCCCGCCTTTATAGGGCTTGGGCTGATCATCGCGGGTATCATGATGATCAATGTTTTCTCCAATACCAGCCTGCATTGAGCCTGGCGGTCATCCTGCTGGCGGCGGGCGCCTCCCGGCGGATGGGGGGCATTGACAAGTTGACCCAGCCGGTGCGCGGCCAGCCCCTGCTGCGCGATCGGGCGGAGATGGTGCTGGCTTCCGATGTGGCGTCCCCAGTGATCGTCGTGTTGCCGCCGAACAAACCGGCACGCGCTAGAGCGCTGGAGGGGCTGACGGTGCACAGGGTTACGAATGGGCAGGCGGCAAGCGGCATGGCGTCCTCCATCCGGGCCGGGGTGCGGGCCCTGCCCGAGACCGCAGATGCCGCGCTGATCATGGTCGCGGATATGCCGGATCTGGCCGTGGATGACCTGCGCCAGATGGCCCAGGCGCATCAGGCCACGCCCCAGGCGATCTTACGCGCAACGACGGAAAATGGCGCGCCGGGTAACCCCGTCCTGTTCCCGCGGGCCTATTTTCACGCCCTGAGCGGGCTGGAGGGGGAGCAGACAGGCCGTGTCGTCTTGCAACGTTTCGCGGATAGCGTCATGCCTGTACCCTTGCCGGGGGAGCGGGCGCGGCTTGATCTCGACACGCCCGAAGCATGGGCGGCGTGGCGGGAAGCCAACCCAGAATGACCCGCCATAGAAAAGGGCCGCCTGCAAGCAGGCGACCCCTTCCCCCCTCAGCCGTCAGGCGCTTCTAACGAAACGCCATCTGCAATTCCCGATCCTGCTTGCGCTGCTGCATCGCTTGGGAGAGGCGTGCGTTCTGCGCGTGCAGGTCGGGAAAAATATCGTAAATCTCGTCGCGCTGCGGGTTGCAGCGGTCCTTTTGCGCCGGGTCAAGTGGTTGGAAACTCTCGCTCCACGCGCCGTTGGTCAGCAATACCTCAGTCCGTTCGCACAGAATGTAAATATAGGTGACGCGCATGGTTTGCACCGCGGTGACCTCGCTGCCCGGCCCAATCAGATGCTTGGCCCCCATCAGTAGTTCCTGCCGTTCGGTCCTGGTGCCCACTCGGTCCGAGCTCACCATCCAGCGCCGCTGCGGGCTGACCATCGTGTCACGTTCCGGAAGGCCGTGGCCAAGCGCGCCTTTCGGGACAAACACCGGCTGCAGATGCGGGTCAAGCGAGAGCCTTCGCACCTTCAGCTGGGTTGTCCCGATCTGGCGTATTTCCTGAATACCGTGATCACGCGTGACGAGTTTTGCACCGATGCGCAGGTCCTCGGCCATGACTTCGCCGCGCGGCGTGGCTATTGCGGTTCCAGGGGTTACACAGGTCATAAGCAAATCACTCGTTACCAGTTACACATACTCACTTAACGGGGTGCGCCGTCACATCACGGCAGCGCCCAAAAACACGCGGCGGGCCACCTTGCCCGGCCGATTTAGCGTTGTGATTGCGGGCGGCCGCAGAACCGCCCGCAAGATTGCCGTTCCATACACACACTCGTTAACCAAACACGGCAAGACACAACTCGCAGCCAAAAGTGGCCGTACCCTTCAACACACTACACCCTCTGTCTGTGGGAACGGCCAACCGACGAACACAACCGTCAGCACCTTGAAAACAACAACTCGACACTCTTTGTCAGCCGTTCCAACACAGTCATACGCGCTCCTAGCTGCATGCGGACAAACAGAAGGAGGCCTGACGGAAACCGCAGGGGGTAAGTGGCATGCCGGAAGCGATTGCCGGGCAGAGCCCGTGCCTTGGGGTTGGCATTTCCGGCAACGCACGCAAACAAACCTGCGTCACCAAAACCATTTCCCGATCGCGTATCCGGCGTGGATACAAAACCCGTGCGGCCGCCCCCGTGGCCTATATCTGTCCACCCCATCGGAGTGCTTGGATTTTGTAGCTCGTTTACACTTTATTAACCAAGCAAAAATCTCGCAGATCGTGACCGACTTGCGGCGAGATTGAAGCGGTGATTGGGCACATTTGCTGCAACAATAAGAGGGCACAACCCGGACTTTTCGCGTCCTGAGACTGGAAACGCACCATGCGCAACAAGCACAACCGGATAAATAGAATATAAGATTTTGTTTTAAAACAATTTTATATTAGTTCAACATATCGGAAACGATCAGGCAATTCGGCCATTATTCTCTCATTTTTCGTCTCAATACGACCCGCCTTATTTTTACCTAATTCATGATTTCTTCGTGACGCAAGTCACGCCTTAGGGACAATTCTGCTCCCCTCAAACCATTGATCACTGGAGCCGAACAATCGCCTCCGAATCGGGGTAAGGGATTCCTGACCCCGGTGCGGAGGCGCGAGCCAACGAGCGACCTTATTGTCATCAGCGACAAAGGTAATTGCCGAATAACCCGCCATTTCAGCCGATCTGGAAACAGTGCGCAAATGCACAGAATCTAAGCGAATCTGAACGGTCAGGCATTGCTGAGAAAGTTGGTACCCGAGGCCGGACTTGAACCGGCACGCCTCGCGGCAACGGATTTTGAATCCGTCGTGTCTACCATTCCACCACTCGGGCCCCGGACTAGCATGGCGTGGTAGCCGCCATGAAGGATAGGCGCGGTGTAGCCAAGCTGCGCGCGCGGGTCAATTCGCCGAAACGCGCTTTGCGCAAATTTCTTGGCCAGAGGACCCGCCACCGACCGTTAGAACATCACCCCAACCAGCCACAACGTGATCGTCGGGAAGCTGACAAGGATCGCCACCCGGATCAGGTCAGAGGCCACGAACGGCAGCACCCCGCGATAGGTCTGCGCCATGGGAATGTCGCGCCCCACCTGATTGATGATGAAAAGGTTCATACCCACAGGCGGCGTGATCAGCCCGACCTCCACCACGATCAACGTCAGGATGCCGAACCAGATCGCGGTATGTTCGACCGACATACCGAAATCAAGCGCCTCGATGATCGGGAAGAAGATCGGGATGGTCAGCAGGATCATCGACAGCGAGTCCATCACGCAGCCAAACACAAGATAGCAGCACAGCATCGCGATCAGCACCGTCATCGGCGCGTAGCCCTGCATGCTGACCCATTCCACCAGCGCCTGTGGCGCCTGCGTGAAAGCCAGGAATGAGTTGAAGACCTGCGCCCCGAACAAGATGAAAAAGATCATGGCGGAGGCTTGCGCGGCCTCCAACACCGATTGCAGGAAGCTGTTCCAGTTCAGCCCGCCGGTCATCACCCCGTAGATGCCCGTTGCGACCGCGCCGACTGCTGCGCCTTCCGTCGGGGTGAACAGCGCCTGTACGCCCGGACGGAACCAGTTCCAGTCCCCCGCAATGCCGCCCATCACAAGGCCGAAGATCACAACCACGGGCCAGATCTTTGCCAAGGTGCGGAACCGCTCTGCCACGGGCTTGCGCTCCGCCACGGGGCCGGAGCCGGGTTTAAGACGCACGTAAATCGCCACTGTCAGCATATAACCCAGTGCGGCCAGAATGCCCGGCACCAGGGCCGCGATGAACATCTTGACGATATTCTGCTCCGTTAGGATGGCGTAGATCACCAAAATGACCGAAGGAGGGATCAGGATGCCCAAAGTGCCGCCAGCGGCCAGCACCCCGGTGCTCAGCGCGTCAGAATAGCCGCGTTTGCGCATCTCGGGCAGGGCCACCTGCCCCATGGTCGAGGCTGTGGCCAGCGACGAGCCGCAAACCGCCCCGAACCCCGCGCAAGCGCCGACGGCCGCCATGGCCACCCCGCCCTTGCGATGCCCCAGCCAATCAGAGGCCGCGTTGAATAAGGCCGCGCTCATCCCCGATTTGGTGGCAAACTGCCCCATCAGCAAAAACAGCGGGATGATCGTCAGGGAGTAGCTGGAAAACGTGTCATAGGTCAGCGTCTTCATCTGGCTCAGCACTGCCGTCGGGCGCCCCAGCACGATCCAGGTGCCTATGAAACCCGTGAGAAACATCGCGGCACCAATGGGCACGCGCAGAAAGATCGCGCCCAGCATCAGGCCGAAACCCGACAGCGCCAGCTCCAACCCGCTCATTGCGCGCCCTCCTCGCCGTCCAACACCCAGTTCAGCGCCCGCCAGGCGGTGTAAAGGCTGACAAGGAAGAAGAAGCCCGCTCCAATCAGCGCCAACCCAAATGGGTACCAGACGGGCAATTCCAGCTCGTAGGTGGTTTCGGGAAAGAACGGCTTGCTGCCCATACCCAGCCCGTCGCGCAGCGGTTGGCTGAAGAAGGGGAATTTCTCGCCAAAGCCAAGGTAGAGCCGCCACAGGATCAGCCCTGAGATCAGCGCGATGCACAGATCGCCCGTCAACCCCATGAATGCCTTGATCCGCCCGCCGATGCGGTCAGCTACGATATCGACGGTGACATGGCCCCGATTGAGCTGGCACCAGGGCAGGAAGGCAAAAACGGCGATCGCGCAACCGGCCTCCACCATCTCAAAATCCCCGCGAATGGGCGACAGGCCAAACGGCAGCAAGGCCCGCCCGATGACGGAGGCCACTGTAATCAATGCCATCCCGACCAGGATCGCCCCGCCCCCATAGGCCAGCATGCGCGCGATGGTGTGAAGGATCTGCCCGACCCGCCTCTCAGCCTGTTTTGCGACTGCCATGCCCCTTAGCCCCCGTTCAATGCCGGCAAGAGGCCAGCGTCGCGCGGACCCTCTACGATCGGCGGTCGCAGCGCCCCGCCAAAAACCGACAAAAGCCGCCTGTCATGCGAAACGGCTACGAAAAAAGGCCCCGGAGCCATGCCGGGGCCTTTCGCTCATTTACGGGGCGGCTTAGCTGCCGCCGTCAGAATATTTTGCGACCAAGGCCTGCGCCTCAGAGACCATGCCCGCACCGTCAAGGCCCGCCGCATCCATCTCAGCGATCCATTTTTCGGTCAGCTCCACGCCGATTTCGCGCAGGTCCGCCACATCCTCGTCGCCAAGCGTGATGACAGAGTTATCGGTGCCGCGCACGACGCTCTCTCCCGTCTCGTCACCGCGATCCATGGCCGCGCCCGCCAGGCCCGATGCCTCAAGCCCGGAATTGGCATCAATGATCGCCTTCAGGTCATCCGGCAGCCCTGCATAGACGTCCTTGTTCATCGCCCAGACAAAGAACGTGTTATATAGCGCGCGGTCGCCGCCGATTTGCGTGTGGCTGGTGGCCAGCTCATGGACTTTCAGGGGCGGCACGATCTCCCACGGGATGACACCGCCATCGACCACGCCTTTCGACAATGCTTCCGGGAAGGCCGGGACCGGCATGCCGACAGTCGTCGCCCCGAGCCGTTCCAGCAGCGCGTTGGCCTGCCGCGACGGGCCGCGCAGTTTCAGGCCCTTCAGGTCAGCGGGGGAGTTAATCTCCGTCCCTTTCACATGGATGACGCCGGGGCCATGCACATGGGTGGCCATCAGATGCACGTCGCCCATCCGTTCCGTCAGGTATTTCTGCGAAAACTCCCATGACGCTTTCGATGTCGCCTCCGCGCTCATCGAACCCATGAAGGGCAGCTCAAACGCTTCGCTTTCGGGGAACCGACCGGGCGTGTAGCCTGGCAAGGCCCAGCCACAATCAATCACCCCGTCGCGGATCTGGTCATAAAGCGCCGGGGGTTTGCCGCCCAATTGCATCGCCGGGTACAGCTCGACCTTGATGCGGCCATTGCTGTCGGCCATCACCTTGTCGGCCCAGGGCTGCATGAAGAAGGCAGGCACCGACGCTTTGGGGGACAGGAAATGCTGGCAGCGCAGCGTCACTTCTTGCGCGATTGCAAAGCTGGCGCCCATGCCAATCGCCATGGCGCCGGCCAGCGCGGTGGTGATCCATTTGTTCATGTGGAGTCTCCCTTAGATCCATCAAACGGGGCCATCTAGGCCCTTCAGAACAAATATGACCCATTCAAATTGGTACCTTCAAGCACATAAACGGCGCTTGAGGAGCGTGGTCCGGTCAAAGCTGCGTTGCACTGAATGTGTCGCACGCCTCGATCCGCGGGTTCTGGTAGCCGGTGGCAAACCAGCGCTGGCGCTGTTCGGACGTGCCATGCGTGAAAGTGTGCGGGTTCGGGGTGCGCCCGGCGTTGCGCTGCAACGTGTCATCGCCAATTTGTTTGGCCGCGTTAATGGCCTCCTGCAAATCACCCTGTTCAAGGGAGGCGAAACGTTCCTGAGCGTAGCGCGCCCAGATGCCGGAGAAGCAATCCGCCTGCAGCTCGATCCGCACGGATATCTGGTTTGACCGCTCTTGGCTGGATTGCTGACGGATGCGATTGGCCTGCCCCAGGATGCCCAGCTCGTTCTGGACGTGGTGCGCAATTTCATGTGCAACCACATAGGCCGCCGCGAAGTCGCCGCCAGCCCCCATGCGCCGATCCATCGTTACGAAGAAATCCGTGTCGAGATAGGCCTTGCGGTCAGCCGGGCAGTAAAACGGCCCCGACGCGCCGCTGGCACCACCGCAGGGGCTTTGGGTCGCGCCTTTGAACAGGACAAGCGTCGCGGGTGTGTAGGGCTCGCCCACCTGTTCGCGGAAAATCTCGGCCCAGACCTCCTCCGTGTCGGCCAGCACGACGGAGACGAACTGCCCCGCGGCCTCATCCTGCGGGGTGATTTCCTGGCTTACGGTCTGCTGCCCGCCGCCCGGCAGGTTGCCGCCTTGCAAAAGCGGGGTCACGTCGATGCCCAGAAGCCAACCGATCACCAGCAGCGCGATCAGGCCGAAGCCCCCGACCCCGCCTGCACGTCCGACCGAGCGGCGCCCGCGCCTATCTTCAATATTGCGGCTGCCGCGCCGTCCCCGCCATTGCATAACGCTTTTCCTTCACCTTGACCGGGCCTATGCCCAGCTTCATATAACCACAAACTTCACCCGATGAGCAGCCCCATGATCAAGCGCCTTTATGACTGGACGATGTCGCTGTCCGCGCATCGCAACGCACTTTGGGCGCTTGCGTTCATTTCTTTCATCGAAAGTTCGGTTTTCCCGATCCCGCCGGACCTGTTGATGATCCCAATGATCATCGCGCGTCCCAACCGCGCCTTCCTCATTGCAGGCGTCTGTCTGGTGGCCTCGGTGCTGGGGGGTATGCTGGGCTACGCCATCGGGGCCTTCGCCTTTGACTGGCTGGGTCAGCCGATACTGGAGGCGCTCGGCAAGGCCGACCGCATGGCGGAGTTCAACGCCCGCTTCAACGATCTTGGCTTCTGGGCGGTGCTGGGCGCGGGCATCACGCCTTTCCCATACAAGGTCATCACCATCATGTCGGGCTGGACGGGCATGCCTTTGGGGACGTTCATCGTCACGTCAGTCATCGCGCGCGGCCTGCGCTTCTTTGTGATCGCGGGGCTGTTGTGGAAATACGGCGCGCCGATTCAGGAATTCATCGAGAAGCGGCTGGGCCTCGTTTTCACCGTACTGCTGGTCCTGCTGATAGGCGGCTTCTACGCGGTGAAGTTCCTGTGACCCGGACGCAGTTCGCGCTGCTTGCCACGGTCGGCTCTGCCGGGTTGCTGGGCGGCGCGTTCGTGTTTCAGTATCTGGGCTACGCGCCGTGCAAAATGTGCATCTGGCAGCGCTACCCGCATGCGGTGGCGATTGCCTTGGGGTTGGCGTTTCTGGCGTTCAGGCACCGGGCGCTGTTGTGGCTGGGCATGCTGGCCGCGCTTGCGACCTCCGCCGTGGGGTTCTACCATGCAGGTGTGGAGCGTGAATGGTGGGAAGGCCCTGCCAGCTGCAGCTCCGGCGGGATCGGGGGCTTGAGCGTGGACGAGCTGCTCAACCAAATCCTCGCCGCCCCCGTGGTCCGCTGCGACGAGATCGCCTGGCAGCTTGCCGGCATCTCCATGGCCGGCTGGAACGCGGTTTTCTCTCTTGCTCTAGCCGCGATTTGGCTGATTGCTGCGGTCGGGTTGCAAGGGGAACGTGTTGCTCAGTGAGGCACTCAAGGTCCGGTTTGAGCCCACACTGGAAGTCTTCATTTATTGCTGCATGCGCTCGCAGCTCAGAAATTTCTGCAAGTGCTCAGTCTGGCGTGCCGCATCGCGGCTGCAAAACCCAGCATTCAGATAAAGATCATGTCAACCAGATCGACCACAAAAAGCGCCAGGAAACCGATGGCAGAAGTTGCCGACATTTTGATAGTATGGGCGGTCAGGTTTCCGGTCAGAAACTTGGCCTGTGCCGACGGCTCGGTCGTGGTTTCGTTGCTCTTCTCCATCAGATCATCTGTGTCTGTTCGGACGTGTCAGGGGCAATAGGCTTGTCAAAGGTCGCCATCCATTTGCGTACGCTGAACATGTCAAAATAGATCGACAACACGGACGGGAACACCAGCACCACCAGCACCATCGCAGCCAACAATCCGAAGGCGACGGAAACCACCAAGGGCACCAGCGTCTGCACTTGGGGGCTGCCGTCATAGATGATCGGCAGCAAGCCGATGAAGGTGGTTGAACTGGACAGAAAAATGGGCCGGAACCGCTCGCGCACCGCGTTGAGGGACGCGGCGACATAGTCGTCCCCCTCCAGATGGGTCTGGAAAAACGTTAGGAACAGGATCGCATTGTTCACCACAATCCCCGCCAGCGAGGCAAAGCCGATCAGGCTGGGCATCGACAGATCCATCCCCAAAGCCCAATGCCCCAGCAGCGTCCCAATCAACGCAAAGGGGATCGACAACATCACCACCACAGGCAAGCTGTAGGAGCGGAACTGGAATGCCAGTACCATATAGACACCGACCATCCCCAGGCCCAGCAATGACACCATCGAGGCCATGGAGGCCTGTTGTTCCTGCGTAGCACCTGCGATGGCGACATTCACTTGGGGGTAATCGCGGGCCAGCTTTGGGGCTAGTTCCTCTAGTACCACGGACGAGATATTGGCCGAGGTTGTCACCGCATTATCGATCTGGCCCTGAACCCGCGCCACAGCCAACCCGTTCTTTCGTGACACACTGGGGTAGCTGTCCGACTGGGTGAGATTGGCAACCGCAGCCAGCGTCGTTTGC
The DNA here is from genome assembly GCA_938030665.1 of uncultured Litoreibacter sp. GTDB lineage: Bacteria > Pseudomonadota > Alphaproteobacteria > Rhodobacterales > Rhodobacteraceae > Litoreibacter. Next base: position 18,093 of record CALHHY010000078.1, on the reverse strand, counting down.
GCACCACTGGCAAGGATAATCGGAAAGCTCTCCAGTTCGGTCATGTTGGACACTGTGTCCGCCAGTTGTACACGCACCGTGCGGTCACTGGCGCCAATGCGAAAGCTGTCCGTCTCGGCGCCTTGAAACGCCGTACGCATTTGCGAAGACAGAGTTTGCGGCGTCAGGCCCACGGAATAGCCAAAGGTGTTGAGCGTGATCTGCACTTCGTCGCGGCCACCGTAGAAATCCTGATAGGCCTCTGTCACATCAGGCCGCGCCAATAGCTCCGCCAGCAGAACACTGGCAACGTCCTCCACATTGCCCAGATCGCGCCCAGTGATTTCAACGTCAAGGTCCAGCCCGCCGGGGCCGCTTTCGGATTGCACAAAGCTGACCTGGACCACGTCGGGCAGGGGACCAGCCGCTGCCCGCCACTGGGCAAGAAAGTCATCGGCCTTGATGTTGCGTAGCGCACTTTCCAGCAGGTCCACCGTGATCGTCGCGGTGCGGGACCCGTTGTCATTGACATCCACGTTCACGCCGTACTGGACCAAAACGCGTTCGACCAAAGGGGCTTGATCGTTGGTTTGCGGCGTGAGGTCTGCATCTACACCTTCTAGTGCATCAATAAGGGTATCGACCGTCCTTACCGTATGGTCGCGCGAGATGCCGGAGGTGAGCGCCACGCGCACGACAACCGTGTCCCCTTCGCTGGGGGGAAAGCCGATGACCTTGATCGTGCCAGAAGCGATCAGGCCAATAGACAGAATGAAACCGGCGACCACTGTACCCAATGTGAAGTAGCGCCATTTGGTCAGAAATGTCGCCGTGGGCATGATCACGTGTTCGCGGACCCATACCAAACCGCGTTCGGCGATGCGGGGTTTCCTGGGGGAAACTTCCCCGCTCGAATGGCTCAGGTGATGGGGCAGGATCAGGAAGCCTTCGACTAGCGACAGGGCGAGCGTGATCAGCAACACCATGGGGATGAATTTCAGGATCTGCCCCAGATCGCCTGACAGGAACATCAGCGGCCCAAAGACGCAGGCGGTGGTAATAAAGGATGCGGCGACACCGGGCAGCACTTCGGTGGTGCCTTTGATCGCGGCCTCCATCGGGGGGACCTTGTCACGCCATTTGTCGATGTTTTCTGCAATGACAATGCTGTCATCCATGATCAGACCAACGGCCATCAGCAGCGCAATCAGCGTGACCATGTTGATCGTGATGCCCAGAACGCTCATCACGAACAACCCGCCAAGGAAGGAGACGGGCAAAGCCACGGAAATCCACATCGCCTCGCGGAACGAGAAGAACAACCACATCGTGCCAAAAACCAGCACAAGGCCAATGGCAATGTTGCTGACGATCAGGTTGATGCGTTCTTCGATCAGCTCTGACAGGTTGTTGATGATTGTAAGCCTGAAGGGGTCAGGATAGGCTGCGCGCTCTGATTGCAGCACGGCATCGACGCGCTCAAATACGCGAATGCTGTCTTCGTCGCTGGCTTTGGTGATGGTGATAATCGCCGTCTGCGCGCCGTCGATAAAGCTTTGCACGTTTTCGTCGCTGTCCACCAATGTCACTGCTGCCAGATCGGACAGGCGCACAGAACCGCCCGCGCTATTTTCGATCACGATCAAGTCCTGCAATTGGCCCACTGTGCGGCTGGCACCGGCATAGCGCATCACAAGATCACTTTGCGAAAACGACGCGCTGCCCAAGGGTTGGCGGAACGACCGCGCTTCAATCACGTTGACCAGATCGGTGCTCGTCAGGCCAAACTCTCGCATTGCTTGCTGATCAAAGCTGATCTGGATCTCGCGATTTGTGATGCCTGATACATTCGCCGCAGAAACACCGGGCAGGGCCAGCAGCTCATCTGAGAGATCATCGGCATAGCTGATCAGACCATCCTTTCCCGTGATGCCAGAGATAGCCACCAAAGCCACAAGATCGTCGCGCGCGTTGATTTCAACCAAAGGGGTTTCGGCGGCTTGGGGGAAACCCTGCACGCCTGAAACAGCTGAGGAGATGTCGCTGAAGAACTGAATGACATTGCCGCCTTCGCGCAACTCAGCCGTCGCAACGCCGCGCCCTTCCAGCGACATGCACTCAAAGTCGGTCAGCCCCGAGATACCCGCAATCGCGCTGTCCAGCGGGTCACAGATTTCCTCATCTACATCCAGTGCAGAAGCACCGGGGTAGGGCACCGTCACACTGACGCTGTCACTGGTAAAGGCTGGAAAAGTCTCACGTTGCAGGCTCGTGACAATTGAGACGCCCAATATCACGATCAGGACCATCAAGAGGTTCGCTGCAACCGGATGACGGACGAAGTACCCGATCATTGGCTGGCCTCATCCGGCGCAACAAGTGTCAGGGGTAATCCTTCGATCGGCGGGCGCGGAGCGGACAGAATGATACGGTCGTCGCTTTCCAAGCCGTTTCGGATCACGACCTTGTCGTCGATCACAGGACCTAAAACAACAGGGGCGATTGCCAGTGCGTCATCAGGGGTCGCCACATAGACAAAGGGGGCGCCCGCATCATCTTGGCGAACCACAGCACGGGGGATCAGAATTGCCTGTTCTTTCGGTTTGTATCCCAGATGCACGGAAACGAAGCTGCCGATTTCCAATGGCGGACGTCGTTCAGCCGTGTTGACCATGAGGGGATCATCTACTTGGACAGCCAGCCCCACTGTCCCTGTTTCATCGTCGATTGCGCCGCGAAACCGGGTGAGCTGGGCGGGGTACCGCAACGTGCCATCGGCTACATCAACAACGACAAAGACTGAAAGGTCAACGTCCTGAAGGCTGTCGATGATCGTCGTGGCATCGATCTGCGCGATGTCACCCAACTGATCATCAAGCGCAGTACGCACAAGGGTGCCAAAGGTGCGTGGCGTAAACGCGCCGACGACTTCGAACTTGTCGATGGCCACAACGGTCATCAAGGACGTTCCTGTACGCACAAACTGACCGACCTCTACTGCCTCAGAGGAGACACGCCCGCGAAAAGGGGCAGTGATCGTGGTATTCGCCAAACCGCGCTCTGCTTCGGCCAGTTCGGCCTGGCGTAGTTCAATTGTGGCCTGTGCTGATGCGCGCTGTGCGGGAAAAAGTGCAAGCGTATTGATGAGGTTCAACCGTGAGTTCTCTGCGGCAAGCAACGCTTTTTGCGCGGCATCCCGCGCCGTGCCAGTGGTTGAGCCACGCTCAAACAACGCGGCGATCCGGTCGTATTCCGCCTGAGCGACGTCAAAGCTGCGCTGTTCGACCTCGGCAAGGGCTTTTGCATTCTGTTCCTGGCGGTCGATCTGCGCGAGCTCTGCCTGCGCGGCTGCGATATTGGCGCGGGTTTTGGAAATCGCGAGTTCAAAATCGGTGGGATCGATCTGAATAAGAACCTTGCCCGCCTCGACGACAGCGCCTTCTGCGAGGCCTGCCACCATGTCGCTGATCCGCCCATCTACTTGACTGACTGCAGACCATTCCCGCACGGCCGCCACACGGCCGTAGCCGATAGCGGACACAGTTATGAAGGCCTCTGTGATGGTCTCAAACCGGACGGCCTGACCCATTTGCACCTGCGGCTCTGCAACCGTCTCCTGCGGCTGTGTCATCCACAAATAGCCCAAAACGCCCAGAACGATGGGGGGCACGATCAGCAAAGGCTTTAGGTTCATTTTGTTCTTTCAAATAACGTAGTGGGTTAGGTCAACTTAGTCACATAAGTGGTACTAGTCGTCCGTGGCGGCCCTGAAGAGGACGCGCCCCCGCTGGCCGATATATCCGGGCGCACCTGTGACCGGATGGAAATACCCCTCAACACGCCCGCCGTCCGGGGTGGTACCATAGTAGACCTCCCAACAACCGCTATCTTCTTTGATGACATCACGGCAAACTTCCCAACAGATTTTACAGTTCGACAGTCTTACGAGGACGCAAGTACCAATACCAAACGCGGTACATTTCAAGTAAAACAAGCGGAACGAAGTGTACCAAAGCTGGCTCAATGCCCCCCCAATCATGCAAAGCGGCCCAGTGAACAAGCGTCAAAACAGCGGCCGCATAAGTCCAGCGTTGCAGCCATTTCCACCATGTTCCCATCTTGCGCACAAAGTAATCCATAGACGTGAACGCAATAGGGACAAAAATCACGAAAGCCACCCAGCCAGTCCAGATGTAAAGGCGCGGCAATTCATCAACCACAGTGGCCATTGACGCCTTATCCAACAAATATAAAACAGTATGCAAAAGCGCGTAACCAAATGCGGCGACGCCAAGGTATCGACGGTTTCGTTTCATCCACTGAGGACCGCGCCAACCTTTCAACCACATAGCCAAGGGTGTCGCCATCATCGCGATGATCATCAAGCGTGCTGAGGTTTCGCCTGACGGATGCACCAAGTTATGGAAGACTTCTGTGTTGGTCGACGTCAGGGCGTTCACCGTCATCGCAATCGCCGGTACCGCGAGGAGGAGCCACAAAAGACAAGGGTGGGTCGCTGAAAAGAAGTTTCGCATGGTAAGTCCTAGATGAAATTATCGGGATCGTTGAACTTGGTTCGATGACTTACGTCACATCTCAAAGCCCACGTTAACTAGCTTTCGCGGGAAAACATCATGCGGCGCATAGTTCCGTCTTTACGAATGAATTGGTTGAACAATGCTGCACCCGCGTGGCCCGCCGCCAGAACAAACAGAACCTTGTTCAAGTTTGCATGTATGCCTCCCAAAGGTGCGATACCGTTCCAGGTTATGCTGCCAGAAATAACGATCACGAGCAGGACAGTATAAAGCGCCCAATGCATTACTATGGCGATATTGCCTTGCAATTTTGGTGTTCCTTTTGCGTGATCTGGCACACCAAAGCGGAACCGTAGAAAAAGCCGCGCAAAAACAGCAAGCAAAATGATCATACCAACCCCAACGTGGACCCAAGCCCATGTGACATCGCTCGGTTCCGGTACAGCGCCAGTCTGCAAAGCCTTAGAAATCCGGCTCATTTGTTCATTCATACCCCACTGGAAAAGAATACCGAGAACGACAATCCAATGCAGGGCGATCTGCGTCGGTCGATAAGTTTGGGGCGCGAGGGTCATAGATGGTTCACCACTGTTTGGGACCCTGATCCTGGGCTTTGATGGGTATTTCGCCGAAGTTGTGGGCGAAATTATTTGACTGAAAGCACTAAAGGTTTCCTTTGAGTTGATCATTGGTCTATCTGCAAACTCAGCATTTACTGTAGGTTGATGATTATGGACACGCTTCTAAGCCTGCGAGTATTCGCTGAGGTCGCTGAAAGTAAGAATTTTTCTGTCGTCGCGCATCGTATGGGACTGTCGCCTGCGATGACCAGCAAGCATGTTCAGCACGTCGAGTCGCGTGTTGGCGCGCGGCTTTTGAACCGCAATAGTCGAAATGTCAGTCTGACCGAGGCGGGCGCAGGTTACCTCGCAACCGTTCGTTCGATACTTGAGGGCCTAGATGAGGCAGAGGCCCATTTGAAAATTGACACCTTGGCCCCTCGTGGCACGCTACGGGTGTCGATGCCTGTCTGGATGTCAAACCCTGCCTTTGCTGAAATTTTGGCCGCCTATCATCGTGACAACCCAGATGTGAAACTCGATCTTGATCTGAGTGGCCGTAAAATCAGTTTGGTAGACGAAGGCCTGGATTTGGCCCTGCGCGTGGGTTTCAAGTTGGATGAAGGACTGATTGCGCGCAACCTAGGAGATGTGACCATTCAGATGGTCGCGGCACCGACGTTCCTTGACCACTTTACACGACCCAAAACACCAAGTGATCTGATCGATGCACCAATGTTGGCTTATACTCAGATCGCGTCTGATGGCCGAGTGAAATTTGGTGGGGCGCATGGCTTTGACGTCAAACTCCGCCCAATAATGATCAGCGGAAATGAAAACCTGCTACATCTTTCTGCAATGGCCGGGATGGGGTTTGCTATGCTGCCCGACTGGTTCGTCAAAAATGACTTGGATAACGGTCGACTGGAAACCGTTCTGCCTGACGTTGAATGGCCTAGGGTACAGGTCAGCGCAATCTACGCAAATCGCAGTTTCCTTCCAACAAAAGTTCGTAGTTTTATTGATTTCTTAGCTGGTCCGAACGGGTTTACTTCTATGAAAGAAAAGTAGAGCACCAATGAAAACGCATCCATTCTGGGCGTAAGCAGACGTTTGTGGCGCTTGATAGGATTTCTCCTTCGTCCGCGTCTGGGTGGTCGAACTAAGCAGCAGCGAAAGCACAGTATCTGATCGGGAGAAATCGACGTCTGCCAACGACCGGTCTGGCGACTTTGGCCGCAACGCAGCGATAAGTGTGCCGCAACGGCGAGGAGATGCTGCGTCAGCGAAGCCCAGAAAATGAATGACGGTTTTGTCCCGCAGATCGGTCCTCCCCCTCAACTCACCCGAAACTCCCCCACAACATTGCGCCACTCCCCCGGGGCGATCGGTTTGCGGTGTGCAAAACGCACGGAGTGGAGGGGGCCTTCGATCTTTTCTTGCCAGAAGGCGATGAAATCGAACAGCTTCGGGTAGTCCGGGGCGAGGTCGTAGTCCTGCCAGATGAAGGTGTTCAGCACGCTCGTATAGTCGGGCATTCGGTAGTACATTTCCGCCGTCGTCAGCCCGTATCCCGACAGCATCAACTCGGTCTCAGTTTTACTCATTAACGTCCCTTTTCCTGTGTTGTGACGACAGGATTTCATACCCGACTTAAAAATCAACAATAACATGATGTTATCACCCAACACCCGCGGCTGATAAAGCTGACCCACGGCCATTGCACCCCAAACCTGGGTTGGTCTATACTCTGACCAACAATATATAGTCGGCCAAAGAACAAGAACGGAACAAACGTGAGCGACACGCCGGACACCCCTGAAAATGATGACGAAAATACGCCCGTGCGGATGGCGTATGACGGCCCGCAGGTCTCCATCACGGATGAGATGAAAACCTCCTTCATCGACTATGCGATGTCGGTGATCATCTCCCGCGCGATCCCGGATCTGCGCGACGGGTTGAAGCCGGTCCACCGGCGCATCCTCTATGCGATGCACGAGACCGGCAACACGCATGACAAATCCTACCGCAAATCGGCGCGCCCCGTGGGTGACGTGATGGGGCAGTACCACCCGCATGGGGATGGCGCCATCTATGATGCGCTGGTGCGGATGGCGCAGGATTTCTCCATGTCGTTGCCGCTGTTGGACGGTCAGGGCAATTTCGGCTCGATGGACGGGGATAACCCGGCGGCCATGCGCTATACCGAGGTGCGGATGGACAAGCCTGCGGGCTTCATTCTGGCCGATATCGACAAGGACACAGTCGATTTTCAGGACAATTACGACGGCAAGCAGAAAGAGCCCACAGTCCTGCCCGCGCGCTTCCCCAACATGCTGGTCAATGGCGCCGGCGGCATTGCGGTCGGCATGGCCACCAATATCCCGCCGCATAATCTGGGCGAAGTCGTGGACGCGACGCTGGCGCTGATCGAAACGCCTGACCTCGACGACATCCAGCTGATGGACTACATCCCCGCCCCCGACTTCCCGACCGGCGGGATCATTCTGGGACGATCCGGCGCGCGCAAGGCCTATACGGAAAGCCGCGGCTCGGTCATCGTGCGGTCGAAAACCAAGGTCGAGGAGATCCGCAAGGATCGCTACGCCATTGTCATCAACGAAATCCCCTATCAGGTGAACAAGGCCACGATGATCGAAAAGATCGCCGAGGCTGCGCGCGAGAAGCGCATCGAAGGCATCGCCCATGTGCAGGACGAAAGCGACCGCGTCGGCGTGCGCGTCGTGATCGAGCTGAAACGCGATGCTACGGCGGAGGTGGTGCTGAACCAGCTGTTCCGCTTCACGCCGATGCAAACCTCCTTTGCCTGCAACATGCTGGCCCTGAATGGCGGCAAGCCCGAGACGCTGACGCTGCGCTCCTTCCTGACGAATTTCATCGCCTTCCGGGAGGAGGTCGTCGCCCGCCGCACCGCCTATGAGCTGCGCAAGGCACGCGAACGCTCCCACGTGCTGTGCGGTCTGGCCGTGGCGGTCACCAATATTGACGAGGTGGTGCAGACCATCCGCAGTTCCGCCGATGCAGCAGAGGCGCGGTCGCGCCTGATGACCCGTGCCTGGCCCGCCCATGACATCGCCGATTACATCAAGCTGATCGACGACCCGACCCATACGGTGAACGAGGACGGCACCTATCATCTGTCCGAAACCCAGGCACGCGCCATTCTGGATCTGCGGCTGCAACGTCTGACCCAGATCGGGGTGAAAGAGGTCACCGACGAGCTGGAAGAACTGGCCGCCAAAATCAAGGAATTCCTTGCCATCCTGCGCTCCCGCGAGCGGATCATGGAGATCATCTCCAACGAGCTGCGCGAGGTGAAAGAACAGTTCGCCGTCCCCCGCCGGTCGGAGATTGTCGACTGGTCCGGCGACATGGAAGACGAGGATCTGATCGAGCGGGAGGATGTCGTCGTCACCGTGACGCAGACCGGCTGGATCAAACGCACGCCTTTGGCCGAATTCCGCGCGCAGCGGCGCGGCGGCAAGGGGCTGTCGGGCATGGCCACCAAGGAAGATGACGTTGTCACCACGCTGTTTGTGGCCAACACCCACACCCAGCTGCTGTTCTTTACGACTGATGGCATGGTCTACAAGCTCAAGACCTGGCGCCTGCCCCAAGGGGGCCGCACCGCGAAGGGGAAGGCGATTGTCAACATCCTGCCGATCCCCGCAGGCGTGTCGATTGCTGCGATCATGCCGGTGGACCGGGAGGAGAAAGACTGGGGTGATCTTCAAATCGTCTTTGCCACGACCGCAGGCGACGTGCGGCGCAACGCTCTGAGCGATTTCACCAACGTGATGCGCAACGGCAAGATCGCCATGAAGCTGCCCGAAGGGGTTGAGCTGGTAAATGCCCGCATCTGCGACGAAAATGACGACGTGATGCTGATGTCCAATGCCGGCCGCGCGATCCGCTTCCCTACGACGGATGTGCGCGTCTTCTCCTCGCGCGCCTCAACGGGTGTGCGCGGCATCAAGTTGCAGGATGGGCAGCAGGTCGTCTCCATGTCCGTCATCCGGCATTTTGTTGCGACCCCTGAGGAGCGGACCGCCTACCTTAAAATGCGCCGCGCCATGGCCGGTTTGACCGATGAAGATGGCGATGACGATGCCCCGGCAGATCCGAATTTCTCTACCGAGCGCTATGCAGAGATGTCAGCCGCCGAGGACTTGATCCTGACGATCACAGCCCAAGGCGCGGGCAAGATCAGCTCCAGCCACGATTACCCCGTGCGCGGTCGCGGCGGCATGGGGGTGCAGGCCATGTCGATGAAGGCAGGCGATATCGTGGCCTCCTTCCCGGTCGAGATGGACGATCAAATCATGCTTGCCACCTCCAAGGGCCAGTCGATCCGGTGCCCGGTTGACGGCATCTCCTTCCGGTCGCGTTCAGCGGGCGGGGTGAAAGTCTTTGACACTGGCAAGGGGGAGACCGTCAGCTCCGTCGCCCGGATCGCCGATCAGGGCGAGGACGAGGGTGAGGACGGCGCCGAGGAATAGCCCCCGGATTTAAGTATTTCTGCCAAAACGAAGCCCTGCGGCATGGTGCTGCGGGGCTTTTTCTTTTCTTGAACACGGTATAGATCAGCCAAATGACACAGGTTCTCAACATCATCGGCGGCGGCATGGCCGGATCGGAAGCGGCCTGGCAGGCGGCAAATCTGGGCGTAAAAGTCACGATCCACGAGATGCGGCCCAAGGTCGAAACCTTCGCGCATCGCACCGGCAATCTGGGGGAGATGGTGTGTTCCAACTCCTTCCGATCTGATGATGATGAGCAGAACGCGGTCGGGCTGCTGCACTGGGAAATGCGGCAGGCGGGCGGGTTGATCATGTCCGCCGCTGACGCGCATGCCCTGCCTGCAGGTGGCGCGCTGGCTGTGGACCGTGACCCTTTTGCCGAGACCGTGACCGCAAGGTTGAAGGCCCATCCCAACATCACCGTCAGTTATGACGAGATCACGGCCCTGCCCAACGATGGCCATTGGATCATCGCCACGGGTCCCCTGACATCCGGCACCCTGGCCGAGGCTATCGCGTCAGAGACCGGCCAGGACGCGCTGGCCTTCTTTGACGCCATCGCCCCGATCCTCTATTTCGACACGATCAATATGGAGAAAGCCTGGTTCCAGTCCCGCTACGACAAAGGCGACACGGAAGAAGAACGCACCGCCTACCTCAACTGCCCGATGGACCGCGACACCTATGAGGCCTTCATCGACGCCTTGCTGGCCGCCGACAAGACGGAGTTCAAACCGGGCGAAACCGCCGGTTACTTTGACGGCTGCCTTCCCATCGAGGTGATGGCCGAGCGCGGGCGCGAAACGCTGCGCTTCGGCCCGATGAAGCCCGTCGGCCTGACGAACCCGCACCAGCCGGATGTGAAAGCCCATGCCATCGTGCAGCTCAGACGCGACAACGCACTTGGCACCTTGTTCAACATCGTGGGTTTCCAGACCAAGATGAAATACGGCGCCCAGAAACAGGTGCTGCGCATGATCCCGGGGCTGGAGGAGGCGGAATTCGCCCGGCTTGGCGGCATTCACCGCAACACCTTTGTCAACTCCCCCACGCTGCTTGACCCGCAGATGCGGCTGAAGTCGAAACCCCACCTGAGGTTTGCGGGCCAGATTACCGGGGTCGAGGGCTATGTCGAAAGCGCGGCCATGGGGCTGCTGGCGGGCCGTTTCGCCGCGGCCGAGATCATGGGTACAACGATGGACACGCCCCCGCCTGAGACCGCCATGGGCGCGCTGATCACCCATATTACCGGCGGGGCCGATGCCAAGACCTTCCAGCCGATGAATGTCAATTTCGGGCTCTTCCCTCCGGTGGACGCCAAGGGCGGGCGGCGCAACCGCAAGACGCGCTACAAGCTCTATACGGACCGTGCTAAAGCCGCCTGGACACAGTGGCTTGATGCAGCGCGATTGGACGCCGCCTGACGCGCATGTCAAACTGGTCTGATGACAGATAGATACCTAGATAAAGTCTATGACGCCGAAGGCCGCGAGGCGATCCAGAACCTTTATGATAAATGGTCCGGAAGCTATGATGCGGAACTTGCGGAAAACGGCTACGCCACACCGGCGCGCATCGCCCGCGCCCTTGGTGGCGTCGTAGCCGACAAATCCACCCCCATTCTCGACTATGGCTGTGGCACTGGTATGTCCGGGTTGGCACTTTCAGGTGAAGGGTTCCGCACAATTGACGGCATGGACCCGTCGGAGGGGATGCTGGCGCAGTCGCGCGCGAAAGGGCTTTACCGTTCGCTGCTGCTGCTGGACCTCGACGCCCCGCTGCCGATCCGCGACGGACAGTACCGGGTGATTTTGGCCGTCGGCGTCATCTCCACCGGGGCGGGGCCCGCCAGCCTGATGGACACGCTCATCGCCCTGGTGCCACGCGGCGGCCACTTCGCCTTCTCGCTGAACCATCACGCGCTGGAGGACCCCGACTATGTCGCAGGCGTTACCCGGCTGAAAGAGGCAGGTCACCGCCCGGTAGTGGAGGAATACGGCACCCATATCGAAAAGATCGGCGCAAAATCCATGGTCTACATCTTCGAGCGCGCGTGAGCTTCACCACCCGGTTTGCCCCCAGCCCCACAGGGCCGCTGCATCTGGGCCACGCCTTTTCGGCGATGCTGGCCCATGATATGGCGCAGGCGAAAGGCGGTGCGTTTCTGCTTCGGATCGAAGATATCGACCAAAGCCGCGCGCGGCCCGAATGGGAACAGCAGATTTACGATGATCTGGCCTGGCTGGGCCTCAATTGGGCGGAGCCAGTCATGCGCCAATCAGACCGGCTGCAGACCTACCGCGATACGATCGATCAGATGTGGTGGGACAAGTTCCTATATGCCTGTCACTGCAACCGTCGCGACATCGCCGCCGCCGCCGCCGCCCCACAGGAAGGCGCGCCGCTGCTGGGGCCGGACGGGGTCATATACCCCGGCACCTGCCGCAATGCGAATGCGGAGCGCGACCACTACCCCGAGCCCCCGCCCCCTGACGCGGCGCTCAGGCTCGACATCGCCAGCGTGCCGCATGACCTCACTGAGGGGGGCGTTCTCAGTTTCAAAGAGACCGGCATAGATACAGACGAGGTCACCTTCACCCGCGCAGATTTAATCCGCGAGGTTGGAGATATCGTCCTGTCCCGGCGCGATATGGGCACCTCTTACCACCTTTCCGTGGTGCTTGATGATGCGGCGCAAGGGATCACCCATGTTGTGCGCGGCGCTGATCTGTTTGAGGCCACGAAGATCCACGTGCTGCTGCAACAGCTGCTGAACCTGCCCGTGCCTGTCTACCACCACCACCGGCTGATCCGAGACGACGCGGGCAAGCGGCTCGCCAAACGTGACGACGCCCGCGCCATCGCGAAATTCCGCGAAGACGGATACACCCCCGCCGATATCAGGCAGATGGTCGGGCTCTGACGTCGCCTCTTCATTGCATTGAAAATATACCCCCCGGAGGCTCCCGCGCTCAGCCAAGGGGTGCCATCAGCTCCAGTTCTTCACCGTCCCGGATCGCGGTGTAAAAGCACACTTGGCGATTGGTGTGACAGGCGGGCCCGGTCTGGCGGACGATGGCCAGCAGGCTGTCCCGGTCGCAATCCACACGCAAATCAACCAATTCCTGCACATGGCCCGAGCTTTCGCCCTTTACCCAGAAGGCCTGTCTGGACCGGGACCAATAGGTCACCCGGCCCGTTGCAAGCGTCTTCGTCACAGCGTCTGCGTTCATCCAGGCCATCATCAGCACCTCGCCGCTGCCCTCCTGTTGCGCGATGCAGGGGATCAGGCCGGCCTCGTTATACTTTAGTGTCGCAGGGTCGAAACTCATGGCGCATTTCCTTTGCATCTGGGCTGCACGCGCCTATCTATGAGACGTAAGGACCAATGCGCAAGGACTGCCGAGATGAGCACGGATGGCGATCTGATCAAGCTGTATTCCGGCCAGATTCTGGCCCTTGCCGCGGATATCCCGCATCTGGACCGGCTTGACGCGCCTGACGCGACGGTCAAGAAACGCTCCCCCCTTTGTGGCTCGACCGTGACGGTGGACGTGGCGTTTGAGGGCGACCGGGTCACAGCCTTCGGCCAGGATGTGAAAGCCTGCGCGCTTGGGCAGGCGGCCGCCTCTGTGGTGGGTGCAAATGTGATCGGGCGCAGCAAGTCCGAGATCGAGACCGCGCGCGACCAGCTGAAAGCCATGTTAAAACAGGACGGCCCCGCCCCGGATGCCCCATTTGACGGGTTGCAGGTGCTGCTGCCCGCGCGCGATTACAAGAACCGCCATGCTTCCATCATGCTGACGCTTGACGCGCTGGTCGAGGCCAGCACCGCATAAAAAAACCGCCGCAACCCGAAAAGGGTGCGGCGGCAGTCAGCTCGTCTGGGCATGTCGATCCGCATCCACCGGGGAAAGAGGCTGTCCGGCGGGCAAGTTGGGGACAAGGCAAGATCGACAGGGCAGCGCAATGGGACAGAAAAAGCGCGACCCTTGAGGGCAACAGACAGCAGGCAGTACTCGGTAAAAAACGCTAGAAGACCTGTGGCAGATAGAGGGTGACGCACATCATCACGCCAATGGCGGCGATCCCGGCTGCATCCTGCAGGACAGTCTTGGGGGACTGGGTGAGTATCTTTTTCACATCTGCGATCATCGCGGCGATCTCCTCATCTTCCATTCTTTTTGTTGCCACTTTGTTCTCATATACATTAACCCAAGTAAAGAACTTTTTGAGAACATTCGTGAACATTTTGTGTTGACGTAGGGACGCAATCCGCTAACCCACTGATATCAAACGAATGGCGCGGTCCTGCTCCATTAGCCACAGTAGCATCCGCGCCGCCTGACCCCGCGCGGAGGTTAACGCCGGGTCTGCGCTCAACAGCGCCCGCGCGTCGCTTTGGGCTACGGCCATCAACGCAGTCTGGCGTTCCAGATCAGCGATGCGGAATCGCGGCAGGCCCGATTGTGCCGTACCGATCAAGTCACCCGCACCGCGCATCGCCAGGTCTTCTTCGGAGATGCGGAACCCGTCTTCGGATTCGCGCAGAATGTTCAGCCGCCGTTTCGCCGTCTCGCTCAGCGGGTCCTGGAACATGAGCAGGCAGGTGGAGGCCCCCTCCCCCCGGCCGACGCGACCGCGCAACTGGTGCAGCTGTGCCAGGCCGAACCCCTCTGCCCGCTCGATCACCATGATCGTGGCATTGGGCACGTTCACGCCCACCTCGATCACCGTGGTGGCCACCAGCACTGAGGTCTCGCCCGCCACAAACCGGGCCATCGCCGCGTCCTTTTCGGCAGGTGGCATCTGGCCATGAACCAGCCCCACAACCCTTTCGCCCAAGGCAGCGCGCAGGCGTTTGAAGCGCTCTTCAGCGGCGGTTTTGTCCGACAGCTCGCTTTCTTCGACCAGTGGGCAAACCCAGTAGGCCTGCCTGCCTTCCGCAATCGCGCCGCGCAACTTGGCCACGACCTCGTCCATGCGCGCGGTTGACACGGTGGCGGTGGTCACCGGTTTGCGGCCCGGCGGTTTTTCATCCAGCACCGAGATGTCCATATCGCCATATTGCGCCAATGCGAGCGAGCGGGGGATCGGCGTCGCCGTCATCACCAGCACATCGACTGCGGCCCCCTTGGCGCCTAGCGCCATACGTTGCGCGACACCAAACCGATGTTGCTCATCCACGACCGCGAGCCGCAGATCGCGAAACACCACGTCATCTTGAAAAACGGCGTGGGTGCCAAGCAGCACATGGATGTCGCCCGTGGCCAGCGCGTCAAGCTTCGCCGCCCGCTCCGCGCCCTTATCACGCCCGGTCAGCAGCGCGATCACGATGCCAGCGGCCTCAGCCAAAGGTGCCAGACTTTCCAGATGCTGGCGCGCCAGAATTTCCGTGGGCGCCATCAGCACGCCCTGCCCGCCGGCCTCCACCGCGGTT
Organism: uncultured Litoreibacter sp.; assembly: GCA_938030665.1. Lineage (GTDB taxonomy): Bacteria > Pseudomonadota > Alphaproteobacteria > Rhodobacterales > Rhodobacteraceae > Litoreibacter. The sequence goes on along the minus strand of CALHHY010000078.1, from coordinate 3,032 downwards.
AGCAGCGCCATCAGCGCGACCAGCGTCTTGCCCGAACCCACATCGCCCTGCAGCAACCGGTTCATCCGCGTGCCTGCCGACATATCGCCCGCAATCTCCGCAATGGCGCGGGTCTGCGCCCCGGTCGGGCGGTATGGCAACGCGTTCAGCACTTTCGATTGCAGTGCCCCCGTGGCCACGCTGGCGATACCCGGCTTTGCTCGGACCGAGGCGCGGGCCAAGGATAACGTCAATTGATGCGCAAACATCTCGTCATAGGCGAGCCTTTCGCGAACCGGGGTCGTGGGTGCCATGTCCTTGAGGCTTTGCGGGTGATGCGCGGCAATGATGGCATCGCTGAAATCGGGCCAGTCCGATTTGGCCTTTTGACCGGGATCAATCCATTCCGCCATCGCCGGCACCATTTCCAGTGCCGAGGCGGCAGCGCGCGCCATCAGTTTTTGCGACACGCCTTGGGCCAGCGGGTAGACGGGTTCAAATGCCGGGATCGCGTCAGCCTGTGCTGCGAGCAGGATGTGATCAGGATGAACCATCTGGGCCATACTATCGAACATCTCAACCTTGCCGGAGATCACCCGGCGCTGCCCGGTCGGCAGCTGCTTTTGCAGATAATCGCCGCGTGCATGGAAGAAAACCAGCCGGAACTCGGTCTCGGCGTCGCGCACATGGATGTGGTAGGGCCGCCCCTTCTGGCGAGCCGGGACATGCATGCCAATCTCAACCTCAACCGTCACGACGGCGGGTAGAACGGCCTCCCGTATGGAGGTGATGCGCGTCCGGTCAATCCCTGAGCCCGGCAGCGTGAACAGCAGATCGCGCGGCTTTTCAATATCAAGTCCTGCAAAATGCTGAGCGGTTTTGGGGCCGACCCCATCAAGGCTGGTCAGCGCGCCAAATAGCTGAAAAAGCGCCTCCGGCCTGCCGCTCATTGGCCGCCTATAAGTTGCAGCCAACCGTCTTCGTCGATGGTCTCAACGCCCAGGTCAGCGGCCTTCTTCGCCTTCGATCCGGCCCCCGGCCCCGCAACCAGCAGGTCGGTCTTGGCCGAAACAGAGCCCGAGACTTTCGCACCCAACCCCTCCGCCCGCGCCTTGGCCTCCGCGCGGGTCATCTTCTCCAACGTGCCGGTGAAAACCACAGTCTTGCCCGCAACCGGGCTGGAGGCGCTGTCGCGTTTCGGCATGTCCCGCACGTCCAGCTGCGCGATCAGCCGGTCGATGGCGGCGCGTTCCTGCTGCTGCGCGAACGCGTCGGTGACGGAGGCCGCCATGACCGCGCCAATCCCGTCTATGCCGATCAGGTCCTCCCAAGCGGGCCCATCTTGGCCGGCGGCATCCTGCATCGCTTTGCTAAACGCGTCCCAGCTGGTGTAGTGGTTGGCCAACAAGGCTGAGGCGCTTTCGCCGACATGGCGCAATCCCAAAGCAAAAATCACCCGGTTCAATGGTATTTTGCGTTTCTCATCAATCGCGTCAAAGAGGTTGCTGGCCGATTTATCCCCCCAACCCTCGCGATTTTTCAGCTTGGTCAGCGCCGCCTGTTCGTCGCGGGCGCGCAGGGTGAAAATATCCGCAGGCTCCGCGATGCGCAGGTGGTCATCCACTGGCAAGAGGTAGAACGCTTCCGCCTGTTTCGCACCCAGCCCTTCGATATCGAACGCCGCGCGGGACACGAAATGCTTCAGCTTTTCCACCGCCTGCGCCGGGCAGATCAGCCCTCCTGTGCAGCGCCGGACCGCGTCCCCCTCCTCCCGCACGGCATCAGATCCGCATTCGGGGCAAGTGCCGGGAAACGTGTAAGGGACGGCATCGTCGGGACGTTTTGACAGGTCCACATCGGCGATTTTCGGGATCACGTCCCCCGCCCGGTAGACCTGCACCAGATCACCCCCGCGGATGTCCTTGCCATCACGGATCAGCCCGCCCTTCGCGTCCCGACCGGCAATATAGTCCTCGTTGTGCAGCGTCGCGTTGGAGACTACGACCCCGCCCACGGTCACCGGCTGCAGCCGGGCCACAGGCGACAGCGCGCCGGTCCGGCCAACCTGAATTTCGATGGCTTCGAGGCGCGTCCATGCCAGCTCCGCCGCGAACTTATGGGCAATAGCCCAACGGGGCGTGGTGGAGCGGAAGCCCAGACGGGCCTGCAGATCCAGCGCATCGACCTTATAGACGACCCCGTCAATGTCATAGCCCAGATCAGCGCGTTGCGCTTCGATCTGTTTGTAATGCTTAATCAGCGCGTCGGGGCCGTCGCAGCGTCGGGTCAAATCGTTGGTCTGAAAGCCAAGTGCGGACAGGCGGGCGATGGCCTTCATCTGGGTCTGGGCCAGTGGTTCTGAAAGGGCGCCCCAGGAATAGGCGAAGAATGCCAGCGGGCGGTTGCGCGTGATCTCCGCATTAAGTTGGCGAAGGGAGCCAGCGGCGGCGTTGCGCGGATTGGCGAATGTCTTGCTCCCCTCCTCCGCCTGCCTTGCATTGAGCGCGGCGAAATCCTGATGGGACATGTAGACCTCCCCTCGGACTTCCAACACGTCAGGCCCGCCGTCAAGAGTTTGCGGAATTGACCGGATCATGCGCGCATTCGCGGTCACGTTTTCTCCTACGGCGCCGTCACCACGTGTTGCAGCCGTCACGAGCTGGCCATTTTCATAGCGCAGGGAAAGCGACAGGCCGTCAATCTTGGGCTCGGCGACGTAAGCAAGCGGCTCGCATGCATCCATCCCTAGGTATTTGCGGATGCGGGCGTCGAACTCGGTGACATCCGCCTCATCGAAAGCGTTGCCTAGGGACAGCATCCGCACCTGATGGGTGACCTTGGAAAACCCATCTGCCAGCGGCCCGCCTACCTGTTCGCTCGGGCTGTCAGATCGCTTGAGTTGAGGAAACCGCGCCTCGATCTCTCCATTGCGCCGTTTCAGCGCGTCGTAATCAGCATCGCTGCGTTCGGGGGCGTCGTCGCGGTGATAGGCGGCGTTGGCGGCGGCCAGGTCCTGGGCGAGATCGGCCAATTCAACTTCGGCCTGTTCGGCG
>CALHHY010000077.1 GCA_938030665.1 uncultured Litoreibacter sp. | reverse complement strand
TCGACCGCGAGCTGCCATTGCGGCAGCGTCCGCATCAGCTTTGAAATGGTGGACGGGCTAGGCAGCCTGCACCGCTGTGACTGCTCCCTGTGCCGGCGGAAATACCCCGGCGCGGTGTCCGGTCGCCTCAGCGATCTGCGGATTGAGGCGGGCGCGGACAATCTGGGTCTCTATCAGTTCAATACCAACACCGCCCGGCATCAGTTTTGCAAAACCTGCGGCGTGCATGTCTTCCATCAGCGCCGCTCCAACCCCGATGAGATCGGCGTGAATGTGGGCTGTGTCGATGGGCTGGCACCACGTGTCGTGGACGACGCGGCGTGGGTTGACGGCGTAAGCCATCCAAGTGATGGTCTCTGAGGCTGCCTGGCAAATTGTCTTCTTGATGCAATGACCTAGGTGGCTTTTTTGCGGGGGTAGGGACCAGACGGCCGAACGCTCCCGTTAAGCAAAGAACGCCTCAACCTGCCAAAGAGGCGATATTGGGAGAAAAGACCAACATGACGTTTTCTAAATCTGTATTTTTAGGGGCCTGCGCCACAACTGCCTTGACCGTGGGAGCGGTTTTTGCGGATGGCCACTCGGTCTCGGATGATGTGGTGGCCGCACAGCGCGCCGCACTGGCCGAGAACACCGCCGGCAAGGGCTTTGGCCCGCAGGCACCGCGTGACCTGTCGACCCTCGCCGGAAGCAACCCGCGCATTTTCGAGACCGCGCCAGCCCATACTGACATGAACCTGTGCAACATCCATTTCCATGAGAATGCAGAGCACCGCGGCGGTGAGTTCACCACTTATGCCGGCAATGGCAACGGTAAGGGCGCGGGGACGGGCTTTCTCTATGACGGCGAGCTGACCGAGGCGGAGCTTGCACCCGTCGGGCGCGTCATTGGGGAAGGCAAATACGGCTCGCTTGAACCGGGCGACACGATCGAGCTGCATTACGTCCACACCACCGCGCAGATCGAGCCGGGCCCGACTTTGGGTGCCTGCCTCAGCGAGGCCATCGTGAACCCGCAGCTGCGCGTGGAGACGCAGGTTTATGTGCTCGTCAATGACAGCGCAGCGGCTGATTTCGTTGAGCTGACCAAGGTCGAGAAAGTGGGCGGCGTGCATCAGGCGGTCAACATCCCGTCCGACACGGGCACGCCGATCCAATATGCGGGCTCCACCACCGGACCCAGCTATAACGAGGCAGGCTCGCCCTTGCAGGTCAGCTGGTCGGTGCGTCCGCAGGTGAAGAAGGTCAGCATTCAGTCGGTCGAGGCCTGGCTGGGCAGTAACATCTTTGACGAGGGTTACGCGCATGGCGTCCGCAACCTCGTCACCAACCCGGACCTGATTTCTCCGATCAACTAAGGGTCTGTCGTTACAAAGTTGAGGCCGGGTGGTTTGATGACCGCCCGGCCTTTTCAGTTGGTCACGTCAGACGGAAACGGGACCGAAGATCTGCTTGAACCGGTCAATGCATGCCCGGAAGCCGGCTTCAAAATCGCCGTTTCCGGGGTGATACACGCTTTCAAATGAGATGACGCCCGCATACCCATCCCCTCGCAGCGCGTCTGCTATGGGCTGGAAGTGAGGGGCAAGCTGGCCTTCCCCCAGGGGGCGGACCTCCAGCGTGGCACGGGGTGTGTCGACCTGCACGTCCTTGATATGGACGTGCCCCAGATAGCCCGCTTTCACCGCGTCATAGCCGTCTGGATAGGCGACCTCGTGGCACCAACAATTATTGGCGGGGTCCCATAGCACCTGAAGCGTGTCCCCGGCGTCCAGATCGTCAATCAGCTTGCGGGCCGTATAGTTGGAGTTGACCATCGTGCCATTGCCGGTCTCCACCACGAGGGTGAGGCCCGCGTCCTTTGCAATCTCGACAGCCGGGGCGATCAGGGGCAGCATGGCGTCCCACGCGCCATGGGCCACGTTCCATGTCTCAGCACCGCCCGTGCCCCACAGGATCTGCTCTTTTTTTGGGGTCATGATGCGCACGAGCGGCGCCCCCACCGCATGGGCCATGTCGATCACCCGTTTCAGCGCGTCTATATGGCGAAGATGCAGCGCGTCACCCGGCTGGTTGGAGAGCGTCATGCCGGCGAAGATATGGCGCGAGAGGCAGGAGACGGGCTTGTTGCGGTCCCGCAGCAGGCGGTCAATCTCCGCGATTTCTCCGCTCGTGTGATCGCCGACTTCCTTGTTGCCCACGAATTGTAGCTCGGCATAGTCGAGGCCAAACTCGTCCATAACGTCGATGGCATGTTTCAGATCGCGACTTATGCCGTCGCAGATGACCCCCAGTTTCATGAATCCTCCTTTCTTTGCGGGAAGGGGGTGACGCTGGGCTGCGCCGGCGCCCCACCCGCCATCCCGCATGCCCTCAGCGCGTTTTCCTCGCCGCTTCGCGATGTAGCTCGGCGCCTATGATTTCCTCGATCACCCGAGTGCAAACCCAATTATCGCCATTCGGGTGGCGCGTGCGTCCGGCGTGAAACAATTGCATTGCGGCTGAGGCGGTGTGAAGGGGGACGCCAAGCGCCTCCCCCAACCCCATGGAGATCGTCAGGTCCTTGTGCATCGTGTTGATATGGCTGCCAGTCCCTTCAAATTTCCGGTCGATGATCTTTTCCAGCGCGTTATTGACCACACCGCAGCCGGCCGAGGAGGTGGAGAAGACATCAAGGATAACCTGCCCCGGCACGCCCGCTTTGGCCGCCAGCGCCGCGGCCTCGAACGTTGCCGAGAATTGCGCGCCGATCAGCGATTGCAGGCAGGCTTTCACGGTTTGGCCGTCGCCCGGACGGTGACCGACCCGGTGGATGTTGGCGGAGATGGCCTCCATCACCGGCGCGAACCGGTCCAGCACGTCGTCAGGGGCCGCGGCCATCATTGTCAGCGTGCCCGATTGCGCGCCGGGAAAGCCGCCCGAGACCGGCGTGTCGATAAGATGGATGCCGGTGCCATCTAACGCCGCGCCGATGTCGCGCGCCTCGTGGGGTTTGATTGTGGCCGACAGGATTACCGCACCACCCGCCGCCATCTGCGCGGCCGCCCCATCGGGCCCCAGGATTACCTGCTTGGCCTCGTCACCGGTCATGACCATGACAAACACGGCATCCGCGCCTGATCCGACGTCAGCGGCGGTCCAGGCAGCGGTGCCGCCCATCTTTTCGAAAGCCGCCATCCGGTCCGGCTTCAGGTCAAAACCCGTCACCTCAAAGCCGTTTGCCAGCAGGTTTTTCGCGATCCCGCTGCCCATGTCACCAATGCCAATAATGCCGATCTGTTTCATGGCGCCGTCCTCCCTGTCGCATATGCGTCCGAAAAAGGCCTGACGGGTCAGGCCGGTTTCGCAGGGATTTCACGCGTCATGAAATGACGTCGGGCGCGTCCGGAAGACACCCCGCTGCCCGGTTAGGTAGCCGGAGGCTAGCACCGGAAAAATGGCTGTGGCAAGGGCGGCGGGCACTCAGGCGCGTTCGCTATATTCCATACTTTCCGTGTCGACGACGATCGCCTCATCCACGGAGATAAACGGCGGCACCATGATGCGCATGCCGTTATCCAGCACCGCCGGTTTGAAGCTTTTTGACGCCGTTTGGCCCTTCACCACCGGTTCCGTTTCGGTCACGGTGCACGTGACTTTCTGGGGCAAGGTGACGTTCAGCGCCTCGCTTTCATAATATTCGATCTGCGCGATCATACCGTCTTGCAGGAAGGGGCGCCGTTCGCCCAGAAGGTCGGCAGGCAGCTCAATCTGCTCGTAGCTTTCGGTGTCCATGAAGGTCAGCATGCCGTCGGTCTCGTAAAGAAACTGCTGGTCCTTTTGCTCCAGCCGCACCTTTTCGACCTTGTCGGCGGAGCGGAACCGTTCGTTCAGTTTTGACCCGTTGCGCAGGTTTTTCATCTCGACCTGCGCGAAGGCACCGCCTTTGCCAGGTTTCACGTGATCGACCTTCACCGCGACCCACAAACCGTCATTATGCTCCAAGACATTGCCTGAACGAATCTCGTTTCCGTTAATCTTGGGCATTGGGGCATTTCCTTGACAAAAGGTTGATAGAACTTTGACGCGTCCTATATCTGGTGAATGGTTACGGGGCAAGATCGCTAAATGCTGGACAAATTTGTATGAGTTATGCACCACAAGCATGGCTGCCATACAAAATATGCAATGACGAATCGGAATAGATGCGTCATAAGAAGCGCTACGCCCGAGTTACAAGAGCAAAAACTAGAAGGACGCGGAATGGCTGCTGATTTCGTAGACGGTACGGCTTTCAACTTCGAACAGGGACAACGCGCGCGCAAATTGTTTGCGGCAGTGGTGTTGGCTGCGCTGGACGATGCGATTGCTGACGACAAGAAATATGGCAATGGACCGGAGCAGATTGCACGCTGGGCTCGCTCCCGTGATGGGCGCGAGGTTCTGAGCTGCGCGGGGATTGACCCGAACGAGCGTGTGGTCTCCGGCCTGATGGAATTTGTGGGCAACGGGGTGCGTACCTCGGTCGCCCTGTCGCGGGAAGAAAGCGAGCGTCGCTCGCAGGCCGAAGCCGCCTGATCCTTGCCGGACAATCAAAACAGAAAAGCGCGTCCGTCAGGGCGCGTTTTTTTATGGCCTCTTTGTTGCTAAGATCGCCTGATGCTCTTTGATACCGCCACCCCGTTGCTGACCGCGCTTGATCTCTTTGCCGCCGTGGCATTCGCGATCACGGGCGCGCTGGTCGCTTCCCGCAAGGAGCTTGATATTCTTGGCTTCATTTGGCTGGCCGTGATCACCGGTGTGGGCGGGGGGACGGTGCGGGACCTGGTGCTGGGGGTGCCGGTTTTCTGGGTCACGGACCCAACGCCGGTGGTGGCCTGCATGATCACGGCGGTAGTCGTCCATTTCAGCGCTCATCTGATGGAAAGTCGCTACCGCTACATCCTGCTGTTCGACGCGTTTGGCATGGCCCTGGTGGCTGTTGCGGGCACCGCGAAAGGGCTGGATGCCGGCGCGGGCGTGTTGGTGGCTTTGATGATGGGGGTCATGACGGCGGCGTTAGGCGGCATCATACGCGACACGTTCGGGCAGGAGCCGTCGATTATCCTACGCAGGGAAATCTACGTGGCCGCAGCCGTTATCGGCGCGCTTGGTTATGTGGCATTCGTGGGGCTTGCGGGGGACCGCCGCTGGGCCATGGCCTTTGGCTTTGCCCTGGCTTTCGGCGTCCGGGTCGCTGCACTTCGCTTCAACTGGTCCCTGCCCGCGTACCGCGCGCGGGCGGGTAAGGACATGTCGGAGAAGGAGTGAGCTGGCTGGGTCGTAACGGTTGCGCCGCGCCGCGCGCGCGCTGAAAGCTGGAGGCCAGCCCCCACCCCCCGAGGATATTTCTGAAGCAATGCAGAGGGCAGGTTACGCGTAAGGAGAGACAAGCTCATGCAGATTGACGCGTGCCTGCAGCTTGGTGGCCAGCAGATAAATGCCGCCGATCTTCCGTTGCAGCAAAAGCGTATCTATGGGCGGCAGCGGGACATAGCTGCGATCCTCCGCCATCTCGAACCCGGCGCGGCGCATGTCACCTAACAGGTCGGTATTGCCGAAGTCGTATTCGGTGACCGCGCGAAGCGGCTTCATCGCCATATAAAAGAGGTTCAGCAGCACGTCTTCGACCGCCTTGGGGATGGCAGCA
>CALHHY010000076.1 GCA_938030665.1 uncultured Litoreibacter sp. | reverse complement strand
GTGCTCTATGTCTCTCACTTCCTCGATGAATTGTTCGAGATTTGCGACCGCGTCACCACGATGCGTGATGGCTGCACCGTGGAGTGTCGCGACATTGCGGGCACCACGAAGCTGGAGCTGATCGCAGCCATGCTGGGCCGCGACACTGATGAAATTGCGCAGGCCGGCATGACCGAATTTGCAGGCGGCACAGGCGGAGAGGCGCGGGGGGAGGTGTTGGTGCACGCCCGAGATGTCTCCACCGGGCCGCGGCTGCAGGGTTTTGACATGACCCTCCACCGGGGGGAGATCGTGGGCCTTGGCGGATTGCTTGGCGCGGGCCGCACAGAGGCCGCGCGCGCTATCTTTGGCGTGGACCGTCTGACCGTTGGGCAGATCGCGGTCAAAGGAACGGGGGTCGGGCTGGAAACGCCTGCTGCCGCCATTGCGGCGGGCTTTGGATACCTGACCGAAGATCGCAAGGCCGAAGGGATTATCCCTGACATGTCGGTGCGCGAAAACCTGACCCTCGCGCTGCTGCCTAAGCTCACCAAAGGCGGACAGATCGACCGCGCGCGGGAGCGGGAGCTGGTCGCCCATTTCATCAAAGCGCTCGGCATCAAGACCGCGAATATGGAACAACCCATTCGGGAGCTGTCCGGCGGTAATCAGCAGAAGGTACTGTTGGCCCGGTGGCTGGCAATTGAGCCGGACGTGCTGATCCTCGACGAGCCGACGCGCGGCGTTGATGTGGGCGCGAAGCGCGAAATTCAGGCCATCATCCGGGATGCGGTCGCCAAAGGGGTGGGCGTGCTGCTGATCAGCTCCGAATTTGAAGAGATTGTCGAAGGCGCGAACCGTATCATCGTGTTGAACGAAGGGCGCATCGTCACGGAGCTGACAAACCCCGGCATTACCGAAGACGCGCTGGTGCGGGCGCTGGCGCATACGGAAGGCCAGGCCGCATGAGCACGCAGGAAACCGAATTGCCGACAGAGATCAAACCGTTCGACTGGCGAGCTGCCTTGCGTCGCAATGGCGGGCTGGTCGCGCTGGCGGTGATCCTCCTTTTCAACATTCTTGTGACGCCAAACTTCCTGCAGATGCAGACGCTGTTTGTGAATATCAGCCAGGTTGCCACGATTGCGATTGTCGCCATGGGCATGACGCTGGTGATTGCGACGGGTGGCATTGATCTTTCGGTTGGCGCGATTATGGCCTTGGCGGGCGCGTTGGCGCCGTTGATCTTTCTGTCGGAGTTTGGGCGAGCCTACCCCGCGCTCGGCCTGACGACGGCTATTGTGGTGCCCCTTTTGGCGGCGATTGCCTGCGGGCTGTTCAATGGCATTCTGGTGGCCAACCTGAAGGTGCAGCCGATCATCGCGACGCTGATCTTGTTCATCTCGGGCCGGGGCATCGCGCAGGTGCTGACGAATGGCAACCTGCAGACCTTTTCGAACCCGTCCTTCAGCTATCTGGGCACCGGCAAAATCTTGGGGCTGCCGTTTCAGGGATGGCTGGCCCTTGCCATCGCCTGCGTCCTTTTTTTGGTGATGACCCGAACAACCTTCGGCCGCTACGTCCTCGCCATCGGCGGGAACGAGCGCGCGGCGGAGCTTGCAGGCGGCCCCGTCAAACGCGTCAAGATCGGGGTTTACATGATCTGCGGGGTGCTGTCCGGCCTTGCCGGCCTCATCGTCGTTGCCATCAACTCGGCTTCCGACGCCGCGCGCAACGGCAACCTGATGGAGCTGGACGCCATAGCCGCAGCCGTTGTCGGCGGCGCATTACTGCAAGGTGGGCGCGCGCCGATCTTCGGGGCCATTCTGGGCGCGGTGATTATTCAGCTGGTCAAATACACGCTGCTCGCCAACGGGGTGGAGGATGAGGTTGCGTTGATCGCCAAGGCCGTCATCATCCTCGCCGCTGTCTACGTGCAACAGGCCCGGAAGGAGTAGTCGCATGGGTGATCTGGACGCGTTTGACTTGCGCAAAACCCTCGCGCGCAGCCCGCAATCGGTGGCAGTCTGGGTGGCGCTGGCTGCGCTGATCCTGTTCGGGTTGCTGCGCTATGACAATTTTGGCGGGGCCTATAACATCACGTCCTTCCTCAACTACAATTCCATGTTCATCGTGATCTCCGTCGGCATGTGTTTCGTCATCATGACCGGCGGGATCGACCTGTCCGTGGGGTCGGTCGCGGCGTTCACCTCGGTTATCGCGGCCTATCTGTCGCCCTATGGGATCGAGGTCGCGCTGCCCGGTGCGGTGCTGGCGGGTATCGGTTTCGGGGCGATCAACGCGATCAGCATCATCGCGCTGCGCATCCCGCCTTTCATCGCGACACTCGCAACCATGCTCGGCGCAAAAGGCAGCGCGCTGGTGATTTCGGGCGCGCAAACGATCTCCGTCGATTGGGGGTCGAACTTCACCAAAATGGGGATGGAGCAGGCGCTGAACATCCTGCCCTGGTCGATCGTCGTTGTGGGCGGTGTCGTCGTGGCGCTGTGGTTTGTGCTAGAGAAAACATCGCTCGGGCGGACGGTGCTGGCCATTGGGGGCGGCGCGGATGCGTCCGTGCTGATGGGCCTGAAGGTCAATCGGGCGACGGCATTCGTGTACCTGCTGTCAGGCGGCTGCGCGGGGTTGGCGGGGGTTATCCTTGCCTCCGGCTTTGGAGCGGGCCAGCCGCTGGAAGGCATCGGGTGGGAGCTGTCTGCCATCGCCTCCGTCGTGGTGGGCGGCACGCTTCTGACGGGTGGTCTGGGGTCGGTCACGGCAACGGTTGCAGGCGCGCTGCTTTTGGGGCTCGTCTTCAATATCCTGAACTTCGAGAATGGCCGCGGCACGATCAGTTTCAGCGCCTACTGGCAGATGGTGATCCGTGGCGGGTTTCTGTTTGCCGTCATCCTGTTTCAGGCGCGGGTGATGTCAGGGAAGGCCACGCGGGAGGCAAAAGCCTGATCATCCGGATGCGGCAGGTCAGACCATCTTGATCGCTTCCGGCGCCACGGCCAGAACATAGCCCTTGCGGGCGATGTTCTTTATCAGCAGCTCGCTCATCATCTGGTTGCCCAAATGGTCCCGCAGCCGCTTGATCCGCACGGCACCAGACGCCTCGTCGCAATCGCTGGCGGGCTTGCCGGAGATCACGCTTTCAATCTCCACGCCCGACAGGATGTCGTCGTCAATGCGCGCCTCTGCCAGCACCGAAAGCGTCTCCAGCGCGGCCTCGGTCAGTTTGAACTCCATGTCGTTGATCTGCACGATCCGCTGGTCGCGGTGCACGGTCAGGGCGTTCACCTGAATGCCGGTCTTCTCCACCTCTGCCATGCGCCGGGCGAGCACCACGAGGGACACCATGCACACGAGCGTCGCGATCAGCAGCGCCGTGGCAAACAGCATCAGCACGAAGATAATGAACCGGTAGGAGGCCAGCGTCTCCGAGAACGCGGTGCCGGAACCTGCGAGGATCTCCAGAAGCTTGATCTCTGCCTGCCCGGTCAATGCGTCGTTCTCGACAAAAAGCCGCTCTACCCGACCGTTGAAGGCGTTGGCGTCGGGCAGGTTGGCAAACAGCACCAAGGCGGCCAGCCCCAGGATGGCGACGATGGCCACGACCCCGATGATGACAACGCGGGCCGGCGTCAGCTTAGAAGCGAAGGTAATATTGTCCGGCACTGGCTTTCCTTCCCGCAAGGCCGTCATCCCCGAAGACCGATACCACATTGAGCAGCGTCCAGCCTCGGTTGGCAAGCCGGGCTGCGATGATGGGGGCGGCGCTGCGCCCTCCGTCACAGACCTGCTGCGGCACTTCGATCACCCCGTAATGCAGCTGCAACGGGTTGTCTTTCTTGGCTTTGTAATCGGCAAAGCAGCCGGCATGGGCGGCGACAGCCGACGCCGCGAAAACAGCGGCGGCAAGGGGGAGTATGCGGGTTTTCATAGCTGCCAGATGCCCCATTCACAGGGCGTTATTCAATAACAAAGGCAGGCTATGCCCTTACGCCGTGCTGAAATGGTTTAGCCGCCCGGTCTGCCCCAGGTTGAGACGCATCACCCTGGTGACGGGGATCAAATGACTGCCACGCAGCGCCAAGATGCGCTGCGCCGACCTGAAGGAGAGACCCATGAAACGCCGCCTGATTGCCACCGTGCTGAGCCTTGCGCTTGCCGCTACCTCATTCACCACCGCACCCGCGCGGGCCGATGAAGACCTTGCCAAGATCGTGGGCGGGCTTGTCGTTCTGGGGGTCATCGCCAAGGCCATCGAACGCGACCGGGAGCGGGACAAGAAACGTGAGGCCGCGCGCGTCAGCCGAAATCACGTCCAACCGGCCCCGATCATTCGCCGCCATAATGACCGCCGCCATGGCTACAAGCGCCCCGAACATCGTCGCCACGCCAAGATCGCCCCGCAGCGTTGCCTGAGCCACGCATGGACCTATCGCGGCAAACAACCGGTATTCGAGGCCCGCTGCATGAAACGCCATACCCGCGCGCAGCTGCCTCAGGATTGCCTCCGTCAGAACCGGACGCTGCACGGGCCGCGCTACTTCTACTCTCCTCGTTGCCTGCGGCATGACGGATGGCGCGTATGATTAACGAGTGTGATCACTTGGGGGCGGCCGCAAAGGTCGCCCCTTTTCTCTTTGCGTTTCCCGGCTGGCCGGTGTTTGAACGGGAAATGGGACCCGATTTCACACATGAGGCCGCGTTGATCGCGAAAGGTGTCTCCGGCATTGCCGGGGTCGATGAGGCCGGGCGCGGGCCGCTTTCAGGCCCGGTGGTGGCCGCGGCCGTGGTGCTGAACCCCGCCGACATCCCCGAGGGGTTGAACGATTCAAAGAAACTGACCGCGACCAAGCGCGATGTTCTGTTTGATGCGATTTGTGGGCGCGGGCAGTTCTGCATCGCCCAGGCCAGCGTGGCAGAGATCGACGCGCTCAACATCTATCACGCCTCGCATCTGGCCATGTGCCGCGCGGTGGCGGGCCTGAACGGCGTCGGGCATGTGCTGGTGGATGGCAACCGGGTGCCCGCCGATTTGGCCCAGCCAGCCACCGCATTGGTCAAAGGCGACGGGCGCTCGCAATCCATTGCGGCGGCCTCCATCCTGGCAAAGGTAACCCGCGACCGGATCATGTGCGATTTGGCGCAGGAGCATCCCGAATACCTGTGGTCAAAAAACATGGGTTACCCGACGCGCGAGCACATTAGTGCATTACAGCAACACGGGGTAACACCACATCATCGGCGATCCTATAAACCCGTCCACAATATCTTGTGTCGATAGAATTTTATAAGCAATTGAAATTTATAGTTTTTGACTGAGTTTACGCTTTGACTCATCTTGGTCCCAACGAATGAACAAGCGCCGCAAAGGCGCAGCATTGAGGCTGATGATGGGAAAATTGACGAAGGTGACGCATGAAGCGTTACCGCTCAATACAATCATGGATGGTGACTGCATCGAGGCGATGAACAGCCTGCCCGAGGCGTGTATCGATCTGATCTTTGCGGACCCCCCCTATAATTTACAGCTGCGCGGCGACCTGCACCGCCCCGACAATTCCAAAGTGGATGCGGTCGACAATGACTGGGACCAATTCGCCAGTTTCAAACGCTATGACAGCTTTACCCGTAACTGGCTGACCGCCGCGCGCCGGCTGCTGAAACCCAATGGTGCGATCTGGGTGATCGGCTCCTACCACAACATCTTCCGGGTCGGGAATGAGCTGCAAAACCAGGGGTTCTGGATGCTGAATGACGTGGTTTGGCGCAAGTCGAACCCGATGCCGAATTTTCGGGGCAAACGGCTGACCAACGCTCATGAAACGCTGATCTGGGCGTCGAAATCCGAAGGCTCGAAATACACGTTCAATTACGAGGCGCTGAAGGCCCTGAACGAAGGGGTGCAGATGCGCTCCGACTGGGTGCTGCCGATTTGCACGGGTCATGAGCGGCTTAAAAATGCCATGGGCGAGAAAGCGCATCCAACGCAAAAGCCGGAATCACTGCTGCACCGTGTGCTGGTCTCGACCACCAATCCGGGCGACGTCGTGCTGGACCCATTCTTTGGAACAGGCACCACCGGCGCCGTCGCCAAGAAACTGGGCCGCGAATATATCGGGATCGAGCGGGAGGCGGCCTACCGCGAGGTTGCCGAGAAGCGCCTGAAGAACGTCCGCAAATTCGACCGTAGCTCGCTGGAGGTCACTCAATCCAAACGCGCGGAGCCCCGCGTGGCCTTCGGTGTGCTGGTGGAACGAGGGTTGCTGAACCCCGGCGATGAGCTGTGGTCGCTGAACGGTCGTCACAAGGCCAAGGTGCGTGCTGATGGCACATTGATCGGCGATGACGTGAAAGGCTCCATCCATCAGGTGGGCGCCGCCCTTGAAGGGGCGCCAAGCTGCAACGGCTGGACCTATTGGTGCTACAAAACCGATGGCAAAAAGGTTCCCATCGACGTGCTGCGCCAGCAAATCCGAGCGGAGATGCACTGAATTAGACACTGAATTTCGACGAGTTACCGCCCGTGCCTGCGGCCATGACCGCAAGCACAAACTCAAGCCCTGCCGTCTCTTCATGAGCGGCAGGGCCTTTTTTTCTGCGGTAAGGCCTGCTTAGCTGTCTCGACCCCTCAAGGAGCCCAACACATGACCGACGCCACCTGCATCACCCTCGCCTCCCGCCCGCATGGCGCGCCGATGGCGGAAAATTTCAAACTGGAAACCCGCAGCCTGCCTGAACCCGGCGAGGGGGAGTTTCTGGTCCGCATCATCTGGCTTTCGCTTGATCCCTACATGCGCGGCCGCATGGATGATGTGAAGTCCTATGCCGACCCGGTCGCGATCGGCGGCATCATGGAAGGTGGGGCCGTGGGGGAGGTTATGGTCTCTAACAATGCCAAATTCGGCGTTGGCGACATCGTGACCGCGCAGTTTGGCTGGACCTCGCATGCAATTTCGGACGGGACCAACGTGCGCAAGATTGATCCTTCCGTTGCCCCGATCGCGACCGCGCTGGGGGTGTTGGGTATGCCCGGCATAACCGCCTGGGTCGGCCTGAACGAGATCGCAGAAGCGCAGGGCGGAGAGACGATCGTCGTCTCCGCCGCGACGGGGGCCGTGGGGAGCATGGTCGGCCAACTTGCGAAGGCCAAGGGCATGCGCGTCATTGGCGTTGCGGGTGGTGCGGATAAATGCGCCTTTGCCACCGCGGAGCTGGGTTATGACCATTGCCTTGATCACCGCGCCATGGACGCCAAGGCACTGTCGGCTGAGATCAAGCAGGCCGCGCCAGGCGGGGTGGACGTCTATTTCGAGAATGTCGGCGGCAAGACTTTGGAGGCCGTCATGTCCTGCATGAACACCGGCGGCCGCATCGCGGTTTGCGGGGCTATTTCGTGGTATTCCGGCAAGGGCATCGACACTGCGCAGCCTCTGCCGGCCGTGTGGCGCAACATTCTGACCCGCCGTCTGCGGGTGCAGGGCTTCATCATCTTCGATCATTTCCACCTGATGGGGCAGTTCCAGCGGGAGGTCGGCCCCTTGGTCGGAAACGGTGCGATCAAGGTCAAGGAGAGTGTGGCCGAGGGGTTGGAAAACGCGCCCGAGGCCTTCATGCAGCTGCTACAGGGCGGAAATTTCGGCAAGCAGCTTGTCCGCGTCGGCCCTGACCCCACTTAGCGCGGCATCGGGTTGGTGGCGGTTTTGTACGGCGTCCAGTCGGTGATTTCGGGGTAGTATTTCTTCCGCCATGCGCGCACGCGCGGGTTCATGATCCGGCGGAACAAGGGTGGCACCATCGCGGCCATTGTCATCACCGGGTAGCCATGTGGGAGTTGCGGTGCGTCATCCTTCCCATATGTTTGCAGTAGAGGAAAGCGGCGGTCGGGCTTGTAGTGATGGTCTGAATGACGCTGCAGGTTGATCAAAAACCAGTTCGATGCCCGCTGTGCCGCGTTCCAGGAATGGCGCGGCAATACATGTTCATATTTACCATCGCCCAGATGTTTGCGGGTCAGACCGTAATGCTCGATGTAATTGACCAGCTCCAGCTGCCAGATGGCCACGAAGGCCTGAAAGGCAAACAGCCCGATCCCGGCCCATCCCCCGATCCACGCGGCAACCGCTAAAAACCCGAGCTGCAAGGCCGCGTAGCGCCAAAACGGGTTGCGCCGGTCGGTGACGGGCAGGTTCTTGCGGGTGAGCAATTTTGCCTCCGCCCGCCAGGCCGAGACAAGGCAGGCGCGCAGCACTCGAGCGAAGAAACGGTGGAAGCCTTCGTTGTATCGGGCCGTAACAGGGTCTTTTGGTGTGGCGACATAGCGGTGATGATTTAGCAAATGCTCCGACCGGAAATGGCTGTAAAGCACGCTTGCCAGCAACAAGTCCGCCATCCAGCGTTCCAGCCGGTTCTTCTGATGCATCAGCTCATGCGCGTAGTTGATCCCCACTGACCCGCTAAGCACGCCAACACCGAAGAACAGCCATATCGTCTCTCGCGTGGACAGGTGATCAGCGCCAAGCGCGTAGGCCATCGTGCCAAAGATCGCGATGAACTGAATGGGAAACCACAGCAGGGTGATGAGCGTGTACCAAAACAGCACGCCGTCCTCGGTATCCAACTCTGCGTTGTCGGTATTCTTGCCCACGAACGTGTCAAGGATCGAGAACATGCCCCAGGAATACAGTGGGACCAGCGCGATGAACCACCCGCCTTGCCATGCCGCGACTCCAAGCACCGGCAAAATGGTCAGCGACAGCCAGAACGGTGCCGCCGCGCTTGGTTTTGCGAGGTCAGAAGCGGTGAGTGTTGCCATCATCAGGCTCCAATGCGCTGAGGGTTTCAAATCAGCCTAGCGCAGCCCGCCCTTCCGCTCAATTAACGCGCAACGCAGCGGACGCGACGTCATAAACCTTGCGCATGACGGTCGGCAGGTCGGCGGAGCTAAATTCTGCGTTCGGAACAAAATGGCCCTGTTTAGGCTCTGACCCAGCCCAGCAGGTCATGACCCGCAGCTTAAGGTGGAAATGCGTGAAGGTATGGCGGACCTCTGCATTGACCTCTTCCCAAGGTCCATCGAAGGGCGGGTTTGGGGTGGGGGCGTCGGACCAGTCAGACCCAGGCCACCCCAGCATTCCGCCCAGCAGGCCTTTTTCCGGCCGGGTCTCCAACAACCACGCGCCGTCGGGGCGACGGGCCACATAGGCGATGCCATGTCGGGTTGGCTTGACCTTTTTGGGCAGCTTGCGTGGCAGCGTTTCAGCGATCCCCTCAGCACGGGCCCGACAGCTTGGCCGCCACGGACAAATGCCGCAAGCGGGGTTTTTCGGGGTGCAGATCGTGGCCCCAAGATCCATCACAGCCTGATTGTAATCACCTTGCCGCGAAGAGGGCGTCAGCCCCTCCGCATGCTTGGTTAGGGTCTGTTTTGAGCGTGGCAACGGCTCCTCCACCGCAAAGAGGCGGGACATCACGCGCTCCACATTGCCGTCAACCACCGTCGCGTGACGATCAAACGCGATTGAGGCGACGGCGGCAGCGGTGTAGGGCCCGATCCCCGGCAACTCCAGCAACCCCTCCACCGTGTCAGGGAAAACGCCACCATGCTGATCCGCGACCATCCGCGCGCATTTCAGCAGGTTGCGGGCGCGCGCGTAATAGCCCAGCCCGGCCCATGCGGCCATCACGTCAGCGTCTTCGGCGGCGGCCAGATCGCCAACGGTCGGCCATATCGCGACGAAGCGTTGGAAATAGTCGCGCACGGTGACGACGGTGGTTTGTTGCAGCATGATTTCGGACAGCCAGACCCGGTACGGATCCGGTCGCATGCCTGCTTGCTTGTCGGCCGGGGGCGTCCGCCATGGCATTTGGCGCGCATGCCTGTCATACCATGCCAGCAGATCGGCGGGGTCAGGCGGCTCTGGCAAATGGTCACGCAAAATTTATAGTCCTGTTAGGGTGGTTTTGGGTGCTCAACGCAGCGCCACCGCCTAGTTTACGACAGAAGGGAGAGCGGCGCACGCCATGTCAACGCAGAAGCCATATCGCAGGTCAGGATACGCGCCGGGCCGCCGTCGCGGGTTCTCGGCCATATCTGGCCTGATCGAGACGCGGATCAAGTCGGCGGGCGAAAAACGCGGCTTTGCGATGATGCGACTGCTGACCCATTGGGCTGACATTGTGGGTCCTGATTTGGCTGAGACGGCGAAGCCTGTGAAGATGGGATATGCGCGCGACGGCTTTGGGGCCACTCTGACGATATTGGTCAGCGGGGCGAACGCGCCGATGGTGCAGATGCAGCTGCCGCGCATCCGCGAGCGGGTGAATGCCTGCTACGGCTATGCCGCGATCAGCCGGGTGGCGATCACCCAGACGGCGCCGGCTGGATTTCAGGAGGGGCAGGCCCTATTTGAACCTGCAAAGAAGACACAAGACAGGGCAGTGAGCGAGACGGTGAAGAAAGCCTCTGCCGCATTGTCTGAGGACGTCAAGGATGAGGGGCTGCGCACGGCACTAGACCGGCTGGCCCAGAACGTATTGTCGCGCACCAGCGCAGCGAAAGGGAAATGATATGAACCGCAATATGATATTGTCAGTCACAGCTATTCTTGCAGTCGCCGTCGGCGGCTTTTTGTGGCTGAACCCCGCTGGCAGCACCGGCACTACCGCTTTGACGGATTTGGGCGCGGCCCAGGCCCAGACTGCCAGCGGCGAGATTGACACATCCAGCGTCGTTGAGATGACCATGGGCGAGGAAGACGCGCCGATCACCTTCATCGAATATGCCTCCTACACCTGCCCGCATTGCCAGCGCTTCCACAAGGACGTGTTTCCGCAGCTGAAGGCGGATTACATCGACACTGGCAAGGTCAAGTTCGTCTACCGGGAGGTATATTTCGACGGGCCGGGGCTGTGGGCCGGGATGACCGCCCGCTGCGGCGGGGAGGAACGCTTCTTCGGCATGGTCGACCTGATCTATGAAAACCAGCGCGAATGGACGCAAGGCGCCCCGGCAGAGGTTGCGGGAAACCTCAAACGGATGGGCAAGCTGGCAGGCATGACTGACGCGCAGCTGGATGCTTGCCTGCAAGACGGCGACAAGGCCCGCGCGTTGACCGCCGTTTTCCAGGAGAACGCCGAACGTGACGGCATCCGCGCGACTCCCAGCTTCGTCATCAACGGGGAGCTGCAATCGAACATGGCCTACACGGAACTGAAGGCGCTGCTTGATTCGATGCTCTAAAGCCGGTCCAGCAATTGGTCGAGGGCGCTCCAGTCCTTGACCTCCAGCCGGACGGGCAGGGTCAGAACCTGAGATTTGAAGGACGCGGGCAATCGTACCGCGTCCTTTTCCGTTGTGACCAGCTGCGCGCCCAGTGTCGTGGCCTCGTTTGACAGGCGGGACAGCAGGGCGTCGGATAGCTGTTGGTGGTCGTCGAGCGGCTCCGCCTTGACGATGTCCGCGCCGAGACTGCGCAAGGTGGCAAAAAACTTCTCAGGGATCCCGATCCCCGCGAAGGCCAGCACACGCAGCCCCTGCCAATCCATGCCGGTCTGAATGGGCGCGAGCTGACCCGTCAGATGTGGCAGACCTGCTGGCAGCTCAGTCAGCCCGTCAAACCGCCCCTGCGCCTTTTCATTTCCGATACTAAGAAGTAAATCAGCACGGGATAGACCCTTATCCAGTGGCTCGCGCAGCGGGCCTGCAGGCAGCACATGGCCGTTACCAAAACCCCGCGCGGCGTCCACCACAACGAGCGAGATATCCTTGCGCAAAGCCGGGTTCTGATGCCCGTCATCCAGCACGATGATATCCGCACCGTCCGTCACAGCCCTCTGCGCCCCGCCGGCCCTGTCGCGCGACACCCATGTCGGGGCGAAGGCTGCCAGAAGCAACGGCTCGTCACCTACATCGTCCGCAACATCCGCGCGCGCATCAACCCGGTGCGGTCCCGTGATGCGCCCCCCGTGGCCGCGGCTGACGACATGCGGGGTCAGGCTGCGGTCCTTCAGGCGCTCGATCAAGGCGATCACCGTCGGGGTCTTGCCGGTGCCGCCGGCGTTTACGTTGCCTACGCAAATGACCGGGACGTCGAGATCGGCAGGGTTGGCCGACGCAATCCGCCGCGCTGTGCCATACGCATAGAGCGCACCTAAAGGTCGCAACACCTGCGCGCGCAGGCCGGGCGGGCGATACCAGAAATCCGGTGCGCGCATTACCGTCCCTCCACGTCGTCGATCATGTCGGCAATCTTGTTATACGCAGCCTCCGTGGCCCCCGCGCCACTTGAGGTGATTTCCCAGGCGGCATGGGCCATCATGGCGGCTCGATTAGGCTCTAACAGAGCCGAAACCTGATTTCCAAGCGCTGCCGTATCCGCAACCATGACAGCCCCGCCACCACCATCAAGCATCGCGTAGATCCCCTCGGCGCTGTCGGTATAGGGCCCGTGAATAATGGCCGATCCCAAGGCAGCGGGCTCGTAAGGGTTATGCCCGCCAATTGGCACAAGCGAGCCGCCGAGGAACGTCACAGGGGCCAGCCGGTACCACAGCCCCATCTCGCCGAGCGTATCGGCCAGGTAAATCTGCGTGGCGGCGTCGGCGGGTTCTCCCTTCGATCTGACGGCCACTGTCCAGCCGCTACCGCGCAGCATCGCGGCAATTTCGGCGCTTCTTTCGGGGTGGCGGGGCGCAAGGATCAGCAGCAGCCGGTGCGAAACCTTCAAGGCTGCGCGATGCGCGGCGGCAACGATCTCCTCCTCCCCCTCATGGGTGGAGGCGGCGAGCCAGACGGGGCGGGTCTTGAACAGTTCCGCAAATCGGGCGCGTTCTTCCTCGCTATGCGGCAGGGCGCCGCCGCTTTCTTTGATCGACCCTGTGACCTGCAATTGTGATCGGTCCGCACCCAAGCGGCGCAGGTGGCGGGCGGTCATCTCGTCCTGTGCAAAGATGTGGTCAAAGCACCGAAGCACCGCCTTCGCGGTACTGGGAAGCCAGCGCCATCGGTCATGGGACCGCTCCGACATGCGGGCGTTGAGCAGCAGCATCGGAATACCTCGCCGCGCCGCGGTCGAGATCAACGCGGGCCAGAGCTCGCTTTCGGTCCATACTGCCACATCCGGGCGCCAATGGTCCATGAATTGGCGCACGAAAGGCAGCACGTCGACGGGAACAAGCTGATGCACGGCTTGCGGAGGCAGGCGTGCCTCCATGAGGTCGGCGGAACTGCGCGTGCCGGTGGTGATCAGGATGTTGCTGTCGGGAAAGTCGTCCAGGATTTGCTCGATCAGGTTGAGCAAGGACAGAGACTCGCCAACGGACGCCGCATGAAACCAGATCAGCGTCCCTTGTGGCCGGCGCAGGCTAGGCACGCCACGTCGTTCTGGCAGCCGGTCGGCCTGCTCTTTCCCGGCGGCGAGCCGTTGGGCCAATATTCGGTCAGCATAGCGGGTAAGCCGTGCGGACACGGCCAGATATGCCTTCAGCCCAAAAGACGACCTCGGCTTCACGCGGTGACCTTAGCTGCCCAGCTCTTCGGTGGGGCTGGCCGCGGTTTCCTCGTCGCGCAGGCGGTGAATATGGGCGATGAAATAGCGCATATGGGCGTTGTCCACCGTCCGCTGCGCCTCGGATTTCCAGGCGTTATATGCGGTCTGGTAATCGGGGAACATGCCAACGATATGGATGTCATTGACGTCCTTGAACGCGTTTTGCGAAGGGTCGATCAGCTCCCCGCCGAAGACGAGATGAAGGCGCTGGGTCATTGGATGCTCCTTTGAATGCGTTTTGACGCGACCTTATGCCAAGCCGCGAAAGGGCAACAGGGCTTAGTTGCCGCGTATCCCAGATTGCAACAGCCCGTGCAAATTCTTGCCCGCCGCGATGCAGCCGCCGGTCTGGCCTTTGGCGGAGTTAAACACCAGGGGCCGCCCCGCAATATCACTGCACACGCCGCCTGCTTTGTTGACGATCAGGGCCCCCGCCGCGATATCCCATTCCCAGCAATCGCGCATGGTCAGCATCGCGTCAAACCGCCCCTCCGCGACAAGACAGAGACGGTAAGCCAGCGATGGCCTGAAATGCCGCTCCACCGGGGGACATCCGTTCTTCCAGCGCGCGTCGTCAAAATTTGGCTTGGCGGCAAGAACACTTGCACCGGCCAAACGGCTCGCGCCAGAGGCCGAGATCGCTGACCCGTTTAGCTGTGAGGATTGGCGTTCCGAGGCGGCATAGAGCCTTTCTAGCATGGGCAGAAAGACAGCGGCCGCAACGACTTTACCATGCTCCGCAATGGCGAGGGAGTGTGCCCAGCTACGTTGCCCGGCGATGAAGGCGCGGGTGCCGTCGATTGGGTCGATGATAAACACACGCTGCGCTGACAGACGCCCCAGATCATCATCGGTTTCTTCGGACAGCCAGCCGTAATCCGGGCGTGCCGCGCGCAGTTCTGCCTTGAGCATTCGGTCGATGGCCAGATCGGCCTCCGTCACGGGGCCCTGGTTGTCGCCCTTGTCCCAGACCTCGGGGTCTGTGTTGAAGTAGCGTGCGCCTATCTCACCCGCTGCGCGGGCCGCGTCACATAGAAGCGCAAGGTCATCATTCGCCGGCAAGGATCATCCCTTCAACCGCAAGGCTTGGCACCACCCGGCTTAGATGGGTGCGGGCATCATTGGCGGGCCGAATGGTCAGCAGCATGTCGCGCAGGTTTCCGGCGATGGTGCATTCGTTCACGGGGTAGGCGCGCTCCCCGTTCTCGATCCAAAACCCCGACGCGCCGCGGGAATAGTCGCCGGTGTTCGGGTTGATGGTCGAGCCGATCATTGAGGTCACTAACAGCCCCGTTCCCATGTCACGCAGCATGTCTTCCAGTCCCAGTTCGCCCTCAGTTAGAGCCACATTGCCAATCGAGGGCGATGGTGGTGATGACACACGGCGGGACGCGCTGGCGGTCGTTTGAAGCCCCAGCTTGCGCGCATTGGCCAGATCAAGCGTCCAGCTTTGAAGCACGCCATCCTTGACGATATGGCGGGGGGCGGTGGCAATCCCCTCGCCGTCAAAGGGGCGCGACCCGGATATGCGCGGGCGGTGCGGATCTTCGAGGATATCAAGGCCCTTTGGCAAGACCTGTTCCCCCATCAGATCCTTCAACCAACTGGAGCCGCGCGCGATCATCGCGCCATTCGCGGCTGACAGAAGGTGGCCGATCAGACCCGATGAGATGCGCTCGTCAAAGATCACCGGGAAAGCGCCGGTTTTGGGTTTCCGCGCGCCTGCGCGCTCCACGGTGCGCGCGGCGGCGATACGCCCGATTTCCCGTGGGTCCATCAGGTCGGACTGGTAGGTCCGGCCATCGCCGAAATAGTCCCGCTCCATCTCGGAGCCTTCGCCGGCGATTGCCACGCAGGAGGTCGACCGGCTGGTGCGGGCATAGCCGCCGCCAAAACCGTTGGACATGGCCAGATAAATCTGCGCCCGGCTGTAATCGGCGTTGGCCGATTGCACCTGGCTGATCCCCTTGTTCTCAAGCGCAGCGGCCTCTGCTTCCAACGCGTCGCGTTCCAACGCGGCCGGGTCGGGCTCCGCCGCCGGGTCTGCAAGGTCCAGAGGCGCGGCGTCTCTTTCGACGGCCAGCTGGTCTGCATCGGCCAGGCCGATAAACGGGTCTTCAGGCGCTTCGCGGGCCATGAACACGGCCCGCTCAGCCATGTTTTGCAGTGTATCAGGGTCTATTAGGGATGACGAGACACAGGCCTGCCGTTGCCCTACGAGAACGCGCAGCCCGATATCGGTGCCTTCCGCACGCTCAGCATGTTCCAGCGCGCCTGATAGCACAGAGATCGAGGTGGCGCTGCTTTCAATGGCCAACACATCGGCCGCATCGGCGCCGGCCTTCTTCGCGGCCGCAAGTAAAGCATCGGCTAAATCGGCAGGAGATTTGCTCATCTTGGCCCTTTCAACTGGCTTGCCTCCCGGAGGTAGTGCCATCACACACCGCGTGCAAGTCGGCACTTGCCGGTATAGTGAGGGCTGAACTGTCCCGGCGGAGGCCCGCATGATCGAAACACTGCTAGACGGCGCGACGCTGACCCTGCGCCTGAACCGGCCTGACAAGGCGAACGCCCTGACCGCTGACATGCTTGAAGCGCTATGCGTCGCGGTGGAGGCATTTGACGGCAAGGTGCTGGTGCTGACTGGGACAGGCCACGTTTTCAGCGCGGGGGCCGATCTGGACGCGGCGAAGGCGGGGCTTGCAACGTCCGACCTGTGGGAACGCCTGTCGGGCGCCATCGCCTCCTTCCAGGGCTTCAGCATCGCGGCACTCAACGGCACCTGCGCGGGCGGGGCTTGCGGCATGGTGCTGGCCTGCGACATCCGGTTGGCCGTCCCCCACGCAAATTTGTTCTACCCGGTGATGAAGCTGGGCTTTCTGCCGCAACCAAGTGATCCCGGTCGTCTCGCCGCGCTGGTCGGCCCTGCGCGGGCTAAGCTGGTTTTGATGGGTGGCGCTAAGGTATCGGCAGAGGAGGCGCTGGATTGGGGCCTGTTTGACCGCCTTGTCGATACGGCTGATCTGATGGCCGAGGTCGATGTGATCGCGCAAGACTGCTGCACCGCTGACCTTACCCATCTGCGAGGGATCAAGGCGATGTTTGATGGCTGATGCACTCGTCATTGGGGGCGGGCCTGCGGGGCTGATGGCGGCTGAGGTTATGGCGTGTCAAGGGCTGTCCGTCATCGTGCTCGACCACAAGCCGACCGTCGCGCGCAAATTCCTGATGGCCGGAAAATCGGGTCTAAACCTGACCAAAGACGAGGATGACCGAAAGTTTCTGGCCAGCTATGGCCCGGATGCAACCTGGCTCGCGCCGATGATCGCGGCTTTTGGGGTGGCGGAAGTCATGGCTTGGGCGGAAGAGCTGGGACAGCCCATATTCACAGGCTCCACTGGGCGCGTTTTCCCCAAAGCCATGAAGGCCTCACCGCTGCTGCGCGCCTGGCTCGCGCGGTTAGACACGTTGGGTGTGGTCCAACAGACAGGCTGGCGATGGACGGGCTGGCAGGCCGATGATCTGGTGTTTCAGACACCGGACGGGGTGCAGACGCTTGCCGCCGGGGTGACAGTCCTTGCCTGTGGCGGCGGCAGTTGGGCGCGGCTCGGCTCTGACGGACAATGGTTGTCTGTGGTTGAGGCAGAGAGGCATCCGGTGAAGCCGTTCGCGCCATCGAACAGCGGTGTTGAAGTCGCGTGGTCGGAGCATATGACCCGCCATTTCGGGGCGCCATTGAAGAATATCCGGCTCTTGGCGGGTGATGCGGTCAGTCGGGGGGAAGCTGTGATCACAAAAACCGGCCTGGAAGGTGGCGGCATCTACCAGCTGACGCCTGCCTTGCGAGACGGGGCGAGGCTTACGATTGACCTTCTGCCGGATCTCAGCACCGACGCGGTTGCGGGTCGGCTTAAAAAGCCACGCGGCAAGATGAGCGCGGGGACCTATCTGCGCAAGGCGCTCAAGCTGGATCCGGTTAAGATCGGGCTGCTGAATGAGGGACGGCGCCCTTTGCCGCAAGGGGATGATCTGGCCCATCTGATCAAGTCCTTACCTTTGGCGACGCGTGGGCTGATGCCGATTGATCAATCCATTTCAACCATTGGCGGCGTGACCCGCGCAGCCGTGAATAACGACCTGATGCTAAAGGGCCGGCCGGGTACCTTTGTGGCGGGGGAAATGCTGGATTGGGACGCGCCGACAGGCGGCTATCTGATCACCGCATGTCTGGCTTCAGGAGCATGGGCGGGCGCGGCCGCCGCGCGCTACCTTAAGCGTTAGCTTCGGGCCATCATGGCCAGCCGGATCATCGCGCGCTCGACCACGGCCATCTCAGGGCTCTGACTGGCAGAGCGGAGCTGCAGGTCAGTGTCAGTCAACAGCTTTAGAGCCTGTTCCAGCTTAACTGCGCCCCATCCCCGCGCCTGCCGCGTCATGCGATCCTTGCGCATATAGGGTACCGGGGGCCGCGCGCGGGACAGCCCGGCCTCCGGCCCGCCGGGGTCAGATGCTGCGGCGTAAAGCTTGCGGAAATGCTGGTTTGCCCCGATGCACAGCCGCACAGGTTGGACGCCTTGGCCTTGCAGTTTGGTCAGGATCGGTCCGATCTCCTGAAACCGCCCCTCCGCCACAATATCAAGCGCGTCGTCCAACGCGGTCTCTGACGTGAGCGGGGCGTTCAGCGCAACCTCGTCCGGCGTCACGGCCGTCGTGTCGCCGTGTTTGTAAAGACTCAGTTTCTCGACGGTCTGACGAAAATCACCGGGATCAAGGATGCGGCCCAGATCAAGCAGGTCCGACATGGCATCCGGGGACACGTCCGAGATACCGGCTTTGCGCAGCGTCTCCTCGATCTCGTCGCGACTGGGCGGGTCGGTGTAGATCGCAGTGGCAAAGGCGTTCTTATGCCCCTCGAACAGCTTGCGCAGCTTTGAGGTCGGCTTCAGCTGACCGGCTGTGATCACAACGAAAGCGTCCCCGTCACGCCACTCGGTCATAGCCGCGTCAATGGCCTTGAATGTGGTGTCATTTGCCTCTTCGATGAAAACCACGCGTTGGCCGGGGAAAAACCCCCGGGCGGTCATCGCGTCCATCAAGGCGGCAGGCTCTTTTCGCAGCTCGCTGGCGGGGATGCGGGTCAGCCGCATCTCGTCATCGCCATTGGGGCCGATCAGGGCCGCAATTACTTCCTGCCTGCGCAAGGCAATGCGCATCACGTCGGGGCCGTAGATAAGAAGCCCGGCCTTTTTAGGGTCTGGTTTTGCGAAAAATGATCGTGCATCGCGGGCCGACAGCTTCATTTAGAACTGGTCCGCGTTGATCAGCAATTCAGCGACGATTTTATCGGCCAGCGCCACCATCAGCCGCGCCCGCGCATCCCGTTCAGCGGCAAGCGTGGCCACCGGCTGCTGGGAGGCGGAATAGGCGGTGAAAGTGTTTACCTTGTCGGCGAGCACGACCCGTTTGGTGCCAACCTCGCGCAACTGAAATGCGGCCTCACCGACCAGATTAAACCGCTCGATATCGTTGCTGTCGGTAATAGCCAGCCCTTCCTGCCGCAGGTCGAGCGTCACAGCCAACCCGTAGCGCGGGTCGGGACTGCGGCCCAGGCGCAGTTCCATCTGTTCGTTCAGCAGAAACTCGTTGCGGTTCTGCGGCTCGTCCAGCTGAACGGTGCCACGCAGCCCTTGGGCAGTGCCACCTGTGCCATGGACCGGTTCGAACCCGCAGCCCGCAAGGGCGACGAGGCCGAAAAACGCGATGCGTCTAGATAACAACATTGATGATGCGCCCCGGAACCACGATCAGCTTCTTCGGGCTGCCACCCTCCAACGCCTTGATCACAGCTTGGTCGGCGAGGGCCAGCTTTTCAACCTCTTCCTTGGGAAGATCAGCCGGCACCTGAATTTCGGAGCGGCGCTTGCCGTTGATCTGGATCGGCAGCGTCACCGTGTCCTCCACCAGCAGGCTTTCGTCGGCGACCGGCCAGGGAGCCTGGGCGATTAGGCCGTCACCGCCCAGATGCTGCCAGATCTCTTCCGACAAGTGGGGGGTCATGGGCGACATGAGCTGCGCCAGCACCTTCACCGCGCGCCGTTTCGCACCGGGTCCGGCCTTGGATTTGGAGATCGCATTGGCGAACTCATATAGCTTGGCCACGGATTTGTTGAACCCGAAGGTTTCAATCCCCATCGTGACCTCGTGGATGGCCTTGGCGCTTTCGCGTTCCAACGCCTCATCCGTGTCGTCGCCATCGCCCAGATCCGCTGCCAGACGCCAGACCCGGCCGAGGAACTTCCAGGCGGCCTCCGCGCCGGACGCGGTCCATTCGACATCGCGTTCGGGGGGCGAGTCGCTCAGCACAAACCACCGGGCCGTGTCGGCCCCGTATTGGTCGATGATATCCACCGGGTCGACGACGTTCTTCTTGGATTTCGACATTTTGGCAGAGGGGATGACCTCCACCTTCTCGCCAGTCGCGCGCAGGGTCGTGTTTGCCTCATCCACATCCTCGGGCAGATGGTAGATGGGGCGGTTATTTGCGTCCCGCGTCTGGTAGATCGCGTGGGTCACCATGCCTTGGGTGAACAGCGCATCAAATGGCTCTGACGCCGAGGCGGGCAGGTGGCCTGTCACATGCATCGCACGCGCGAAGAAGCGCGAGTAGAGCAGGTGCAGGATCGCGTGCTCGATCCCGCCGATATACTGGTCCACATTCATCCAGTATTCGGCATCCGCCTTGTCGGTCGGGGTCTCCGCGCGGGGTGAGGTGAAGCGCGCGTAATACCATGACGAATCGACGAACGTATCCATCGTGTCTGTTTCCCGCTTGGCGGGTTTGCCACAGGAAGGGCAATCGGTGTCGCGCCAGGTCGGGTGGCGGTCAAGCGGATTGCCCGGCACGTCGAAGCTGACATCGTCAGGCAGCGCGATTGGCAGGTTCTCTTTCTTCTCGGGCACCACGCCGCATGCCTGGCAATGGACCACGGGAATCGGGCAGCCCCAATAACGCTGACGCGACAGGCCCCAGTCACGCAGCCGGTATTTCGTTTGGCCTTTGCCCAGATCATGCGCCTCGAAATAATCGATCGTGGCGTCGATCCCTTCCTGTCCGGTGGCCTCGGTCAGCCCGGCGAAATGGTCGATATAGCTCACCTTTTCGGTCTTCGGCGGGACAAGCGCGTCGTTCTCAACCTCGACCTCCGCGCCCGGCAGGTAGAAAGCGTTGCGCACGGGCAGATCGTATTTGCGGGCGAAATCAAGGTCGCGCTGGTCATGGGCGGGGCAGCCGAAGACCGCGCCGGTGCCGTATTCCATCAACACGAAATTGCCGACCCAGACGGGCAGGGCGACGTCGTCATAGATCGGGTGTTTGACCGTCAGCCCGGTGTCGATGCCTTTTTTCTCGGCCTTCTCCATCGCGGCCTCGGTCGTGTCCATCTTGCGGCATTCTTCGATGAAGGCGGTCAGCGCGGGGTTGCCTTTGGCCAAGGCGCGGGACACGGGGTGTTCGGGTGAGATCGCAATGAAGCTTGCGCCGCGCATCGTGTCGGGGCGGGTGGAGTAGCAATTGATCGCCGCCCCCCCGTCATGGCGCTGGAACGGGATTTCGATGCCGCGCGATTTGCCGATCCAGTTGGATTGCATCAGCTTCACCTTGGCCGGCCAATTGTCGAGGCCGTCGATGGCCTCCAAAAGCTCGTCCGCCATGGAGGAGATATTGAAGAACCATTGCGTCAGCTCGCGCCGCTCTACCGGCGCGTCGGAGCGCCAGCCTTTGCCGTCAATCACCTGCTCATTGGCCAGCACCGTCATGTCGACCGGGTCCCAGTTGACCATGGCGTTCTTGCGGTAGACGAGGTTTGCGTCCAGCATATCAAGGAACAACGCCTGCTGCTGGCCGTAATATTCCGGGTCGCAGGTCGCGAATTCCCGCGTCCAGTCGATGGACAGCCCCAAGGGCTTCATCTGGTCGCGCATCGCGGCGATATTGTCGTAGGTCCATTCCTTCGGATGCCCGCCAATGGCCATCGCCGCGTTTTCCGCCGGCATCCCGAACGCATCCCACCCCATAGGGTGCAGCACCGAAAACCCGCAGGAGGATTTGTAGCGCGCGATCACGTCCCCCATCGTGTAGTTGCGCACATGCCCGATATGGATACGTCCCGACGGGTAGGGGAACATCTCCAGCACGTAGTATTTCGGCTTGGATGGGTCGCGTTTGGCCAGGAAGGCCTCGGCCTCATCCCAGGCTTTTTGCCATTTCGGTTCGGTGGTGCGGGCGTTGTAGCGGGACATCTGACTTCCTGTAACGAAAAAGGCCGGGCGGCGGGGCCCGGCGCTTTATTATGGTGCGGCGGACGCGGGGTCCAGCACTTGTGGCTATAGGTTAAGGTCCTGGATGCGCAGTTGGCGCGCGCGGGTCAGGATCGCGTCCTCGATGGCGCGCTGCGTCTCGGTACTGACGGCGGCGCCGCCCGGACCTTGCAACGCCACATTCAGGGACCGCGCATCAAGCGCGGGATCGGTGATTAGCACCGTTGCGCGGTAGCTTTGACGGCTGCCTTGCGGCCGCCCAAACCCCATGGAGATCGTGCCCGTGAACGGGTCCGCCCGTTGCACCGGCATGAAGCTCAGAACGTCCAGCGAGGCGTTCCAAAGATACTTGTTCACCCGCAGCGTGACATTGGGGTCTTCATTGTTGCGAAACAGGTCAAAAACCGAATCGCCGCGCTCAACCGCGGCCTGCCGGGCGGGGCTGTCGAAGTCGCGCGAGAAGCCGTTATTGTCGTTCTGCCGTGGCTCGTTTTGGCCGCCTGCGCTGAACGGGCCGGAGAAGTTGCGATTCCCGCAGGCAGCGACGCTTGCCACGCAAAGCAATGTGGCCACCGCCTTTACTGTAATCCCAACCGACATCCTGCCCCAACCCTTATTCTTAAGCTTTTACCTGTCTTAGCGAACCACCCCTCTGGTCACAAGAAATATGTGTATGGGCTGTTCACGAAGCCTCACGGGTGTGTGTGGCAAAGCCGCACCACTGGGCAATGCAGTTTGCCTCAGAGCGCGGTGAGAACTTGCAAAGATCGGGGATCAGAGTGAGATAGCGTCAACTCAGTTCGGAATCCCTGAATTGAGGTGCACAAAAAACAACCTTCGAGGGAAAACGATGAAAAAAGTTCTCTTCGCATCGACCGCTCTGGTAGCCTTCTCCGGCGCCGCAGTTGCCGATGTCGCCCTGTCCGGCCGTGCCGAAATGGGTATCTTTGACAATGACGT
>CALHHY010000075.1 GCA_938030665.1 uncultured Litoreibacter sp. | reverse complement strand
GTGAAGCGGCGGGGGCGGAAGTGAGTTCTAGTAAGGCAAATGAAAAACACCTTGAAATGATACAAACTGTCATCTCACGAATGGCGGCGAATTCTCTTGCGCTCAAATCTCTTTCGGCAACTCTTACAGCGGCAGACCTAGCATTAGTTGGTACATCCGCCTCACCTTGGTGGATGTTACCAGTAGCTGGACTAGTACCTGTCTTACTATTTTGGTTAATGGACGCAAAATACCTCACCTTAGAGCAAAAGTACCGGGACCTATTTGAAGACGTTAGGCTGTCTCGGATTGATGACCCGTATACCTTAAACTATCAATCTTCACTCTTTGCATTTGCACGATCGGATTTTCGAAATTTCTTCTCATGGTCAGTGGCTTGGTTCTATGCTTCTATTTCCGTCATTTTGATCGCAACACTGATTTTTTTAGTTTGAGGGAAACCAATGAAAAAGGTCTTTGTAAGCTTCGATTTTGACAATGATAAACGACTGAAAGACTTCCTCGCGGGACAAGCAAAACTGCCAGATTCACCGTTCACTATGATTGATTGGTCCCTGAGAGAAGCGGCTCCCGAGCTTTCTTGGGAGCAGAAAGCCGAGAAGCGGATTATCGCCTCGGATGTTGTAATCGTGCTTGTGGGACATAATACTTGGCGGGCACGCGGCGTACTCAAAGAAGTGGCAATGGCAAGAAGAAACGGAATCAAGATCGTCCAAGTAACTAGTCTTGAAAATGCCAAACGTGTTGAAAACGCTGGCACCCTCTATCGCTGGAACTGGGATAATCTTAAGAAGCTTCTGGCGTAAAAACCCTCGACCCAATCGCATCAAGACTCGATCCACTGCGATCCGCCCGGCATCGCCGGGCAGCCCCCGACTACTACCGGCAGGGCATCTATCATGCCCGAGGGGCGCCCCCCTGGGCGGGGGCTTTCAGCCCGACGCCCGCGGTCGGGGCCTGCCCTCAGTTTCGAGCCTCAAGTTACAAACCGCCTCTATCGCCGGGCAAAGCTCGTCATTTGTCTCGCCAATACTATAGTCACTTTATGCGTGCGATCTTGGCAGCCCTGACCCTGCTCCCCCTCCAAGCCCAAGCCTGGACCTTCACGCCGGGCCTGATCTGCCGCCTGTCCCACGAAACCCCCTCCGCACGGATCGAGCTGACCTACGACCCCGCCAAACCGCTCTACTCCGTCACCATCAGCCGCGACGCAGCACTGCCTCCCGCCGCGGTCTTCTCCATGCGGTTCATTGGGCCTGCGGGCCGGGTGATCGCGACGGACAGGCACAGTTTCTCCCAAGACGGCGCCGCGGTGACAGCAACCGATAGCGGCTTTGGCAATGTCCTTGACGGGTTGCAATTCAACACACGGGCGGAGGCCGTGTTGGGGGATACGGTCATGGCCTTCCCACTTGACGGTGCCGCGGAGCCTGTGGCGGCCTTCCGGGCCTGCGAGGCGGCAGCCGGGGTCTAACCCTACCGGATTACATGCACCGCGCAGGGGGCATAGCGCACCACCCGCGCGGCTGTCCCGCCCAGAAAGTAGTCCTGCATGCCGGGCTGGTGCGACGATACAATAATACAATCGCTGCCGCTTTCCCGCGCCCAATCCAAGATTGATCGGGCTGAATGGCCGTGGATCACGGCGGCCTGGCCCCCCTCAATCGGTGCGGCAATTTCTTTCAGCTTGGCCAGCGTCTCATCATGAGAGCGCTCGATATAGTCCAACGCCACGTAGCTGGCCGCGTAGGCGGGCAGGGCCTCGATCACATGCAACAGGGTGATGTGGGCGCCCTCATTTGCCAGCTGCTTGGCCACCGCAAGGGCCTGATCGGGGCTGCGCTCCGGGTCGAAAATCACGGGGACGAGGATAGCATCATACATGGGCGGTCTCCTTTGATAGGGAAAGACTAACCGCGCCCGCCATCTGCCGCCTTGATCTGCATCAACCGGCAATCCCCGCCAAATGTGGTGGGGGGCGGAAGTAGAATTTTCTTGATGATTTAAGAGGAGGT
Source organism: uncultured Litoreibacter sp. (assembly GCA_938030665.1). GTDB lineage: Bacteria > Pseudomonadota > Alphaproteobacteria > Rhodobacterales > Rhodobacteraceae > Litoreibacter. The sequence goes on along the minus strand of CALHHY010000075.1, from coordinate 13,037 downwards.
TCTGATGAAGAGGTCAAGATACAGCGACACGCAAATCATGGCGATCCTTAAGCAGGCAGAGAATGGAGTGCCTGTTTCTGATCTGTGCCGCAAACATAGCATGAGCCGCGCGAGTTTCTATAAATAGCGCTCTAAGTATGGCGTCATGGATGCCCGCCTGATGGGCGGATGAAGGAGCAGGACGAAGGGACCAAGCGGCTCAAAAATATGTATGCCGAGAAGAGCATGCAGAACGATTTGCTCAAGGAGGCGCTTGAGAGAAAGTGGTGAGGCCGTCTCAACGCAAGGAGATGGCCGAATGGGCGGTGCGCAATCGATCCGCCAGTATTGCTTTGGCTTTGACCGCCCCTGATTTGCTACCCGAAGTATCCCCGCTCGGGGCTAAATTTTCCGCCGCAAGAGAGCGGGCCTGTCAGGACATCTCCGCCTAAATCGACATGTTCTGTAACACGAAACGCAAACATGTCAGAGAGGACATGCTGTCGCCAATCGAACTCGAAGATAGACAGCAAAAACTAAACCAAGAAAGCGTCTACGAAACTAGGTGCCATTCAAACCAACCAGATGAGCCTGATGTTCAATCAGTTCAGGCCCCCATTGGTCCCAAAAACCAGGACGACGAACAAGCCGCATGACAGCCTTCTCGCTAAGAGCCCGCTTCAACCAGTTTCAGCACGCTCGGCCCCATGGCGTCGACGATCAGCGCCACGCCGGCTGCATTCGGATGGACGCGGTCATTTTGCATGTAGCGCGCCATTACGGTCGGGATGTCGCCAATGTCAGCCAACCCTTGCAAAAAATTGGGAAAAAGCAGCGCGTCATATTTCGCCGCCAGATCGGGATAGATCGCTTCGAATGCCTGCTCATAAGCGGCGCCAAAATTGGACGGCACGTCCATGCCCACCAAAAGGGCAGGCAACCCCTTCTCGCCGATCTTTTGCAAAATCTGGTCCAGATTGTCGTGCGCCAGTTCCGGGGCCAGCCCGCGCAGCATGTCATTACCGCCAAGGGCCACGATCACCCCGTCCACATCGGGCGTGAGCGTCCAGTCGATACGCGACCGCCCGCCTGCGGTCGTGTCACCTGAAACACCCGCATTGACCAAAACCACGTCAGCGCCCGCGGCATCGAGATAGCGCTGCATTTGTGGGACGAACCCGTCATGCGCCGGCAGCCCAAAGCCTTGCGTCAGACTGTCGCCCAAGGCCGCGATGGTCACCGGCTCCGCATGGGCGGGCAGCGCCAGGATCCCCAGAAACGCAAGGTTGAGCTTGCCACGGAAAGGCCTATCTAAGTAGCTGCGCAGCACGGAGGCCGCATTGACCATTCTCACCCTCAAAGACGTGACCTTGTCGCTGGATGGCAATGCCGGACGGGTGGACATCCTGAAAGGCATCACGCTGGATGTCGCGGCGGGTGAGACTTTGGGGCTTACAGGGGCGTCCGGGTCGGGCAAATCGTCTCTCCTGATGTTGATGGGCGGGTTGGAGCGCGCCAATTCCGGGCTTGTATCAGTTATGGGCCAGGACCTCACCCCCATGGGGGAAGACGCGTTGGCTCGGTTTCGCAGCAAACATATGGGGGTGGTCTTCCAGTCCTTCCACCTGATCCCAACGATGACCGCGTTGGAAAACGTCGCCCTGCCGCTGGAACTGGCGGGGCAAGGGGACGCTTTCGCACGAGCCGAACAGGAGCTGGAGGCGGTTGGTCTGGCCGACCGTGCAGGACACTACCCCTCGCAGATGTCGGGTGGGGAACAGCAGCGTGCGGCCCTTGCCCGCGCTGTCGTCGCGCGGCCCGAAATTCTGCTGGCTGATGAGCCGACCGGCAATCTGGATGCTGCGACCGGCGCTATGGTGATGGATTTGCTTTTTGATCTGCGCGATCGCCACGGCGCTACTTTGATATTGGTGACCCACGCCGCTGAGCTCGCAAACCGCTGCGACCGCGTGGTCCAGTTGCGCGACGGCATGATCCTTTCTGACGCCCGCGCGGTCGCGGCGCAATGAGCAGCACCGCCCTTGCCTGGCGGATCGCGCGGCGGGAATTGCGCGGCGGCATCCGCGGGTTTCGGGTGTTTCTGGCCTGCCTTGCTATCGGGGTCGCAGCCATTGCGGCCATTGGCACGGTACGCAGCGCCATTGAGGTGGGCTTAAGTGAGCAGGGCGCTGTCATTCTTGGGGGCGATGCTGAGATCGAGTTGACCTACCGCTACGCGACTGAGCCGGAGCGGGCGTGGATGGAGACGCAGGGCGATGTCTCCGAACTGGTCGATTTCCGCTCCATGCTTGTGACCCCGGAAGGGGAACGGGCGCTGACGCAAGTCAAAGGCGTGGACGCGTTGTATCCGCTTTACGGCAACGTGACGCTCGACCCGGCGCTCCCCTTGTCAGAGGTGTTCGCGGGGCGGGACAACCTACCCGGCATGGCGCTGGACCCCGTGCTGATGGATCGGCTGGGGCTATCTCTAGGTGACCGGGTACAACTGGGCGCGCAAAGCTTTATCATCATGGCGCGCCTGACACGATTGCCGGATAACACGGGCGGGGGTTTCACCTTGGGTCCCCCCTCGCTGGTGGCCTCCGCAGCGCTGGAAGACTCCGGCCTGATCGCGCCCGGCACTTTGTTTGAAACGCAATACCGCATCCGTACGGATCGCCCGGTCGCAGAGTTGAAGGCGGAGGCGGAGACCGCGCTTGACGGCACCGGATTTCGTTGGCGCGACCGGCGCAACGGCGCGCCGGGCATCGCTGCATTTGTAGAGCGGTTATCGGCTTTTCTTGTCCTTGTCGGGTTGACCGGTTTGGCTGTGGGCGGCGTCGGTGTCTCCGCCGCTGTGCGGGCCTATCTGGCAGAGAAAACCACGGTGATTGCGACGCTGCGATCCTTGGGGGCCACCCGTGCCGTCGTGTTTCAGGCATATCTGATGCAAATCGCCGTCCTGGCACTGATCGGTACCTGCTTGGGGCTGGTCATCGGCACCGCGGCACCTCTCCTTTTCACGCCCTTGATCGAGGCGCGATTGCCCGTCCCGGTCGAATTCGCCCTGCGCCCCGGCCCGCTGCTGGAAGCCGCTCTATACGGCGCATTGTCCGCAGCGCTCTTCACCCTATGGCCGCTCAGCCAGTCCGAAAACATCCGGGCCGCCGCCCTGTTTCGGGAGGCGCGCCATGGGGTAACCGGGCTGCCGCGCCCGATATGGATGGCCCTCTGTGCGGCACTGCTGCTGATCCTGGTCTGCGCCGCCGCCTACCTGACCGGCCTCTGGCGGCTGACCTTTTGGGCCGCGGGCGGCGTTCTGGCGGCCTTCGCGCTTTTGTTGGTCGCGGCCTTTGCAATCAAGGCGGTTGCCCGGTTTCTGGCCCCACGGGTGCGCCAAGCGCGCAGCTTGCGTTTTGCCCTTGGAGCGGTCGGCGGGCCGGGGCAGGAGGCGCAATCGGTCGTTATTTCCCTCGGGCTCGGGCTGACCGTTCTGGCCGCTGTCGGCCAGATTGACTGGAACCTCAGAAACGCGATTTCGACCGACCTGCCCGAGGTCGCCCCGGCCTATTTCGTAGTTGATATCCAGCCCGATCAGCTTGATCCACTGCTGACCCTCTTGGACGAGAGTGACGGTGTCACCCGCGTCGAAAGCGCGCCAATGCTCAGGGGCGTCATCACCCAGATCAACGACCTTCCGGCGACGGAGGTGGCTGGCGATCACTGGGTGCTCGAAGGCGACCGGGGCGTCACTTACGCGTCTGCCCCGCCGCCTGGCACCAAGATCACGGCGGGCGAATGGTGGCAAGCCGATCACAGCGGCGCACCTGAGATCAGCTTCGCCGCCGAAGAGGCGGAGGAGATGGGGCTCTCACTTGGCGACATGCTCACCATCAACGTGCTGGGCAGGGACCTCACGGCGGAGATCACGAGCTTTCGGGAGGTTGATTTTTCGACGGGCGGCATCGGCTTTATTCTGTCGATGAATCCGGCCGCGCTGCAGGGCGCGCCGCATAGCCATATCGCAACCGTTTATGCTGAGCCGCAGGTGGAGGCGCAGCTGCTGCGCGAGATGGCGCAAACCTATCCCAACATCACCGCCATCCGGGTCCGCGACGCGATTGACCGGGTCTCCGAGGTGCTGTCTGGCATTGCCGCTGCGGTGACCTACGGGGCGCTGGCGACGCTGATTACAGGCGGCATTGTTCTGATCGGCACCGCCGCGGCTGGCGAAAGGGCGCGGGTTTACGAGGGCGCAATCCTCAAGACGCTTGGGGCCACGCGCGGGGCGGTTCTGGCGAATTTCCTGCTCCGCTCCGCTTTGTTGGGGCTGACGGCTGGGTTGATTGCCTTACTGGCAGGCATCGCCGCTGGCTGGGCCGTCAGCACCTATGTTATGGAGACGGAGTACCAAGTGGCGATCGGTTCCGCCCTGTTGATCATTGCCGGGGGCGTTGTGGCCACGCTGATCACAGGGGTGTTCTTCGCATGGCGGCCTCTGGCAGCCCGCCCGGCGCAGATTTTGCGGGCACAAGGGTAGAACCGGAAGGCAGAGGGCGGCGATGCTGAAGCAGCAACCAACGTTGGAGCAGACCCGCCAGGCTTTTCGCTGGGATATTCCGGAGTTTTACAACATTGGCGTGGATGTCTCCGACCGGCCTGCCGCGCGGATGCCTGATGCCCCTGCGCTGATTGATGTGAGACGGGATGGTGACGCGCGGCAGTACAGCTTTGCCCAGTTGCGCGACATGTCCAACCAGACGGCCAACATGCTGGCGCGGCACGTCACGGCCGGTGACCGGGTGGCGGTGCTTTTGCCGCAATGCGCGGAAACCGCGCTGGCCCATATCGCGATCATGAAGCTGGGCGCGATCAGCCTGCCGCTTTTCACCTTGTTCGGGCCGGAGGCGCTGGCCTACCGGCTGAAAGACGCAGGCGCCTGCGCCGTTGTCACCGATATGGCAGGGTTTGCCGTGTTGGAGGGTATTCGCTCAGACCTGCCGGAGCTCACCCATATCTATGTAACAGACGGGCCTGCGCAGGTGCCAAATGGCGCGCTGGATTTTCATCAGACGCGACGCCAGTATTCCCACCAAGTCGCCGCCGCAAATACGAAGGCTGACGACCCGGCCCTGCTGATCTACACCTCCGGCACCACTGGCCCGCCGAAGGGCGCGCTGCATGCGCACCGGGTGTTGCTGGGCCATCTGCCCGGAGTGGAGATGAGCCATGATTTCCTGCCCCAACCGGGGGACCGACTGTGGACTCCGGCGGATTGGGCCTGGATCGGCGGGCTGTTGGATGTGCTGCTGCCGGGGCTCCATCACGGTGTCCCTGTCGTGGCCTGCCGGTTCAAAAAGTTTGACGCGGCGGCGGCTTTTGACCTGATCAAGCGCCATGACATTCGCAACGTGTTCCTGCCGCCAACCGCGCTGAAAATGATGCGGCAGGCTTTCCCAGAGGGTTATGGCGAAGTGAAACTACGATCTGTCGCCAGCGGGGGGGAGACGCTCGGCGCCGCGCTCATAGACTGGGGCCGGCAGGCGTTCGGAGTGACGATCAACGAGTTCTGCGGCCAGACCGAATGTAACATGATCGTGTCCTCCTGCGCGGCCCTTGAGCCTGCCATGCCGGGGGTGATGGGGTTCCCCGTACCGGGGCATGACGTGCAAGTGCTTGACCCTGACACGGGCGACATCTGTTCCACGGGGCAGGTAGGCGAGGTTTGCGTCAAAAGTCCCGACCCGGTGATGTTTCTGCGCTACTGGAACCGGCCTGATGCCACCGCAGACAAATACCTTGGCGGCCCTGACGGGGGCTGGCTTCGTACGGGTGATACGGGGGTTCAGCTGCCTTGTGGGCGGATCAGGTTCGTGGGGCGCGATGACGACGTGATTACCTCCGCCGGGTACCGGATTGGCCCGGGCGAGGTGGAGGATTGCCTGATCGGCAACCCCGCTGTGGAACTAGCCGGGGTCGTCGGCTGCCCTGATCCGCTACGGGGGCATGTTGTCGTGGCCTATGTGCAGCTGGCCCATGGATTTGATGCGTCTGACGGGTTGGCGTCCGAGATCGCGGGATACGTGAAAACGCGGCTTGCCGCCCATGAATACCCCCGCACGGTCCGCTTTGTGGACGCGCTACCCATGACGACCACCGGCAAGATCATCCGCGCAGAGCTGCGCGCCCTAGCCGCGCAGGAGGTGGCTACCGGCTGAGCGGCGCGTGCCGGAAGCAGCCGACCATATGGTCGTTCACCATGCCAACCGCCTGCATAAAGGCATAGACGGTGGTGGGGCCGCAAAATTTGAAGCCGGCCTTCTTGAGGTCTTTAGAGATCCTTGTGCTCAGCTCGGTCTTGCCCGGCACCTCAGCCATGGAGCGGCGCGCTTCCTGTATCGGCTGCCCGTCCACATAGGACCAGATAAAGGCGCTGAATCCGCCATTGGCCTCCATGTCCTGCCAAGCGCGGGCGTTCTGGATCGTGGCCTCAATCTTGCCGCGATGGCGCACAATGCCTTCATCCGCCAGCAGCCGTGCCACCTCGGCCTCACCCCATGTGGCGATAATGGCGGGATCGAAGCTGGCGAAGGCCGCGCGAAACCCCTCTCGCTTGCGCAGGATGGTTATCCAGCTCAGGCCGGATTGAAACCCTTCCAGGGTGAGGCATTCGAACAAGGCCCGACCGTCGCGCTCCGGCACGCCCCATTCCGTGTCGTGATATGCAATGTAAAGTGGGTCATCCCCGCACCAGCTGCATCTGTGGGTCATATCTGGGCCGCCCCTATCGCTTGTCCATTCCTGCCCCTTTCTATTCAAATACAAGCAAAACTGGAACGTTTACTTCCAATTAAAGGCTGGCTTCTAAGGCTAAGGGAGCGTTTGTGAGGATTGCCGTGGTGTCAGATATTTACTCAATTGGTCTTGCGTCAAATCCGTTGGAGGCGGCGGTGGAACAGCGCGACTCAGATATCCTTGCAATGGTTCGGGATGCATTGTCGCGGCGCGATGTTATGCTGGCCTTTCAGCCCGTTGTGCAGTCCGCGAACCCCATGGTTCCGGCCTTTTTCGAAGGGCTGATACGGGTCATGGATGAGACCCAGCGGGTGATCCCCGCGCATGAGTTCATTTCCACCGTCGAAACGTTGCCAGAGGGGCGGATCATTGACTGCCTCGCGTTGGAGCTGGGGTGCAAAGCCCTGATGGCGCATCCCTCGCTGAGGCTGTCTATCAACGTCTCGCCACGCTCCATCGGTTACGACCGGTGGGAGGAGGTGTTTGACGAAGCCCTCACCCGCGACGCGACCCTGGGCGAACGGCTTATCCTTGAGGTTACGGAGGCCTCCGCCATGCAAATGCCCGGCGTCGTGGTAGATTTCATGGACCGCATGCATGGGCGCGGGGTCAGTTTTGCGCTGGACGATTTCGGCGCGGGCTATACCGCGTTTCGCTATTTCAAAGATTTCTTCTTCGATCTCGTCAAAATCGACGGCAGCTTCATTAACGATATCCATCTCGACCGGGACAACCAGATCCTGACGGAGGCGCTGGTCTCCATCGCGCGGCATTTCGAAATGTTCACCGTCGCCGAAGGGGTGGAGAAAGCGGCCGACGCTCAGTACCTCATGGCCAATGGGGTGGATTGCATGCAGGGCTACCTGTTCGGCGCGCCGAAACTTCAACTCTCGCCCCCGGCAGCGATCGAGTTGGAACGAAACCGGGTCCTGTCGGCTTAATTCCCTTAGTAGAGCGGCAGTCGTTGCAGAAAACGCATAACGGAAATACGCCCGTAAGCGGTTAACCTGATTTGCGCATTGTGCTGCGGCTTGGTACTACCCGCCCTAGCTGCACCACTTGGTGCCAACGGCAAACTGATCATCGACGCCGCGCGTCGGAAAGGGAAACCATGACTAATGTTGTAATCGCCTCCGCTGCCCGTACAGCGGTCGGAAGCTTTCTGGGATCTTTCGCAAACACACCCGCGCATGAGCTTGGCAAGACCGTTCTTGAAGCGGTGGTAGACCGTGCCGGCATCGACAAGTCCGAGGTCTCCGAGACGATTTTGGGTCAGGTCCTGACCGGTGGGCAAGGCCAGAACCCGGCGCGCCAGGCGCATGTGAATGCGGGCCTGCCCGTTGAAAGCGCTGCTTGGGGCATCAATCAGGTATGCGGCTCGGGACTGCGCGCTGTGGCACTTGGTGCACAGCATATTCAGCTGGGTGACGCCGCAATTGTCGCCGCCGGTGGCCAGGAAAACATGTCCATGAGCCCCCATGTCGCCAACCTGCGCCAAGGCCAGAAAATGGGTGACATGAAATACATCGACTCGATGATCCGTGACGGGTTGTGGGACGCGTTCAACGGCTACCACATGGGGCAAACCGCCGAGAATGTCGCCGAGAAATGGCAGATCAGCCGTGAAGCGCAGGATACGTTCGCCGTAAGCTCCCAGAACAAGGCGGAGGCCGCGCAGAAGGCTGGCAAATTCGCTGACGAAATCACAGCGGTGACAATTGCAACGCGCAAAGGCGATATCACTGTCGATAGCGACGAGTATATCCGCCACGGCGCCACGATGGAGGCGATGGCAAAGCTACGTCCGGCCTTCACCAAGGACGGCTCCGTCACGGCGGCAAACGCGTCGGGCCTCAACGATGGGGCCGCCGCGACCCTGCTGATGAGCGCGGATGATGCGGAGAAGCGCGGAATCGAGCCGCTTGCCCGCATCGTCTCCTACGCGACCGCTGGCCTCGACCCGTCCATCATGGGTGTTGGCCCTATCTACGCGTCGCGAAAAGCGCTGGAAAAAGCCGGCTGGAAGCCGGAGGATCTGGACCTCGTAGAGGCCAACGAAGCATTTGCCGCGCAGGCCTGCGCCGTCAATAAAGACATGGGCTGGAACCCTGAGATCGTGAACGTCAATGGCGGTGCCATCGCCATCGGCCACCCCATTGGTGCATCCGGCTGCCGCGTCTTGAACACGCTGCTGTTCGAGATGAAGCGTCGAGGGGCCAAGAAGGGGCTTGCCACCTTGTGCATCGGCGGCGGCATGGGTGTTGCCATGTGCCTCGAACGGCCCTGAGTCAATATTTGGGTTGCGCATGAAAATTGCGCAATCTAACTTCTCCAAGAAATAAAATTATCAATGACGATTCAGGAGGAATCACTATGTCCCGTGTTGCACTTGTGACCGGCGGCTCGCGCGGAATTGGCGCGGCCATCGCAAAAGCACTGCAGGCCGATGGCTGTTCGGTCGCTGCGACCTACGCAGGCAATGACGAGAAGGCCGCGGCCTTCACCGCTGAAACCGGCATCAAAACATATAAGTGGAACGTGGCAGACTATGACGCCTGCCAAGCCGGGATCGCGCAGATCGAAGCTGATCTTGGCCCGGTCGACATTCTGGTCAATAACGCGGGCATCACGCGCGACGCCCCGTTCCATAAGATGACGCCGCAGCAATGGCATGAATGTATCGATACGAACCTGAATGGCGTATTCAACATGACCCATAATGTCTGGGGCGGTATGCGGGAGCGGAAGTTTGGCCGTATCGTGACGATCAGCTCGATCAACGGTCAGAAAGGTCAATTTGCGCAGGCCAACTACGCAGCGACAAAGGCTGGTGACATTGGCTTTACCAAAGCCCTGGCGCAGGAAGGCGCGCGGGCTGGCATTACGGTCAACGTCGTTGCCCCCGGCTACATCAATACCGAAATGATGAGCACGATCCCGGAAAAAGTGATGAATGAGGTTATCTTGCCTCAGATCCCCGTTGGGCGTTTGGGCGAAGCGGAAGAGATCGCGCGAACCGTCGCATTCCTGACATCAGATGACGCGGGCTTCATCACCGGTTCGACCATCTCGGCCAATGGTGGTCAGTACATGTCCTGATCAACCCGATCAGATATTTGAAAGAGGCCGTCCCGTATTGGGGCGGCCTTTTTCTTCTGCGGGTCAACTAGCGTTGGTTGCGGATCGCGGAGATCATCCGTGGAAACGACCGCAACAGGGATGCAAACGCGTCCGCGCGAGCTTCGTGGGCGATCCGTTGCGCTTCATTCGCTTGGGGGTTCAGATGTGTCTCAATCATGTCGGCGTTCCTTTTAGGTGACTGAATTTCTTGATTGAAAGATATATGAGCCTTTACTATTCAAAGGACAAACGAGACTTTTCATGAGTTCAGATAAGATATACTTATGTGGCTATGGATCGTCTTCCACCATTGACTGCCTTACGCGCCTTTGAAGCCGCCGCCCGCCATATGAGCTTTGCGCAAGCCGCTGAAGAGCTGAACGTGACGCCGGCCGCGCTGAGCTTTCAGATCAAATCACTGGAGCAGCATTTGGGTTGCCCCGTCTTCCGGCGGCTGAATCGGGCGGTCGAACTCACCGAGGAAGGCGCGCTTTTGCAGCCCGGCGTGGCTGATGGCTTCGCAGCCCTCCAGGCGGCTTGGCGATCCGTGCAGCGGCGGTTGAACAGTGCGACGCTGACCGTGACGGCAGGCCCCGGTTTCACCGCCAAGTGGTTGGCACCGCGACTGTTCACCTTCGCCCAAGCCAATCCGGACATAGAGCTGCGGTTTTCGGCGAGCCTGCAATTGGTGGATTTTGAGCGCGACGACGTTGATGTCGCGATCCGGTTCGGGCAGGGCAGCGACGAGAACTTCTACTCCAAGCGGATCATCAACGAGTGGATTGCCCCCATGGTGTCGCCGGAACTGGCGGGCCAGCTGCGAAAGCCCGCCGACCTGACCCGTCTGCCGCTTCTGCATGATGACCACACCAGTTTCTTGCAACCGCACCCCAATTGGGAAGTGTTCTTGCGGGCCTGCAAGCTGGAACCGCCGGAGGAGAATGGTCCCCATTTCAGCCAGTCGGATCATGCAATTGACGCGGCATTGGCGTCTGCCGGGGTGGTGTTGGGCCGGATTTCAATGGCGGAGGCGCATCTGAAGGACGGACGGCTTGTCATGCCATTGCCAATCGCGATGCGCCTGAATGCAGCCTACCGCATCCTTTGCCCGCGCGGCTCGGAAACCCGGCCGCAGGTTGCGCGCTTCATTGAATGGGTGGCGGAAGAGACCAAGGCGATCGGCTCGTTCGAAGAAGGGCTTACTTTTCTTGATCCGCGTAATGTGGAGCAGGCTTGAAAAATCAAGGTCTAGATACAAAAGCGGCCGCGGTTGCCAACTGCGCAACCGGGGCCGGGTCTTCTCAGAAATCTGTTCCTGACGCTAATTCATCAGGCGCGTCATCTCTTCCTTGAGGCGCAATTTCTGTTTCTTTAACTCGACAATTGACAGGGGGTCCGCACCCGGGCTGCGTTGCGCAGCTTCCACCTTCTCGGACAGGGCTTCGTGCTTTCGTTTCAGTTCCGACAAATGCGAACTGATGGTCATGGCAATCCTCCTTTTAGTGGGTGTAGGATTTTAGTGCAGCATATTTGACCTCGTCTGTCACTTCATTTCGGGGAAACAATCCGCGTCGAATACTTAAAACTTGAGTGAATGGCCGTCGCGCAGCACTGCTTTTGCCTCAAGCGTGTAATCATCCCGGTCGCTGCGATGATGCGAACCTTCATGTAAAACCAACGGGTTAGCGAGGGAGGCGACTGAGCGCGACCCTTTCCGCGCACACAGAATAAACCGTGCAGCAGGCCTGCCCGCGCGCGGGGCGAGTGGTTTGATAGCAACGCCGCCCGCGCGCCCATCAAGCGCCACGATGACCTCTGGCAATCGCTCCGTCAGCATGATCAGGGTCAAAAATCCTTTGGGTTTCAAGCGCCGCAGCGCTGCGTCGATCCAGACCGAAAGGGCGGTCTGCTCCTGCCGCCCGCGCGCCCTGCCGGGGTCCTCGGCCTGTGCGCCGGGACCAAAGAAGGGCGGGTTGAGCATGACATGGTCAAAGCTGCGCGCTCTCAGCGTCTCCGGCATCTGGGCTAAATCGCCGTCGACCACGTCGAGCTTGATACCGTTGTCGCGGGCATTCCTGCGGGCAAGCTCGGCGTAGTCGGCTTGCAGCTCGATCCCTGTCACTTGCACCGAGACACGGGCGCCCAGACAAAGGGCGGCCACACCGACGCCGCAGCCCAGCTCCAGCACGGATTGACCTGCCTCAGCCGGGCAGGCCGCGGCAAGCAGAACCGGATCGGTCGCCGCGCGATAGCCGTGTCGTGGTTGGGAGATTGTCAGTCGCCCGCCCAGGAACTGATCCTGCGTCAGCTCTGGCTGTCCGGCCACGGCGCTGCGCTAACCCTGAAGCTCAATATCATTGTCGCGCAGGATGGATTTGGCGACAAACAGGTCGCGGTCCACCACCATCAACCGCCGCGGCATAATGCCTATGCTACCTTCCAGCACGCTCATATGGACGTCCATTTCAAACACGCCTATATCTTCACCCTCAAGGAGGGCTTTTGCAAAGGCGATTACGGTCGGGTCATTGCTGCGTAGAAGCTCTTTCATATCCGCGAGCTAACGACACTGTGCTGGTTTTGTCGAGGGAAGAGGCAGGCGTGACGATTCAATCTGAGATGAGTGTGAAGCCGCATGACCGTTTGCAAACTGCGCTGTCGGTGGACCTGGATGCCGTTAATACGTTGATCCGGGAGCGGATGGCATCGGAGCACGCCCCGCGCATCCCGGAGGTGACCGCACATCTGGTCGACGCCGGTGGCAAACGGGTGCGCCCGATGCTGACCTTGGCGGCCGCGCGGTTATGCGGCTACGCCGGCCCTTATCACATCCATCTGGCCGCCACCGTGGAGTTCATCCACACAGCCACCTTGCTGCATGATGACGTCGTTGATGAAAGCCAACAGCGGCGCGGCCGCCCGTCCGCCAATCTTTTATGGGACAATCAGTCCAGCGTGCTGGTTGGCGACTACCTTTTTGCGCGTGCCTTCCAGCTGATGACGGAACCGGGCCGGATGGACGTCCTCACAGTGCTGTCCAATGCTGCGGCAACCATCGCGGAAGGGGAAGTGTTGCAACTGACCGCCGCGCAGAACCTTGCCACCACGGCGGAGACCTATTTGCAAGTCGTGCGCGGCAAAAC
>CALHHY010000074.1 GCA_938030665.1 uncultured Litoreibacter sp. | reverse complement strand
GAACTCCGCCGCACCCAGGCCGCGCGGGTCCAGGACCACCGGCGCGCCGGGCCAACGGCGTACCAGGTCATGGACCTTTGCGGCTACAGCATGGGTTGTCGGCACCACGATGCGGGCGTCGGGATGTTCAGCGCAAACCGCCCGCAACGCAGCTCCAAACCGGTCGCTCAGCCGGGTGACTTCCCCCAGCCGGGAGCCGGGCAGTGCGAGAATGACCGGCGCGTCACCGATATCGGTCTGGGCACGAAACGCGGCTTCTTCCGCTTCGGTGGCTTGCTGTTCGGCCACGACCGGATGGCCCACAAAATCGCAGGTCATGCCCGCGGCTTCCATGTAAGGCGGCTCGAACGGGAACAGGGCCAGCACATGATCCACCGCCTCGGCCATGTTAGCTGCGCGTTCCGGCCGCCACGCCCAGACCGTCGGGGCAACATAGTGGGCGGTTGGGATGGCGGGCGCCGCGTCCCGCACCTTCCGGGCGACCCGCAGGCAAAAGTCGGGACTGTCGATAGTCACCAGCACGTCGGGGCGCGCGAGCGTGATGTGACGGGCCAGCTGGTCGCGGCGCTTGAAAAGATGGCGCAGCTTGGGCAGCACCTCTGCGAGACCCATCACCGAAAGCTCTTCCATCGGGAATTCGCTGATCAACCCTTCGGCCTGCATCGCAGGGCCACCGACACCTGCGAAACCGATGCCCGGATGCAGTTGCTTGAGCCCCGCCATTAATGCCGCGCCCAGCTTATCGCCCGAAGGCTCCCCCGCGATCAGGTAGATATTCATGCTTTGACCCATATGAAAAGGCCCTGCGCGTCGGCGATCTGGATGCAGGTGGGCGCGTCCAGCATCATCACCCGGCCGGCCTCGATCACGACGCCGTCAAGTCCTACCTGAGCCGCCCGGCGCAGCGTGTCAGGGCCGATCACCGGCATGTCGATGCGCAGCTCCTGCCCCGGCTTGGCGGCCTTGATCAGGATGCCGCCTTCCGGCACCTCGCGTGCGCGCTTCAAAGCCCCGCCATAGCCCACGGCCTTGGCCATGAAATCCGGATTGAGAGGGGCGTTCTCCCGCATCAATGACTGCATCATCCAATCCGTTCCGGGCGAGGCCTCGATGGCCAATGCCTGCCCCCGCGCCACGATGCAGGACTGCCCCACATCGGCCTGCGCCATGGCGGCGATGATCTCGGCCCCGCGCAGGGCGTCTTTTTCATGCTGCGCCTCGGGCTTGGCACGGGTCAGCACGCCGGGGTCTGGCAACAGGTCAGGCCGGACCTCATGCGCGCCGACGCTGTTGATCCCGGCTTCCTCGAAGAAGCTCAGCAGCGTCCGCAGCGCGGCGTCGTCGCCTTGCTGCAGCGCTGCCATCATGCGAGGAACAAGCGGCATCGTGACCGCGTCGATCTTGGAAGGGTCAAGCGGCGGACGCCCGACACGGCCCGCGAAACAAATCTGGCTGACGCCGCGCTCACGCAGGGTCGCGATGAAGCTGCCAAGCGTCTCGATCCGGAAGCGCAGCACCGGCATGTCACCGCGCGCATCGCTTCCATATCCCTCAAGTTCGCAGAAATGAAACAGCGTATCGGTGTCACGCAGATGGTCAATCACCAAGGCCGGCAGCGCACCTTCGCCCGCAACAATCGCAAACATCGGGCTGCTATTTGGGGGTCAGGAACGACCGGTCGCTCCGACCCAGAATGAAATCGACGATCTCGTGCACATAGGTGCTTTCCGTTTCGTCACGCAGCCTGCCGGCCCGATCCAGAAACGCCCCGTCCCCCTGCCGCAGCATCTGGTAGGCCGCCCGCATCGCGGTGATGTCGGCGCGCGCGACGCCCGCGCGTTTCAGGCCCACATAGTTCAGCCCGTCCAGCTCGCCACGCGGTGCCTGCACCAGCCCGTAGGGGATGACGTCATTCGTCACCATGGTCACCGCCCCGATGATTGCGCCGCGCCCGATGCGGACAAACTGGTGGATGCCGGCCAGCCCGCCAATGATCACCCGGTCCTCGATATGGCAATGGCCTGCAAGCGCGGCCTGGTTGGCCATGATCACCCCGTTGCCGACAATCGCGTCATGGCCCACATGCGCGCCGGTCATGAAAAGGCAATCGTCGCCCACTTTGGTCAGCCCGCCGCCGCCGGTGGTGCCGGTATTCATCGTCACGCCCTCGCGGATGCGGTTGCGCGCGCCGATCTCAAGGCGGGTCTCTTCGCCGTCGAACTTCAAATCCTGCGGGATCTCGCCAATAACGGCGAAAGGAAAGATGATCGTCTCCTCGCCGATGGTGGTTTTGCCCGTCACGACGACATGGCTTTTCAGCACAACCCCCGGCCCGATCGCGGCCTCCGGACCTACCGTGCAGAACGGACCTACGGAGGCCGTAGGGTCGATCTTCGCCCCCTCCTCGATCAGTGCCGTCGGATGTATCTGGGCGGTCATTGCAGGGCTCCGATCACGCTTTGGGGATATCCATCATGGCGGTCAGCTCCGCCTCTGCGGCCACCTCACCGTCAACGGTCGCCACGCCTTTCAGCTTCCACACCTTGCCGCCGGGCCGGCCGCGGGTAACGGTCACTTCCATCCGCAGCACATCGCCCGGAACAACTTTGCGCCGGAATTTGCAGCCATCAATTCCCATGAAATAGACCAACAACTCCTTGTCGATCATTCCCATCGTGATGCCCACCATGACCGAGGCCGTCTGCGCCATCGCCTCGATAATCATCACACCCGGCATGATCGGCGTGCTTGGGAAATGACCCTGGAAATGCGGTTCGTTAAAGGTGACGTTCTTGATCCCCGTGGCCGAGGTTCCGGGCACGATATCCTCGACCTTGTCAATCAGCAGAAACGGGTAGCGATGCGGGATGATCCGTTTGATCAGGTCGATATCTGCGGATGTGGGAAGATCAGTCATTCTGGCACCTTGTTGCTCGGGGCCCGTAGCGGTCTGCGAGCCAACGCAGCGCGGGAGTTTTTGTTTCAGCAGACCTATCAGCGCCCACGCAGGCACACAAGTCTTGGGCGGCGCTCAAGGCTGGTCCTCGACGGGCGTGGGCGGGTCAATCGGGCGGGCGACAGGGGCCACGGGTTCGATGGGGCGCGCGGGCCCTTCCCCCAAGGCGGCGTTGATCCGTTCCAGCGCCAGCTCGGTCACATCAATGGAGCGCGATGACAAGATCACCGCGCTTGGGTCCAGAATGGCCAGCGCGCCAGTCTCATCAACCAGTGCGATCAAAATCGGGAAAGCCAGCTCGAAAAACCGGGTCCGTTCCTCCTCCGCTTCGTCTTGAAGGCGGTCGCGCTTGTCCAGCTGGGCCTTGCGAATGGCCGTAACCCGCTCGTCAAAATCCTCCGCCAAGGCCCGGAAGGCGACGGGGTCCATGGTCGCGCGGTCCTGGGTAAGCTGCTGTTCCTCGGCAATAAGCTCTGCCTCGATCTGCCGGTTCTCGGACGCCAATGCGCGGGAGCGTTCCGCGATGTCCTGACGGACGCGTTGCGCGAAAAGGGAGCCCGCGTAGAGGCGGTCCTGATTTAGCGTCAGGATGGGCGGTGCGTTGCGCGCAGACAGGTCTTGCGCGGCGGCCTGGGTGCAGGCAAGCGCCACGCAAAGGGCCAGCAGCCGCGCCCACATGGCCCTAGAACCGGGTCGAGACGGTCAGGTCGAAGTTACGCTCCCGGTCGAAATCCTCGCTGACAACGGCCCGCGAGAAATTGAACCGCAAAGGTCCAATCTGCGTGTTCCAGAAGACCGAGACGCCCACACTGGCCCGCAGGTTGAAGCTGTCATCGACCTCGCCCGCCGTACCGGCCGTGTCATCCAGCCCCCAGACGGAGCCCACATCGAAGAAGGCACCGCCGCTGATGCCCAGCTCTTCGGGCAGACCGAGGGGGAACTCCGCCTCGAACCGCGCCACGGCGAAGAAGTTGCCACCAAGCGCGTCCTCATCCGTCGAGCCAAGGTCACGTGGCCCAACACCATCTCCTTCAAAACCGCGCAGGCGGCGCGAGCCCAGAAAGAACCGCTCCGTAATCCGGCTATTGCCTGACAGCTGGGTCTGCGCCCCGAACTCGAACGTCGCCCGCAGCAAAACTTCTTCACGGGCCACCCGCGTCTCGCCCGAAACAAGGCCAGTCGTGGTGATATAGTTGCGGTCACCGCCGACGCCGGCGAACTGTTGACCGAAGCGTAAGAGCACGCCCGATGTCGGGTTCAGCCCGGTGCGGCGGGTGTCATAACTATAGAGATAGCCAATGGCGGAGGTCGTTTCCGTCCCCTCGTCACGTTGCACAATCGCCGACACTTCAGGGTCAACATTGTCGATTGTGTCGCGGCTGAGGCGGTAGTTCAGTCGCAACCGGCCATTCTCGGAAACAGGGAATTCCAGGCTCGGCTCGATGCCGACATTCAGCGTGTCAAAATCCGCAAATTCGGAATCCGTCGTGCGATAGAAGGCCGACAGCCCAAACCGCAGGTCACGGCCCAAAAGCGCAGGCTCGACAAAGGTGATCGAGGTGTTCTGCGTGTCCGACGCGGTGTCAAAGGAGAAGGCAAAGGTTTGCCCGCGCCCCAGGAAGTTTCTTTCGGAGAAGTTGACGTTGAAGCCAACCCCATTCTCGGAGCCGAAGCTGGCGCCGAAGCCCAAGGTCCCGGTCGTCGTCTCTTCAAGATCAACATCCACAATAACCTGATCCGGGGCGGAGCCCTGGCGCGTGTTCACATCCGCATTGGTAAAGAAGTTCAGCGCGCGGATACGCTCCGCCGCGTCGCGGATTTCGCGTGGGTTAAAGGGATCGCCCTCGACCGTGCGGAACTGGCGGCGCACCACCCGGTCCAGCGTGGTCGCGTTGCCCTCGATGTCAATGCGCTCCACGAAAACCCGTGGGCCACGGATGACAGAAAATTCGACATCAAGCGTGAGGTCCGCGTCGTTACGGCTGATGCGCGGTTCCACCCGGATGAAATCAAGCCCTTGCTGAATCGCCAGACGCTCCATTCGGGTGATCGTGTTCTCAATTCGTGCAGGCGAATAAATCATGCCGGACTTGATCTTGTTCACATCCTGATAGACCTGCGGGTCGATTTCCGACAGGCCACTGGTGGTCGTTATCTCGCCAAAACGGAACTGCTGGCCTTCGCGCACGTTGAAGGTCACGAAAAACGCATCGCGCTGGCGGGTCAGTTCTGGCGTCGCCGAGAGGACCTGAAAGTCTACATAGCCGCGCGACAGGTAAAAATCGTTCAGCAGTTGACGGTCAAAGGCAATCCGGTCCGCGATAAACGTGTCTGACGAGATAACCGCCCGAAAAATCCCGGCCTGCTTGCTTTCAACCACGCGGCGCAGGCGCCTGTCGGAAAAGGCGCGGTTGCCGACAAAACTGATGCGCTCCACCTCCGTGACACGACCTTCGGTGACCTCGAAAACCAGATCTACCCGATTGTTGGAGCGCGGGATGATCCGAGGGGTCACCGTCGCAGCCACCCGGCCAGCCTGGCGGTAGCCTTCGGTCAGCGCGGCGGCATCAGCCTCCGCCGTGGCGGGGTTGTAGACGCGGCGGGACTGGGATTGCAAAATCGGCAGCAGGTCCTCATCGGACAGCCGCTCATTGCCTTCGATATTGATGCGGTTGATGGTGGGAAATTCTTTCACCGTCACAATCAGCCGGTTGCCGGCGGGAACGATGTCGACCGTCTCGAACAGACCAGACTGCTGCAGGCGCTGGAAGCCGTCATTAAGCTGGGCCGCGCTGACCGCCTGACCTTGTGGCAGGTTCAGGAAGCTCAGGACCGTCGCATCCTCGATCCGTTCATTGCCGTTAATCTCGACCGAGGTGATCGTGAATTGCTGCGCGTAAGCCGGCGTCGGAACAAGGCTCGGCACAACAGGCGAGAGGGCTAACAGACCAAGCACGCTGAATAGTTTGAGCCTTGAAAATGCCTGTCCCGTCGCTTTTGCGATCTTCATTGTCCCACCGCCCTGATTTGACACCTTATGTTGTGTCTCACTGGTAGCCTGTACTCACGACCTTGTCAAAAGCACAAACGCCAAAAACGCCCGCAAAATCGGGGCGCTTTGTTAGCGTCGGGATGTGGTGGTTAGGATCGTCGCGTAAACTCAGACAGGGACTGCGTAGCTGCCGATCATAAGCCCGATTGTAATGGCCGTCGGCCAAAGCAAGCGATCCCAGTTCAGATTCATCAAAAGGCGCATTCCGCGATATCCGTCTTCGATACGTTGCATGGCGCATGGCTCCAGAAAGGATGTGTCTTCATTCCTAATAAACGCAAAAATTGGCGAAAATGCGGCTGAGCTGCGAAATACCCGATCGCGACGGATGCCTAGGCCCGGTTTAAACGCACAGAATGTCCCGGCTCAGGGCAAAAACCATGACAGACATCAGGATCATCAGCCCGCCGGTCATCAGCACATTCAGCACCTGGTCGTTCGGAGGACGACGGAAGATTGCTTCATAGGCATGGAAAACGAGGTGACCGCCATCAAGCACCGGGATCGGGAACAGGTTGATCAATCCGATAACGGTTGAGAGTGCCGCGATGAACATGATGAATTCCACTGGTCCCTGGCTCGCCGTGTGGCCCGACGCCTGCGCGATGCCGATGGCCCCCGACATATTGCAGGAGCTGATCTGCCCGGACGCAATATGCCAAAGACCTGACAGGCTGGTCAGGATGTAGTTCCATGTCGCAGTCACAGCACCGGTCACCGCCTCACCCAAAGGCAGGGGGATGGTCTGCGGTTCAAAAAAGGCGCCGCCGGAGAAGCCGATAAGCCAAAGCGTCTCGAACCCATCTTCCGTCGGGACGTCACGTTGGCGGGGGGTCAGGGTGACGTCCAGCACGGTCCCGCCGCGCCAGACCTCCAGCGCCATCGGCGCCCCCTCGCCTTCCTGGACAATGTCCCGCAACTGCGTGAGCGACCAAACGGGCGCGCCGCCTGCTGCCAGGATCACATCACCTTGCTCAAGCCCTGCTGACACAGCCGCCGATTTTGGCTGCAAACTGTCAAGGATCGGAGGGAATGGGAAAATGCTGTCGAAGCTGATCTCAGCGCCGTCACGCTCCACGACGTAGCTAACCGACCCAGTAGGTGGCAATTCGCGGCTGACCTCATAAAAGTCCGTCAAATCTTGAACTGGCTGTCCTGCCACGCTCAGCAGCACGTCACCCGTTTCGAACCGCTCTTCGTTGCCAGGATTCGGTTTCAGCTCGCCAATGACCGCGCGCGCCGCCGGTTGGCCTGAAAAATAGAAGACAGCGGCAAATACAAGAATAGAGAAGATGAAATTGAACACGGGTCCCGCCGCAACGGTGGCCGCCCGACGCCAGAGATCCGCGCCATGCATGGTCCGCTTACGTTCTGTCTCCGACAGGGCGTTGATGGTACCGCCATCCTTGCCAGACGCCGGGTCCGCATCCCCAAGAAACTTGACATAACCGCCGAAGGGCAGCAACGCGATCTGCCATTTCGTGCCATGCTGGTCGACGCGGGACCACAGCACGCGGCCGAAGCCGATCGAAAACACCTCCGCATGGATGCCGCACCAGCGGCCGACGATGTAATGGCCATATTCATGGATCGCCACGATGACCGACAAGGCGACGATGAAAGCAATCACCGCCCAGCCAATCCCGCCGAATGTTGGTATCAGAGACAGAATATCCATGTCGCTCCCCTCAGCGTAGCGCGGCAATATGCGTGTCGGCGGTCTTACGTGCCAAATGGTCCGCGGCGATGACGGAATCAAGTGACAGATCACCGCTGGCCGCAATCTCACCGGAAAGTGTCGTCAGCGTGGCGTCAACCACACCTGCCATATCAAGAAAACCGATGTGTTGCGCTATGAACGCATCAAGCGCAGCTTCCTTCGCGGCGGTAAAGACGGCACCTGCCAGCCCGCCCGCCTCCATCACCTCGCGCGCCAGCCGCAAAGCCGGGTAGCGCGCAGGATCGGCGCGGCGGAAATTCAGCTGGCCGATCTGTGCCAGATCAAGCCGGTCCACCGGGACATGGCCGCGATCCGGCCAATGCAGCGCATAGCCAATGGCGTGGCGCATGTCAGGCGGCCCAAGATGTGCCATCAGTGCCCCATCCGCGAAGCCCACCAGCGCGTGGATCAGGCTTTCAGGATGGATCACGGTTTCGATCCGGTCAGCCGGCACGCCAAAGAATTCCCTTGTTTCAATCAGCTCCATCGCCTTGTTAAACAGCGATGCTGAATCAATGGTTATCCGCTGCCCCATATCCCAATTTGGATGGGTGCACGCGTCTTTGAGGGTCGCCTTTTTCAGGGCCTCATCCGGCCAGTCGCGGAACGCGCCGCCCGACGCAGTAATGATGATCCGTTCTACCGCGTTGATGTCCTCGCCGACCAGCGCCTGGAACACGGCTGAATGCTCGCTATCTACCGGCAAGACGGTCGCGTCATGCGCGCGGGCCTGTGCCATCAGAAGCGGGCCCGCCGTGACGAGCGATTCCTTGTTGGCCAGCGCCAATGTATTGCCCTGTTTCAGCGCCTCCAGCCCAGGCAGCAGCCCCGCCGCGCCGACAATCGCTGACATCGTCCAATCCGCAGATCGGGTGGCGGCCTCGATCAGTGCATCTTGGCCCGCGGCCACCTCGATCCCTGTTCCTGCCAGCGCTTCCTTCAACGGGGCGTAACCCTCGTCAAACGCGGTCACCGCCAGGCCGGCATTCAGCGCTTTCGCCTGCTCCGCCAGCCGTCCCACGTTTCGACCGCCGGTCAGGGCGACCACCTCATATCCGTCGGGGTCGCGCGCGATCAGGTCAACGGTGCTTTCACCGATGGAGCCGGTCGCCCCGAAAATGGTGACACGGCGCATGTCTAGAAAAGGACGGGCGGAAATTCGACGATCTGTTCGATCAGCAGCAAGAAGACCGACGCGCCCAGCATCCCATCAAACCGGTCAAACACACCGCCATGTCCCGGGATCAAATTAGAGCTATCTTTGACCCCCATTTTGCGTTTCATCGCACTTTCCGCGATATCGCCCATTTGGGAGGCCATCGACAGCGCGATGGAGATGCCAACTACCTCAGGTCCGACGCCGGGTTGCCCCATGAAATAGGCACCCACAGCCCCCGCGCCCACCCATCCGGCGATGGTCCCGGACCAGGTTTTCTTGGGGCTGACCCGGGGCCAGAATTTCGGCCCGCCAAGGAAGCGCCCCGCAAAATAGCCCGCGACATCGGTCACAATCACGACGAGGGCGAGCCAAAGCATCCAGGTGAAACCGAAATCGACCCGCTGCACCGCCAACCCGTAGGCCGCGATGATAATCAGTGCCGTGAACACCATGTAAAGCGTGCGGTTGCGCGACAAAAGCGCGATCCCCGCGATGGATGGTAAAAGAATGAACGGCAGCCCTACGCCAAGTGGCAGCAGCCGTGCCGCCAGAAAGGCGAGCGCCGCCCCGATGCCCAGGGTCAGCGCCCGTTTCGGGCCGCCGCCAAGCATGCCAACAAGCTCCCATACCAGGGCGCCGGTCAGAAAACAGCACAGTGCCAGAAACGGCGCGCCACCCAGCCAGACGCAAGTCAGGCCGATCACAGCAATGACCGCGCCGGACCCCATCCTAACCCAGAGGTCGGAAAACTTCTCCGCCTGCAGGCTCAAAAGGTCAGGCCCTCACGGCGCCAAATCGACGCTCACGCGCGCCGAACCGGCCGACAACGGCGGCAAAGACGTCGGGGCTGAAATCGGGCCAATGAGTGTCGATGAACTCGTATTCCGCGTAGGCCGATTGCCAGAGCAGGAAGTTGGAGATCCGCGCCTCGCCCGATGTACGGATCACCAGATCGGGGTCGGGCAACATGCAGGTATCAAGGAAGGAGGCAAGCACTTCGGAATTCACCTGCTCCGGCAGCAGCCGCTTCTGCGCAATCTCGACGGCAAGGCGCTGCGTGGCGCGCGTTACCTCGTCCCGCGCACCGTAATTCAGCGCAATGGTCAGATGCGTCTCGTCATTCTCTTCGGTCAGCTTCTCCAGATAGTCCATCAACTTTTGCAGCTTACTGTCCAGCTTCTCCCGCTCGCCGATGAAGCGCACGCGGGTGCCGAGCCGGTGCAGGTAATTCGCCTCGCGCTGGATGTAGCGGCGAAACAGCGCCATGAGGCCTGCAACCTCGGACTGGGTGCGTTTCCAGTTCTCCGTCGAGAAAGCAAAGATGGTCAGGTATTTCACGCCAAGCGTGGGGCAGGTTTCGACGACCTGGCGCACCCGCTTGGCGCCTGCCTGGTGGCCGAACAATCGGGGCTTGCCGCGTTGCGTGGCCCATCTGCCATTGCCGTCCATGATGATGGCTACATGGTTGGGGCCGTCCGCGCCGTGGTCACTGAAGGTCATTCAACTTTTCCTTTTTGGTCAATGAGGCCCCCCCCAACTTGCATGATCGCTGCATTATACTTGCATGATTTCTTCTTGCTTGGTCGTTAACGCGCCGTCGACCGCTTTGATCTGGGCGTCGATCATCTCCTGCACCTCGGCCTCCCAGATTTTCTGGTCATCCTCAGACATCCCGTCGGCCTTGGCCTTCTTGATCTGATCCATCGCGTCGCGCCGGATGTTGCGGATCGAGACGCGTGCATTTTCGGCGTAGGAGCCTGCCACCTTGCTCAGCTCGCGGCGGCGCTCCTCGTTCAGCTCGGGGATCGGTAGCATGATGATGGTGCCGTTCAGCTGCGGGTTGATGCCAAGCCCGCTTTCGCGGATCGCTTTCTCGACTTTGCTTACAAGGCCCTTGTCCCAGACATTGACGGTGACCATCCGCGGCTCGGGCACGTTCACCGTGCCAACCTGGTTGATCGGCGTCATGGAGCCGTATGCGTCCACCATCACAGGCTCCAGCATCGAGGCTGAGGCCCGCCCCGTCCGCAACGATGCAAATTCGGAGCGCAGGCTGCTCATCGCCCCATCCATCCGGCGTTGAATATCGTCGGTATCAAGTATGAAGTCGTCGGCCATGTCGCGTCCCGGAGTGTTTTTGGTTTTGCGACATCATTAGCTCAGCGCTGCAGGCAACGCCAGTTCAAGATTTTATTCCTGGCCGGATGGGTGCTTTAGCGCACACCAACCCCCCGCGTCTCCCAGGCCTCGGCGCTGTCAAAGGTCCAGCTGCCTTCAAATCCACCCAGAAGGCTCTGATGCTGCGCGCGCCGGCGCGCTTGCCGGTCAGGGTCTGTCCAGAACGCATGCAGCTGAGACGTCAGGGTCGCCTGCTCGTGCAGCTCGCGCGCGGTAAGAGCGGCGAGAAAGCCATCATAGACGACGATTTCATCAAGCGCGGTACGCTCGAAATAATCGACGGCCTGCAACACAGTGGTCACGGCGGAGCGGTTGGTCCGCGCTGTGATATATTGCAGCCAGCGGGTTTCCTCCTCCGACATCCAGCGGGTCTGCGCCGATTGCAGCCGGCTTTCGAACAGCATGGCCCGCAGCAGATGCGACAGACCCTCATTGGTAAAATTCCGGGTGTGGAAGGTCTCGAGCATCCAGGCGTAGAACCGGTCGAGCTTGGGGTCGAGGAATTTGTAATCGGGCTCAAATCCCGAGCCTTCTAACCGGCCCTCGGCCCTTAGCTTTCGTTCTATTGGCGTCCCCGAATACGGCAGCATGCGGCAGAAACTGGCCACTGACCAGCCGTCACCGACGAAAGTCTCCAGAAACTGGGCATTGGCGCGGATCATGCGGAAATCCGACCACGGGTCCATCAGCATAAAGCCAAAATCAAAAGACAGACCCGCGTCACGCAGCATTTGTCCGGCGTCCAGATGCTTGTCCGGCGACATCATCTTGTTCATGTTCTTGAGCCCTTGGACGTCGCCGCTTTCGACGCCCATATACACGTGGGTCAGCCCGCCGCGCACCATCCGCGCGATAATGTCGGGGCGCAGCTCATCTGATCGGCAAGACATTTTCCATGAGACCTTGCCGCCGATATCGCTGTCGGCAATTAGATCAGACAGCTCCCCCGCCCAGTTCCGCGCACGCGCCCCAGTTGCCAGAAAGTCATCATCCTGAAACAGGAATAGCGATACACTTCGGTCATGATACAGATGGCGCATCTCTTCCATGACGTCGCAGGGGCTGCGCAGGCGACGCAGGCTTCCTTCTTGAGCCTCATAGAACGGTCTGATCGAGCAGAAATCGCAGTTCCAAGGGCATCCGCGCGAGCCCAGAATGGCGGCTGTGGGTTGGGCGGTCTGCTCATAGCCGATGTCAGCCCTATCCGGCCAGGCGATGCTGTCGAGATCCATGATCTGTTTACGCAGCGGGTTGGCATGCAGCTTGCCGTCATCAAGCCGCGCGACCAAACCGGCAAGGCGCCGCCAGTCTTCGCCCTTGGCAAGCGCGCCAAGCAGATCTACCAGCGTCGCCTCCCCCTCGAAACGGATCACGCTGTCGGCGCCACTGATCTGCCCCATGACCGTCTCATAATCGAAACTAGGGAAATGGCCGCCAATCGAGATATGGGACGTTACACCGGCGCGGCGTAGCGCATCTATCACATCGCCAAATTCACCGGTCATATACTGGAAAATGAGGGAGAAACCAATGAAATCGGGTTTTTCGCGCAGCACGCGATCAATCAGCGGCTGCGGGTTGCGGTCGTAGGTTTCGATCGCCGTCTCATGCCCGGCCGCAGCGGCCGCGCCCATCAGGTATCGCAACCCGAGGTTGTCCTGGTCCTGAAAGCCAACGAATAGGGTCTTGAGTGTCGCAGTGCGAGATTGGGCAGCGTCCAGCATGTGGCGCCCTCCTGAGGTTAAACAGACTTAAATCAAAAACGGGGGTCGCACGCCTGAAATACCCGGCGCGCGTCCCAGAACCAGACGGATCAGAGCTTTTTCAAAGCGCCCTTGAACATCTCTTCCAGCGTGTCGAGCTTCTTGCGGCTGTATTCGATATCGGCCAGCCGGGTTTCAAGCTGTACCTTGCTAAGCTTGCCGAGGTCCACGGGGGACGGATCCGCAATAGGCCCCAGCCCACCACCAAAGATGCCGCCACCAATCAGGCCACCGCCAAATCCGCCGCCGTCCGGTCCGGGATCTGCGATTGTCCCGATATTAAATTTGCCGCTGACAACGAGGCTTTCGATTGCGTTCATACGCGAGACAATCAATGCATTCTGCGCAAGAAGTGTGCGAATAGCGTCCATAACTTTCTCCAATAATAAATCTTACAATGGAGCAAGCCTAGCATAAATTAGGGATTTTGTTAACCCTGGGACCGCGCCGAGGCACGAAGACGCGTCAGTCCTTCACGATCGTATAGGTCCCCTCGCCCGCCAGGATGCCACGGAAACCACCCGGCTCGTCCAGCGAGAACACGATGATCGGCAGGTTGTTGTCGCGCGCAAGCGCAATGGCGGAGGCGTCCATGACCTTCAACCGCTTGGCCAGCACGTCGTCGAAATTGATCTCGTCGTAACGGGTAGCGTCCGCATGCAAGGCGGGGTCCTTGTCATAGACGCCATCCACCCCGTTCTTGCCCATGAAGATCGCCTCGCAGGACATCTCGTTCGCGCGCAAAGCAGAGGCGGTGTCGGTCGTGAAATAAGGATTGCCGGTCCCTGCCGCAAAGATACAGACGCGCTTCTTTTCCAGGTGGCGCACGGCGCGGCGGCGGATATAAGGTTCCGCCACCTCGTTCATGGTAATCGCCGAGATCACCCGCGTGTGGATGCCAAGCGACTCCAACGCGCCCTGCATCGCCAGCGCGTTCATCACGGTGGCGAGCATCCCCATATAGTCGGCCGTCGTGCGCTCCATCCCCTGGGCGGAGCCCTGAAGCCCCCGGAAGATATTGCCGCCCCCGATCACCATGCAAATCTCGACGCCCATTTCATGGACCGTCTGCACCTCGCGCGCGATCCGTTCCACAGTAGGGGGATGAAGGCCAAAGCCCTGATCCCCCATCAGCGCTTCGCCTGATATCTTTAGCAACACGCGGCGGTAGGTGGTTTTGGGGGTGGCGTCGTTCATCTGGGCCCTCGCTATGGCGCTTGCAAATTGGCGGCAAAATGTCGGAAAACCGAGGCGGGTTCAACGCCGAAGCGCGTGGCACCGCGTGAATAGATGAAGATCAGGCGGTAACGTGCTGGAATTGATAAAAACTATAGACCCTGACCTGCCGCTGCTGATCGCGGGGCCGACAGCCTCCGGCAAGTCGGGTCTGGCCCTTGCAATCGCTGAGCATCAGGGCGGCACCATTATCAACGCCGACGCGTTGCAGGTGTTTGCCTGCTGGCAGCTGCTGTCTGCCCGCCCCGACGCTGCTGATCTGGCGCGCGCACCGCACCTGCTTTACGGGCATGTGGCCTGTGATGCGCCCTATTCCACCGGCCATTGGCTGCGGGAGGTGACGCCACTGCTGACCACCACCCGTCCGATCATCGTGGGCGGGACGGGGCTGAATTTCACGGCGCTGACGGAAGGTTTGGCCGACATCCCGCAGACCCCGCCCCATATCCGCGACGCTGCAAACCACACCGCGCTTGACGACATGCTGGCCGCGCTGGATGCCGGTACAAGGTCCCGCATTGACACGCAAAACCCCGCCCGCATCCGCCGCGCCTGGGAGGTGCTAACCCATACCGGGCGCCAGATCAGCGACTGGCAGGATGACACCCCACCGCCTATTCTGCCGATGGCCAAGGCGACGGGGCTGGTCCTGGACAGCCCGAAGGAATGGCTGAACGACCGCATCGCGCGCCGCTTTGACCAGATGCTGGATCAGGGCGCGTTGGAGGAGGTCCGGGCGCAGCGCCACAACTGGGACCCGCAACGTCCTTCCGCCAAAGCCATCGGCGCACCAGAGCTTATGGCGCATCTGGAAGGTCAACTGACGCTCAGCGAGGCACGGGAGCGCGCAATCATCGCCTCGCGCCAATATGCCAAGCGCCAGCGGACCTGGTTTCGCGCCCGAATGGGCGATTGGCGGCGGATTGACGCCCCCGCTTTGGGCTAACCCACGCCGACAAAACCTCACCCACCTTTATCTTGGCTGCGATGCAGCATAACATAGACGTGGGGAAGGCACGTTGCCTGCAGGTTGCACGGGGGTGAAACCGATCATGCGTATACCACAAATGCCACGGGTAGAGACCTTGGCCAGCGCTTTGCGCGGCGAAGTTTGGAAGTCAGATACGGCGCGGGCGCTGGATTACCCGGTGCTGTTCTGGATCGCGCGCGGTCAGGGGCGGTTCATGGTCGATTGCCGGCTGCGCGGGGTCAGCCCTGCCACGGCCATCTTCGTGCCGCGCAACACGCTTTTCAGCTACGAGATGTTCGCAGCCCCGCACGGCATGGTGGTTCGGCTACCCAATGAGGATTACGCGGGTCTGCCGCGCCAACCAGCGATCATGCGGGTCGGGCAGATGCAGTCGCAGGCCGAGATCACCGGGCTGATTGACGCATTGGCCCGCGAACTGTCAGAGCCGCGCATCGGCCAGCGCCGCGCCGTTCAGGCGCATGTGATGATGATCGCGGTCTGGCTCGACCGGCTACTGGCGGAGCAACCTGCCGAAGACCGTGGGAAATCCGACCGGTTGCTGTCAGCCTTCAGCCACACGGTCGCGATACGCGCACAGGAAGGTCTGAGCCTGGGCGATTTTGCCTCCGATCTACAGGTCACGCCCACCCATCTGACGCGGCTGACGCAAGGCGCGGCCGGCAAACCCGCCTCCGCGCTGCTGAACGAGCGGATCATCAACGCCGCCTGCGACGCGCTGGTCCATACCGAGCAGCCTGTGAACCAGATCGCCGACCGGCTGGGATTCTCGTCGCCCGCCTATTTCACCCGCGCATTTCAGGCCCAGACGGGCGAAAACCCCTCAAGTTTTCGAAAATCGAGACGCTGAATTCCGGATATCAAAAGGGTCAGCGCCTGCCCCTACGTCACATGATGTGATCGTGAGGGCTTGGCCCGTGACTTGTCGTAATTTCCTAACAAGATGACGTTTTCAACCGTTGACCCTCATGCGAAAATCAGGCGCAATGTCGCTTCAAGCTGCGGGGAGAGCATGGCGACCGATACCGGTCGCCGCTAACAAGCGACATAGGCCGGGCTTAAGCTGCCCGCCGCCGCCTCGCGCACGATCGTCAATGTCCAACAGGGAGAAAGACATGACAAACACAACGCTGACTGGGGCGCCTGTGCACCCCGCTGCAGAAATGTACAAAAAGGAATATCTGGCAGGCCAGATGGACCGCCGGGAATTCATGACCCGCGCCACGATGGTCGGTGTGACCGCGACGGCTGCCTATGGCATGATCGGCGCGACACCTGCCCAGGCCGCAGGCCACGCCCAGCAGGGCGGCACGCTTCGGATGCAAATGGAAGTCCGAGCCACCAAAGACCCACGCACCTATGACTGGACACAGATGGCCGCGTTCACCGCCGGCTGGCTGGAATATCTGGTGGAATACAATTCCGACGGTTCTTTCGAGCCGATGCTGCTGTCCGGCTGGGAAATCAACGAGGACGCCACCCAGTACACGCTGAACGTCCGCCGCGGCGTCAAATGGAACAATGGCGACGACTTCACCGCCGAAGACGTGGCACGCAATATTGCGGGCTGGTGCGACAAGGATGTCGAGGGCAACTCCATGGCGGGTCGTTTCTCGGTGCTGGTGGATGCCGACACGAACAAGGCGATTGACGGCGCCATCGAGGTGGTCGACAGCCACACTGTAAAGCTGAACCTGCCCGCGCCTGACATCACGCTGATCGCAGGCATGTCGGACTACCCGGCGGCCATCACCCACGCCTCGCACACCGCTGACACGATGCTGTCCAACCCGATCGGCACCGGGGCCTACAAGCCCGAGTCGCTGGAAGTTGGCGTGAAGGCCGTTGTGGTGCGCAATGACGGGTTTGACTGGTGGGGCTACGGCGAAGGCAAAGGCGCGTATCTCGACCGGATTGAGTTCATCGACTACGGTCAGGACCCTGCCGCCTGGGCTGCCGCAGCCGAGGCCGAAGAGGTCGACACGATCTGGGAAACCGTCGGAGACTTTGTTGACGTGTTCGACGGGCTGGGCTGGACCAAATCCGAAGTGGCCTCCGCCGCGACGATCGTGATCCGTCCGAACCAGGAAGCCGAAGACGAGAACGGCAAGAAGCCTTACGCCGATGTTCGCGTCCGTCAGGCCATCGCCAAAGCCGTCGACCGCAACGTCTGTCTGGAGCTGGGCTATGCCGGTCTGGGCATCGCGGCTGACAATACCCATGTGGGCCCGATGCACCCTGAATATGCGGATGTGCCCGGCATGGAGCATGACCCCGCAGGTGCCAAGGCGCTGCTTGAAGAGGCAGGCATGGCCGATTACGAGTTCGAGCTGATCTCCATCGACGATGACTGGCGCAAGAACACGACAGACGCCGTCGGCGCGCAGCTGCGTGACGCGGGCTTCAACCTGAAGCGGACCATCATTCCAGGCACAACCTTCTGGAACGACTGGACCAAATACGGCTTCTCCTCGACCAACTGGAACCACCGCCCGCTTGGCGTGCAGATCCTGGGGCTGGCTTACCGCTCCGGCGAGGCCTGGAACGAGGCCGCATTCTCCAACGCCGAGTTCGACGCGGCACTGGCGGAAGCCAACTCCATCGCGGATGCCGAGAAGCGCCGCGAGGTTATGGTGAAGCTGCAAACCATCATGCGTGACGAGGGTGTGACCATCCAGCCGTACTGGCGCTCGCTCTATCGCCACTCCCGTGAGGGGGTTGTGGGCCTTGATATGCACATCGCCTATCTGCCGCAGGTCTACAAATGGGGCCTCTCGGCTTAATTCACACCGGTCGGGGCCGCGTCACCATGGCGCGGCCCTTGCCAGAATAACAGCTTGCGCCCTCTCCATGCGGGGCAATGACGTCACAAAGACGCAGTCGCGCAAAGCTCCGACAGACAACAGGGGACCCAAATGGGCCAATTCATTTTGCGCCGCGTTGGCGTGATGCTGCTGACGGCGTTTTGCCTGACTTTCATCGTCTTTTTCATGACGAACCTCTATCCGAACCTCGAAAAGCTGGCAAAGACCGAAGGCAACTTCCGCATGTCGGACGAGGCGGTGACCAGCTTCCTGACCGACCGCGGCTACTTGGAGCCCCTGCCCGTCAAATACGGCCAGTGGTTGGGCGTGCTGCCGGGTTTTGTGCACACGGACGAGGACGGCGTAAAATCCGGCCAATGCTACGACCAGGCCCAGGTGATCGGCAGTGGTGCAGTGGAAGAGAACCGCGAGGTTGCGAACTATTGCGGCGTGCTGCAGGGCAACTGGGGCTTTTCGACCGTCTTCAAAGACACCGTCAATTCGATCCTCAGCACCCGGTTGCTGCTGACCGGCAAGCTTGCGCTGGCGGCCTTCGGGGTGATGATCCCTGTGGCGCTGTTGATCGGCATTCTGGCCGGCATGCGCGAAGGGTCGCGCACCGACCGCAGCCTGTCGACATTCGCCATCACCACCTCGGCCACACCGGAATATGTGTCCGGGGTAATCTTCATCGCGGTTTTCACCTCCTCCGCCTTTGGGCTGAAATGGTTCAAGGGCTCCGCCACCTCCGCTATGGAGAACGCCACGTTCGAGAATTTCACCCTGCCCGTCGCCACCATCGCACTATACGGCGTGGGCTATATCGCGCGGATGACACGGGCCTCCATGGCAGAGGTGATGACCGCGCAATATATCCGCACGGCCCGGCTGAAGGGCGTGAGCTTCGGCAATATCGTTGTCAAACATGCGCTCAGGAACGCGCTGATTGCGCCTTTCACGGTGATCATGCTGCAGTTCCCTTACCTTCTGACCGGGGTCGTCATCACCGAAACGCTGTTCAACTATAAGGGGTTCGGCTGGACCCTGGTGCAGGCCGCGTCAAACAACGATATCGACCTGCTGCTCGGCTGCTCCGTCGTGGCGGTGTTTGTGGTGCTGGTCACGCAGCTGATTTCCGACATTGGCTATGTCTTCCTCAACCCCCGCATCAGGATTTCATAATGGACCCGCTTACCTGGACCGGTGCGCTTGGCACCATGTTGAACCCGATCTTCTTTGTCATGCTGGGGCTGTTTGCGGTCATGCTTGTGGTGCAGTTCGTGCTGTCCTTCACCGCGCCGCCGCCATCCATCACCGTGAACCCGGACGGCACCGCCATGTCGCGCGGCGGCGTGATCGAGACGGTCGGCCGTGTCAATACCTACCTTTTCCTTGGGCTTCTGGGCCTTTGCGCGGCCTACCTGCTGTCGGGCATCGTCACGCCCTACGGCACTGGCGGCATTCTGGGGGAGATCGGCGCGCGTTTGACCCCCGTGTGGATCGCGCTTGCTGTCACTTTCGCGTTGTCCATGACGTTCAAACGCAAGCTGGGGCTTTACGGCAAGCTGTTCGACTCGATGGTGGGCATGATCGGCTTTGCGATGGTGATGTTCTGGGTCTTCTGCGCGCTGTTTGCGGCGCTGGACCTGATCCTGACCCACCCCCCGTTGGAGCAGGTCTCCGGCATGAAAAACAAGGTGCCCGGCACGCCCATGTCCAGCGCAGGCGATGAAGGCGCCTACCCCCATTACCTGCTGGGCGGGGACAACCTGGCGCGCGATGTGTTTTCACGGGTCATTCAGGGCAGCCAGATCGTGCTGATCATCGCGCCTGCTGCCACGCTGTTCGCCTTCATGGTCGGCATCGTGTTGGGGCTGCCTGCGGGTTATTACGGCGGCAAATTCGATACCGTCCTGTCCTTCTTTGCCAACCTCGTGCTGGCCTTCCCGGTCATCTTGCTGTTCTTCCTGCTGGTGACGCCCGAGATACGGCAGGCCGGCATCGATTTCGGCTTCTACCTGTGGCGGGTGCCGACGATCATGGCGTCGATCCTGTTCCTGTTCCCGCTGATTTTCCTCGTCCTGCTATGGCATTCGCGCTACTACACGCAGCCCTCCAAGAACATGTTGTTCATCGCGCTGACCGTGGTTATCGGCGGCTACCTCTATCTGGGGCTGGCCTGGGACGCGGACCCGCTCGGGCTTATCTCGATTGACCAGAACGTGTTGATCGTCTTTGTGGCGGTGGTCTTTGTGAACTCCCCCACGGTGTTTCGCATCGTGCGCGGGCTGGTGCTGGACATCAAAACCCGTGACTACGTGGCCGCCGGCCAGACCCGTGGCGAGGGGGCGTGGTACATCATGCTGTGGGAAATCCTGCCCAATGCGCGCGGGCCGCTGATCGTCGATTTCTGCCTGC
>CALHHY010000073.1 GCA_938030665.1 uncultured Litoreibacter sp. | reverse complement strand
GCCCATGATGTGACGCTGGAATTCTACCTGATCGATAGCGCCGAGGAGCCGGCGCATGATTTCGACGCCACGGTGCATGGGCTGCGCAGCCGGGGCTGGACGGGGGTGACGGTGACCCACCCGTTCAAGACCCGCGCGGCGCGCTATGCCGAAGACGGGATGCACCCGGAGGTGGCGCATCTGGGGGCGTGCAACACACTTGTGTTTGGGGAATATGTGACCGGGTTCAACACGGATTACACGGGGTTTCTTGCCGCAATTGCGGATGTCACCGATCCCGGCGTGGTTGTCATGGCCGGCGCCGGCGGGGTTGCCCGTGCCTTGGGCGCGGCGCTGGTTGAACGCGGGGCGCGTGCGCTGCTGATCTACGACCGCGACCGGGTGCGGGCGGAAGACCTCGCTTTCAGCATCGGCCCACCCGCCCGCGCTATCCCTTCTCAGGCGTTCGATGATGCGGTGCGCGGCGCGGATGGGCTGGTCAACGCGACACCCATGGGCATGGTCGAATATCCCGGATCGGCCTTCGTGCCTGATCTGATCGGCGGGCAGGCCTGGGCGTTTGACGCGGTCTATACCCCCACGGACACCGTATTTCTGAACGCGGCAGCGGGTGCCGGCTTGCGCTGCATCACCGGGTTTGACCTGTTTGCGCAAATGGCGCTGCGCAGCTTTGCGGCCTATACGGGCATCACCCCGGACCCGGTCGCCATGTTGCCCAAACTGGAGGGATTGAGACCATGAGCCTTGAAGCCATCACCCCGGACCAGAAGGCGTTCTATGCCGAAAATGGCTATCTGGTGCTGGAGCGGCGCATCCCCGATGACATCCTTGCCGCCCTGCATGCGGAGATCGAGACCTATCAGCAAAAGGCGCGCGGGCTGACGGCCTCCACCCCTGAGCTGGACCTTGAAGACAGCCACCACCCCGACGCGCCGCGCATCCGCCGTATCAAGCTGCCGCACACCCATAACGCGGTCATGCGCGAGCTGATGTATTCCGACCATGTGCTGGCACCTGCGCGCGACCTCATTGGCCCGGATCTGCGGCTGCACACGACGAAGCTGAACATGAAAGAGGCGGGCTACGGGGCGGCGGTGGAATGGCACCAGGATTTCGCCTTTTATCCGCACACAAATGACGACGTGCTGGCGATTGCGGTGATCCTCGACGACATGGCGTTGGAGAACGGCCCGCTGATGGTCTTTCCCGGCTCCCACCTTGGGCCGATCCATGACCACCATGTGGACGGGGTATTTGCCGGGGCTATGGACCTGGCGGCCTGCGGGTTTGACATGAAAGACGCGGTGCCGCTCACTGGGCCTGCGGGATCGATCTCCATCCACCACGGGCGGATCGTGCATGGCTCGGCGCTCAATGTCTCCGACCGGGACCGGCGGCTGCTGTTCTACGAGATGATGGCGGCGGATGCATTCCCGATCATGGGCTCGATGACCAAATGGGCCGGGATCGCGGATTATGACAGCCGCATGCTTTGCGGGCAGCCGGGGCTGACGCCGCGCGTGCAAAGCCTGGGCGCGCGCATCCCCGCGCCGCTGCCAACCGAAGAATTCACCATATACGAGGTGCAAAAGCAGCTCAGAAACCGCGCCTTCAAGGTGGCCGAATGAGGGTTGGTGTCGTGGGGGCGGGGCTGATGGGCTCAGCCGCCGCGCGCCATTTGGCCAAGGCGGGTTGCGACGTGACCTTGATCGGGCCGGACGAGCCTGAAGACAAACGCAGCCATCAGGGCGTGCACGGCTCGCATTATGACGAGGGACGGATCACGCGGCACAACGCGCTGAAACCGTTCTGGGTGGAGGTCAGCGCGGCCTCCATCGCGCGCTACCCTGAGATCGAGGCGGAAAGCGGTATCGCCTTTTTCACGGAAGCGGGCGCGCTGATGGCGGGCAGTGATGCCCGGATGGGGCAGGTCGATCTGGCCGCTCAGCTTTGCGGCGTGGAAAGCCACGCCTTGGGGCCTGACGGGCTGCGCGACACATTTCCCTTTTTCGACTTTCCACCAGATTTTTCCGGTGCCTATGAGAGGCGTCAGGCGGGCCATATCTCTCCCCGGCGGTTGGTAGCGGCGCAGCAGAAGGCGGCGGCTGAGCATGGCGCGAAACGCTTGATCGCGGAGGTGCGGGGCGTAGAAGGCGGCCGGGTCATCACCGATGACGGCCTGCTGGCATTTGACCAGGTCCTTGTCGCCGCTGGTGGCTGGACCGACGCCGTTCTAGGGCGACCCCCGCAGCTTGACGTCTATGCCCGCACCGTTGCCCTGTTCGAGATCGACGCAGAACAGGCCGCGCGGCTCGCCAGTATGCCGTCTCTGGTCTATGAAGCGCCGGAGGACCCCTATCTGCTGCCCCCGATCCGCTACCCCGATGGCAGGATATACGTGAAACTGGGCGGCGATCCTGAGGATGTGCGCCTTGATGGGCCCGAGGCCGTGGGTCAGTGGTTCCGCGCGGGCGGCAACGCGGATGTGCGCGACCGGCTGGAGGCGATGATCCGCGCACTGATGCCCACGCTCGCGATCCGCGGTGTTACGATGGATGCTTGCGTGACCAGTTGGACCCATGACCGCCTGCCCGAAATCCGGCGTCTGGACGACGGGCTGTCGGTCTGCACCGGCGGCAATGGGGCTGGTGCAAAATGCAGCGATGAACTAGGCCGTCGTGGGGCGGCATTGATATTGGAAAACTGAGGAGAGACGGCGTGAGCAAAATCGGATTTATGGGCCTTGGCCTGATGGGCGGCGCAATGGTGGGGCGGCTGCAGGATCAGGGGCATACGCTGACTGTGCTTGCCAACCGGGATCGCACGCATGTCGATAAAGCCGTTGCACGCGGCGCGACCGAGGTTACAACCGCCCGCGATCTGGCCGCCGCCAGCGAGGTGGTGATGCTGTGCATGGGGACCTCCGATCAAGTGGAAAGCCGGATGCGTGGACCTGATGGTGTGATCGCAGGCCTGAACCCCGGCTCGGTAGTGGTTG
The DNA here is from genome assembly GCA_938030665.1 of uncultured Litoreibacter sp. GTDB lineage: Bacteria > Pseudomonadota > Alphaproteobacteria > Rhodobacterales > Rhodobacteraceae > Litoreibacter. The sequence continues at coordinate 6,633 of CALHHY010000073.1, read as the reverse complement.
ATTTCGGCACGTCGCTGCCCGCCTCGACCCAGTCGCTGGCCAAAGAGGTTGCGGCCGCAGGCGCGGCCTATCTGGACGCGCCGCTTGGCCGCACGCCCGCCCATGCGGTGGACGGGCTGCTGAACATCATGTGCGCAGGTGACGAGGCAGCTTTCAATAAGGCCAAGCCGGTCTTGGATGACCTGGGGGAGAATGTCTTTCACCTCGGCGCGTCGGGTTCAGGTCACACGGTCAAGCTGATCAACAATTTCTTCGGGATGACCGTGGCCAATGCGATGGCCGAGGCCTTTGCCATGGCCGACATTCAGGGCGTGGACCGCAAGGCGCTTTACGACGTGATGTCCGCCGGGCCGCTGCATTCGGGCATGATGGATTTCGTCAAGGGATACGGCGTCGATGGCGACCCCGCGCAGCTGGCCTTCGCGATTAAGAACGCTGCCAAGGATGTGGGTTATTACGCGCAGATGGCCGCTGACGCCGATGTCGACAGCATCATGTCGCAATCCACCTTGCTGGCGCTGCAGGAGGCGCAGGAAGAGGGGCGCGGCGACAACATGGTCAGCCAGATGGTGGATTTCTACACCGACCACTTCAAAGGCTAGGATGAGCCGGGTAGCGGTCCGCGCCACCGAAGACCGCGCGCAGCTGGGCATCGCGATGATGCTGGCCGCGTGGTTCTTCTTCTCGCTGATCGACACATCGGTAAAATGGCTGGTGCTGGCTGGGCTGCCCGCCCTGCAGCTGGCCTTCATGCGCTATTTCGCGCATTTCTTTATCTCTACCGGGCTAGTGCTGCGGGGCGGGGCCGATCTGGAACGCTTCCGTACCACCCATCTGGCTTGGGTGATCTTTCGCGCCTACCTGCTGACGGCCTCCACCGCGCTGAACTTCATCGCGCTTTTATACCTGCCGCTGACGGTGACGGCGGCGATCATGTTCACCTCGCCGATCATCACCTGCCTTCTGGGCTGGCCCATGCTGGGGGAGCGGGCGGGGCCTTGGCGCATCTTCGGCATCTGCATGGGGTTTGTGGGCGTGCTTGTCGTGATGCGGCCCTTCGGGGCGGAGTTTCACTGGGCCATGCTTTTGTCACTGCACAACGCCGTGGCGCTGGCGCTTTATTCGATCATCACCCGCAAACTGTCGGGCGTCGTTGCGGCGGAAACCATGCAATTCTACATGGGCGCCTTTGGCTCACTGGCGCTGCTGCCGTTCGCGATCTGGCAATGGACCAACCCGGCAAATGGTTTTGACTGGGTCGTGATGATCCTGCTGGGGGTCTGGGGCTGGGCGGGCCATGAACTTTTGACCCGCGCGCATCTTTACGCGGCGGCCAACACGCTGATGCCCTATGCCTATAGTTTCCTGATCTTCCTGACCGCGTCGAGCTACCTGATCTGGGGCCATATCCCAGATTTCTACACTATGCTGGGCGCGGGCATCATCATCGCCTCAGGCCTGCTGATCTGGATGCGGGAGCGGCAGCGTCAGGCGCTATAGCCGATGATCCGCGCGAGCGCGTTTTCGGGGTCGTCCCCGGCGCAGGCGGCGCTGATCTGCGTTGCTTTGGGGTCGTCCAGCGCGCGCCCCTGCGCCACTTCCTGCTGGACGAACTGCATCCATGCGGCGACGGCCTTGCGGCAATGCGGGGTCGCGCCGTTCAGATCGCTGATTGTGCCAATCAACCGCACCGGCAGCTTCAGGCTGCCATCCATGGCGATCTGGCGCAGGCTGTGTTTGAGCGCGGGATTGGCAAACCGGTCCAGCAGCGCGGCCCGGTAGCTGTCGGTCTCGACCGGGGCGGGCAAGGTGGCGCTGGCCTCGTCAAACACCCCGTTGATCAGGGCGCGCAGCTCAGGGTCGGCCACTGCCTGATGGATGTAGTCTTGCCCTTTCAAAAGCCCGGCATAGGCCAGCGCCGAATGTGCCCCGTTCAGCATCCTAAGCTTGCGCATCTCGTAAGGGGCGGCATCGGGGACGATCTGCGCCCCGGCGACCTCCCATGCGGGACGGGGGCCTGCGAAGTCATCCTCGATCACCCATTCGGTGAACACTTCCGTCTCCACCGGTGCGGCGCAAGCCATGCCGCCCTTAGCTACTTCTTCGCGCAGCGCGTCGGTGGTGGCGGGGGTGATGCGGTCGACCATGGCGTTGGGGAAGCGGACCTCAGCTGTCAGCGCTTTCCCGCAGGCTTGCGCGAAGCGCGACAGTGCCGCGCGCAAGCTGTCTCCATTGGCCGTGAGGTTGTCGCATGAGAGGATCGTGACCGGCTTGTCCCGCCCTTCAAGTGCGCCCAGCAGAAAGGGGTAGATTGTGTGAGTGTCGCCCGACAGGTCCGCTTTGATCGCAGGGGCCTCCAGATCAAGCTGCCCGTCGGGGCCAAGGTGGTAGCCTTTCTCCGTCACGGTCAGCATGATGATATCGGCCTGATGGCCTGCCGCTTTAATCCCGGCGGGGTCATCGGCGAAAAGGATGTCATCAAGGACGGTGATCCGCTCCAACCGGGTGCCGCGCGCGTCTTTCAGGGCAAGGGTGTAGTCAAAGCCTTGCCCCTGTAACTTGTCGCGCAAGGCGGGGCTGCGCAGTGACACGCCGGTGATCTGCCACCCCCGGGCGGCCTGGGTGTACCAGGCCTGATGCGCCCGGTGAAAATTTCCAACGCCCAGATGCAGGATACGCCCGGTCATGGTAGGTGCAGCTTATAGGCGCTGCGGGCCAGATCGTGGCTGAGTTGGCGGGCAAGGTCACGGGCGTCACCCATGCCGAAATAGCCCCGCGCGATCTGACCGGCCAGATGCACTGCCACGCAGCGGCGCCACACGTCGTGCCGCGCAGGTATCGACATGAAGGCGCGGGTGTCGTCGTTGAAACCTGCCAGGTTCTGATAGCCTGCGGTTTCGACCACCTTATCGAAATAGCGTGCGATGCCCGCCACGGAATCGTGGAACCACCAGGGTGGCCCGATCCTGAGGCAGGGCCAATGACCGGCCATGGGTGCCAGTTCGCGGGCATAGGTCGTCTCGTCCAACGTGAAGGCAATGAGGGTGAAATTCGGGTCGTTGCCGCAGCGCCCCAGCAGCCCCTCAAGCCCGCGCACCCAATCCGTAGCGACAGGCATATCCGCGCCCATGTCGCGGCCGAAACTGTCGAAAACCTGAGCGTTGGTATTGCGCCTGCTGCCCGCGTGCAGCTGCATGACCATGCCGTCCTCGCATGACATCACCGCCATTTCGCACAGCATATGGCCGTGAAACTCGGCGGCCTCGGCGTCGTCGATCTTGCCTGCGCGGGCCTTGCCGTAAAGCTCTGCCGCGCGGGCGGTGCTGCACGGCGCGGTGTCCAGATGCTCGATCGCGTGATCCGTGGCGGTGGCCCCAAGCGCGCGAAACTGCGCACGGCGGCTGCGCAGCGCGGCAAGGTAGCCCGGATAGCTGGCGGCATCGGTGTCACTGACTTCCTCCAACCGGCCCAGCTCAGCCACAAAGCGCGCATCACCCGGATCCAGCACCGTGTCTGGACGGAAGGTCGGGATGACGCGGCCGGCCCAACCGCTTCCTTTCAGGGCCTGATGGTGCGGCAACGGGTCGGTGGCGGCATCCGTCGTGGCCAAAAGCGCGATATTCATTCGCTCAAACAGCGCGCGCGGGCGGAAGGCGGGCGTTGCCAGCGCCGCGTCGATCTGGTCGTAAATCGTCATCGCGGTCTCGGGCGTCAATGGCTCCGATATGCCAAAACCCTCGCGCAGCATGGTTGCGATCCACAGCCGCGACGGCGTTCCCAGAAACAGGTGCCAGTGATCGGCGAAAAGCTGGAAGACGGCGCGCGGGTCGGTGGTGCCGGCGGGCTGGCCGATGCCCATGGCCTCAAGCGGCACGCCCTGGCTGTAGAGCATGCGGAACACGTAGTGGTCAGGAGTGATGATCAGCGCGGCGGGGTCAGGGAAGGCGCTATCCTTGGCAAACCAGGCGGGGTCGCAATGGCCGTGGGGCGACAGGATAGGCAGGGCCGCTATGGGCGCATAGATCTTGGCGGCGATGCCGGTCAGGGTCAGTTCGGTCATGCGCGCAAGCCTAGCCCCGCCGGTCTGCGCGCACCAGTTCATTTCGCCCTTTTCACAGCGCGCCATCCTCCTAAACTGGCGCGCAGCAACTGCCGGGGGGAGGCCCAAGTGAAAGTAGCGATGATCGGCGCGGGCATGGTGGCCGCGACCCATGCGCGGGCCTGCGCGGAAAGCGCGGCGGTGACGCTGCATGGCGTCTGCGCGCGCGGCTCTACTGAGCGCTTCGCGGCGCAATGGGGCATCAAGCCCTATGCGAATGTGGCCGAGATTGCCGCTGACCCGGAGGTCGATGTCGCCCTGCTGATCACGCCCCCTGACGCGCGGATGGATTACGTGCGCATATTGGCCGAGGCGGGCAAGCCGATCCTCATGGAAAAGCCGGTGGAGCGGGATTTGGACGCGGCCCGCGCACTGGTCGCGTCCTGCGAAGGGCGGGTGCCTTTGGGCATCGTGTTCCAGCACCGGCTGCGGGACGCGTCGCGCGCGTTGGCCGCGCGGCTCCCTGATCTGGGCGCGATACAAACGGTCGAGGTCACCGTGCCTTGGTGGCGCGACCAAAGCTACTACGACGCGTCGGGTCGCGGCACCTATGCGCGCGACGGGGGCGGGGTGCTGATTTCTCAGGCGATCCACACGCTGGACCTGATGTTGTCGCTGACCGGCCCCGTCGCCCGCGTTCAGGCCATGGCGCGCACCACAAAGGCGCATGTGATGGAGGCGGAGGATTTCGTCACCGCTGGCCTCGAATTTGCCAATGGAGCGGTCGGATCCCTGCATGCCAGCACGGCCAGCTTCCCCGGCGCGGCGGAGGTCATCACGCTGCACTGCGCCCAAGCCAGCGCGGTGCTGGGGGAGGGGGTTCTGACCCTGCATTGGCGCGACGGCCGCTCAGAGACCATCGGCGCGCAAGCAGGCACGGGCGGCGGCGCGGACCCGATGGCCTTCACCCATGCCTGGCATCAGGAAGTGATCGAGGATTTCGTGACCGCCCTGTTGGAAAGCCGCAACCCGCTGGTCACCGGGCGCGAGGCGTTGAAAGTGCATGCCCTGATCGAGGCGCTGACGCGGTCCTCGCGCGAAGAGAGAATGGTGGAGGTTTCCGATGGCTAAGGCGAAAACAAAACCGATCCGCATCGGCATCCTCGGCATCGACCATCGCCATATCTACGGCATGGCCGCCGAGATGGCGAAACAGGGCTGCGAGCTGGTTTGCTGGTGGACCGAAGGCACACCGCAAACCTTGGAAGGGTTCCGGAAACGCTTCCCCGACCTGCCGCGCGCCAAAAAGGCAGCGGAAGTAATCGCGCGCGATGATCTCGACCTCATTTTGATCTCCGCCATCCCTGCTGACCGGGCGGACCTGGCGATCCGGGCAATGCAGGCGGGCAAGGATGTGATGGTCGACAAGCCGGGATGCACCGATCTGGACCAGCTTGCCGCGATCGAGGCCTGCGTGGCGGAGACGGGGCGCATCTGGTCCATCGATTTCTCCGAAAGGTTCGAGGTTCCCGCCGTCACCCGTGCCGCTGAACTGGTGGCGGACGGCGCGATTGGCCGGGTGATCCAGACCATCGGGATCGGGCCGCACCGCCTGAACCTGAACTCCCGCCCCAACTGGTTCTATCAACGCGACCGGTTTGGCGGGATTTTGACCGATATCGCCTCCCATCAGATCGACCAGTTTCTGTTCTTCACCGGGTCCACCGATGCGACCGTCACGCTGGCCAGCACCGGCAATTACGGCAACCCGGCCACGCCGGAATTGCAGGATTTTGGTCAGATCGCCTTGGAAAGCCCGCAGGGGCTTGGCTATATCCGGGTGGATTGGTTCACCCCTGACGCGCTGCCCAACTGGGGCGACGGACGGCTGATGCTGCTGGGCACGGAAGGCACGATCGAGCTGCGCAAATATGTCGATGTCGGCGGGGCGGCCGGGACCGACCACCTGTTCCTTGTCAATGGCAGCCGGTGCGAGCGCATGAATTGCGCCGACGCAGGCCTGCCCTATTTTGCCCGGCTTGCCGCCGATATCCGCGACCGGACCGAGACCGCGATGCCGCAGGCCCATGCGTTCAAGGTGATGGAACTGGCGATCACCGCCCAGCAGATGGCCGAGGCATGATCCGGGTTGCCATTCTGGGGGCAGGGATTGGAGCCGAGCATTTGCAGGGCTACCGTGCCCTGCCCGAGGTGTTCGAGGTCGCTTGCATCTGCGATCTCGACCTTGGCCGCGCGCGCAGCATTGCGGGCGACGTTGCGGTTACGGGTGACGTGGACGCGGTACTGGCCGATCCGACGGTTGACCTGATAGACATCTGCCTGCCGCCGCATCTGCACGTCCCCATGACCCTGCGCGCCCTTGCCGCGGACAAGTCGGTGATCTGCGAAAAGCCCCTCGCCACCTCGCTTGCCGAGGTGGATCAGATCGAAGCGGCTCAGGCACAAAGCGCGGGCCAGGTTTTTCCGGTGTTCCAGTACCGTTTCGGCCGCGCCATGTCGCAGCTGCAGGCTTTGCAGGAGGCCGGGCTTGCCGGGGCGCCTCAGATGGCCAGTCTTGAGACCCACTGGGCACG
>CALHHY010000072.1 GCA_938030665.1 uncultured Litoreibacter sp. | reverse complement strand
GTGCTGCTGTTCCGACGCGAGATTGCGCGCTCTGTCACGTGGGCGGGCAACCCCGAAAAGCCGGCGGAACCGGGGCCCAATGGCCTCCGCCTCACTCCGCGCAAGAGTTTCGACGCCTGGACTGAGATAGTGCGCCACAGCTGCCAACCCTGGAGCCAGAGCGAGATCGCAAAGGCAGAACAGGTCCGCATCGCCCTGGTAGAAACGCTGCTGCGCCTGACCGAAGAGACAAGCGAGCTGCGCCGCCGTCTTGGCGAAAGACAGGAATTCCTGATCGCCGAGCTGAACCACCGCGTGCGCAACATTTTGAATCTGATCCAGGGGCTGGTGTCGCAAACCAAGGAAAGCGCCAGCGATATCACCTCCTACACGTCGGTTCTTGATGGCCGGGTGCAGGCCCTCGCGCGGGCGCATGATCAGCTGACATTGCGCGAATGGGAGCCGTCTCCGCTGCGAGACCTGATTGATGTCGAGGTGAATGCCTATAGCCGGGGGGCCACAGGTCAGGTCCGCATCACCGGCGACCATCCTGTTATGGCAGCTGCGGCATTTTCAAGCATGGCGCTGGTCGTGCATGAATTGACGACCAATTCGGTCAAGTACGGCGCCCTTTCGCTAGAGGGCGGACAGCTTGATATCCATCTAAGCATCGCCGATAGCGGCGATCTGCACATCAGCTGGCGCGAAAGCGGAGGGCCAAAGGTAAGCCCGCCGGAGCGACAGGGCTTTGGCACCACGGTGGTCGAACGCACGATTCCGTTTGAGCTAGGCGGAACTGTCGATCTGCGCTTCGCGGAGGAAGGCGTCGCCGTTGATATGATGGTTCCGGCGAAATTTGTAGGGCTACAGAATATGAAAGAACGGGACCGCGCGAACGCAAGAAAAGCGCCGGCGGCCAAGGATCTACGACTGCAAGGCAAGGTTCTGCTCGTCGAGGACAACATGATCATCGCGCTGGACTCGGCCGACACGCTGCGAGAAAACGGCGCGGAGGAAGTCATATCCGTTGCAACCGCAAACGCCGCCTTGGACGCGATCGACAATCATGATTTCAGCTTTGCTTTGCTGGATGTGAACCTTGGCGGCAAAAACTCCCTTCCCGTCGCCAACGACCTGCAGACACGGGGCATCCCCTTCGTGATTGCGACCGGTTATGGCAGCGCGGGCAGCATTCTGGAAAGCTACCCCCCGGCCCCGATTTTACGCAAACCTTTCACCTCCGAAGCGCTGCTTGACGCCATCTCACGGGCGTTGAACCCTGCGTGACCTTGGGTTGCCGTCCTGCAGCGCAGTCATAGAATTGCCTCATAGAACTGCATGGGTTATCCTGCCCAAGTAGTAAAAACAGTAAGGCAGTATGGCCATGACCAAGCAAACGACATCGTCCAAGGACGGCAGCAAAGACAAACCGGCGCCCAAACCGGAAAAACCCTTTCAGTATTCGGACTGGGCAAGCCTCTAACCACGCAATTTGGGCTTAACTTCCGGCGGCACTCACTTACATTGGGTGCTATGACCGAGCCCGTTTCTTCGATCCGGAATCTAGGCCCCGCCTATGAAGAAAGCCTTGCCGCCGTCGGGATCACTGACGCGCAGGCCCTGCGCGATATTGGGGCGGATGCCGCCTATGCCAAGCTGTTAGAAGCAGGGCAGCGGCCTCATTTCATCGGCTATTACGTCCTTGTCATGGCCTTACAGGGCCGGCCCTGGAATGACTGCAAAGGCGCTGAGAAGGACAAGCTGCGCCTCCGGTTCGACGCGCTGAAGGCCGCGCATTTCAACAGCGATCTCAGCGGGTTGGAGGCTACTTTGGATCAAATCGGAGTGGGATTGCGGCGATGAAGAACCCACCCGCCCCTTTGGAAGCACCCGTTGAAAAGGAGCTGAAGCGGCTCGAAAAAGTCGCCACTCAGATGGACGCGCTGGTGCGGATACCGGGCACGCGGCTTTCCCTTGGTCTGGACAGCCTGCTCGGCCTCGTGCCGGTTATTGGTGACACTTTGGCCCTGGGCCCCTCACTTTATGTGCTGCTCAAAGCGCGGGAGCTCGGCGCCTCCCCCCATGCGATGGGACGGATGGGGTTCAATGTCGGTGTCGACTATGTGGTCGGGCTGGTGCCGCTGGTAGGCGATCTGTTTGACTTCGGTTGGAAGGCCAATATCCGCAATACCCGCATCCTGCGCGAAGAGCTTACAAAGAAAAAGGCCGCCATCCCCAAGGAAGGCGGCCCCGTCTAACGTCAGACGGCAATGAATTTCACGGAAATTCTTACTCAAAATTTCCGGAGAAGTTTGGCTCAGCCAACCAATTCAAGGCCCGAGAAGAAGAAGGCGATCTCTTCGGCAGCAGTTTCGGGCGCATCGGAGCCGTGGACCGAGTTCTCGCCGATAGACAGCGCGAATTCCTTGCGGATCGTCCCCTCGGCTGCTTCGGCCGGGTTGGTTGCGCCCATGACTTCGCGGTTCTTTGCGATCGCGTCTTCGCCTTCCAGCACCTGCACCACGATCGGCTCGGAGATCATGAATTCGCACAGCTCGTCAAAGAAAGGCCGCTCCTTGTGGACGCCGTAAAATGTCTGCGCTTGCGCCAGTGTCAGCTGGATGCGCTTGGAGGCGACGATGCGCAGGCCGGCTTCCTCGAACTTGGCCGCGATCTGGCCGGTGAGGTTGCGTTTGGTGGCGTCGGGTTTGATGATCGAGAAGGTGCGTTGAACAGCCATGAGTGAGGCTCCTTTGCGTGTGAATTTGGCGCGGACCTAACATGGGGGTTCGCGCTTGAAAAGCGCTTGATTGACAAGCCCCGCGGTCTGCGCGACACGCACCACATGCTACGCCTCACTGATCTGCGATATTCCGTCGAAGGGCGCCCCCTGCTGGAGGGCGCTTCGGCTACTATTCCAACCGGCCACAAGGTCGGCCTTATTGGTCGCAACGGCGCGGGCAAGACCACGCTGTTCAAACTGATCCGGGGAGAACTGGTGCTGGAAAGCGGCACGATCACCCTGCCCGACCGCGCCCGTATCGGCGGCGTCGCACAGGAAGTGCCGGGCAACGAGGTCTCTCTGCTCAACACGGTGCTTGCAGCTGACATCGAGCGTGCGGCGCTTCTGGCGGAGGCCGAAACCGCCACCGATCCCAACCGCATCGCCGAGGTGCAGACCCGGCTTGCCGACATCGACGCCTGGTCGGCGGAGGCGCGCGCCTCCTCCATCCTGTCGGGGCTGGGCTTTACCTATGCCGAGCAACATATGCCCTGCTCCGCCTTCTCGGGCGGGTGGCGGATGCGGGTCGCGCTGGCGGCCGTCCTGTTCAGCGCGCCCGACTACCTGCTGCTGGACGAGCCGACCAACTACCTTGATCTGGAAGGCGCACTGTGGCTTGAGGCCTATCTGGCCAAATACCCGCATACGGTCATCATCATCTCCCACGACCGGGGGCTGTTGAACCGGGCCGTCAACGCGATCCTGCATCTCGAAGGCAAGCAGCTGACCTACTACACAGGTCCTTACGATCAATTCGCCCGCCAACGCGCCGCCAAACGCGCGGTACAGGCGGCAGCGGCCAAGAAGCAGAGCGCCAAGCGCGAGCATTTGCAAGCCTTCGTTGACCGCTTCAAAGCCAAGGCATCGAAGGCGAAACAGGCGCAATCCCGCGTCAAGATGCTTGAGAAGATGGAGACGATCACCCCGCCCGAAGAGGCCGCGCGCACCGTCTTCACCTTCCCCGAACCCGAAGAGCTGTCGCCGCCGATCATCAACGCCGAAAGCGCCTCCGTGGGCTATGACGGCCGGGTGGTGTTGAACCATCTGAACCTGCGCATCGACCAGGATGACCGCATCGCGCTGCTGGGGCGCAATGGCGAGGGCAAATCGACCCTGGCCAAGCTGCTCTCGGACAGGCTTGCGCCCATGGGCGGGCGGCTGACCAAATCGAACAAGCTGCGGATCGGCTTCTTCGCCCAACACCAAGTGGACGAGCTGCATACCGACCAGACCCCTTTGGAGCATCTAATCAAGGAGCGGCCAAATGAGGGGCAGGCAAAGCTGCGCGCGCGGCTGGCCTCCTTCGGGCTAGGTGCCGATCAGGCGGAGACGGAGGTTGGCCGGCTGTCAGGCGGCCAGAAGGCGCGACTGTCGCTGTTGCTGGCCACCCTGCCCGCCCCGCATCTGCTGATCCTCGACGAGCCGACCAACCACCTGGATATCGAAAGCCGCGAAGCGCTGGTCGAGGCGCTGACCGCCTATTCCGGCGCGGTCATTCTGGTCAGCCACGACATGCACCTTTTGTCGCTGGTGGCCGATAGGTTGTGGCTGGTCAAAGACGGCCGCGTAACGCCGTTCACCGACGATCTGGAAGCCTACCGCAAGCTGCTACTGTCCCCGCCCGACAAGGACAAATCAGGCAACAAGATCGAGAAGCCGAAGAAAAAGCAGGCCTCCCGCGACGAGATTTTGGACATGCGCGCCGAAGTACGCAAATGCGAGGCCCGCGTCGGAAAACTGACCGAGATGCAGGACGAACTGGCCAAACGCCTGGCCGACCCCAAGATTTATGAAGACCAGAACACCTCCAAACGCGAGGTCTACCAGAAGAAATATTCCGAGGTGATGGAGGCCATGGACCGGGCTGAAACCATGTGGTTGAAGGCGCAGGAAAAGCTGGAAAAGGCCACCGCCTGATGGACCCGGCGCTGGCAATCACCGCGTTTTTCACGCTGTTTGTGGTGATCGACCCGGTCGGTCTTGCGCCGATGTTTGTGGCGATGACCGCCGGTATGTCGCAGCGCCAGCGGTTGATCATTGCCGCGCGCTCCTGCCTTGTGGCTATTGCGATCCTGACCCTCTTTGGGCTGGCGGGACAGAAAATCCTCGACTTTATCGGCATCTCGCTTCCGGCTTTCCGCATCTCTGGCGGCATCTTGTTGTTTATCACGGCGCTCGACATGTTGTTCGAGCGGCGCAGCGCGCGGCGGGAGGAGAAGGCGGATGGTGCCACGGCGGCCGCGCATGACCCTTCCGTCTTCCCCCTGGCGATGCCGCTGATCGCAGGGCCGGGCGCGCTGGCCTCGATGATCCTGCTGGCGACGGGGGCGGATTGGGACGTGACGTTGATGGTGATCGGCGTGATGGTTGGGGTCGTGGCGTTGGTCTTGGCCCTGTTCCTGCTTGCCAGCCCGATCGAGCGTTTGCTGGGAGCGACCGGCGTTGTCGTAACGACCCGCCTGATGGGGATGCTGCTGGCAGCACTATCGGTGCAGTTCGTCGTAGACGGGCTGCGTGATCTGGGGGCCTTGCCCGTTAGCTGACCCGAACGGCTAGCGGACGTGCTGACAACCAAAAAAAATCGTCGCGCCTTAGAGACGCCTGAGGGGTCTGCAATATCTGGGCGCCCAGCCCGACCAAAGCACAGTAGGTAGCGTGTTCCGGCGGGTGCAATCCACCTTGCCAGCTTCGACCCGCGAAGTTAACGTTACGTCATTGTTTAATTTGGGAGTATCAATTATGACGTTTCAAACCCTATCGGGCGCCACCCTTGCCGCCCTTTTCCTGGCAAGCACGGCAGCAACGGCCTCTACCCTCACCATCACATTTGGCGATGAAGACTGCTTCTCGACGGACTTTACCGGATGCACTGACGGGGACACCGTAGACACCGCCGCGATTATGGGAAATGCCTTAGACGGGATCACCGATAATTTTGGGTTTATTGGAACCTCCAGCTTTGATTTCCAATTGTCACTTGCCGCCGACCAGCAAATCACATCCGCTATTTTTACAGCTCAGGTCGTGGGGCTCGATACCGTCGATGAGGCCACACCGCCTTTCGGGGATGACATTCGCGGCACGCGGGTGACCTTGGACGGGACGGACGTCTTTAACTACAATCCCGACCCCGGCCCAGGAGGGGCGTTTCCGCTTAATGAGGTGGATATCATCACCTTTGCCATCGCAAATGACGCATTGAACATAAATGGCAGCAACGTCATCTCGATCATCCCAGAAGAAGCTTTCGAGCAGTTCGGCGTTTTCGAAGATTACGCCATCGACTTCGCATCGCTCGTGATCGATTTTGAAACGGTTACTACACCTCCCGGCGGTGGTGGTGGTGGCATGCCATCAGTTCCGCTCCCGGCAAGCATGGGCTTCTCATTGCTAGGGCTTGGTGCTTTGGCTGGCATGCGCCGTTTCCGCGCAAAGCGGTAGTAAGCCTCAGCAACCAAGGAGAGTATCATGAAACGACTTTTACTGGGCGCCTTCGCGGCGCTCTGCTGGAGCGGTGCAGCCTCCGCTCAAGAGGCCTACATTAGCGAAATCAAACTGATGGCCGCAAATTTTTGCCCGCGAGGGACATTGCCAGCCGACGGAAGGCTCCTTCCGATCAGCAGCAATTCGGCTTTGTTTTCGTTGCTCGGGACCCTCTATGGCGGCGACGGCAGAACGACATTTGGACTGCCCGATCTGCGTGGTCGGGTGCCGATTTCCGTAGGTCAGGGGCCGGGGCTAAGCGGCCGCGCGGTAGGCGAAAGAGGGGGCGCTGAGACCGTGACGATCAGCTCGGGTCAGATGCCGTCGCATACCCACAGCGCGACTGGGCAGATCAAAGGGTTGGCCGCCCCTGCGACCTCACCTAACCCGTCAGGCAATAAACTGGCGCTTGCGACGTCGGGCTCGATCTACGCCAATTCGGGCAATGAGGCCGCGATGGCGGCAGACGGTGTTGCCGTGGCCGTTCAGCCAGCGGGTGGCGGCGCGCCGGTGCCCAACATGCAACCCTATCTGACAATGACCTATTGCATTGCTACTGTCGGGATTTTCCCGTCGCGCAACTAAACCGCGTCCCAGACCTTCACTAACAAAGGCCGCCATTCTCATAAGGATGGCGGCCTTTCTAATGCCCGCCCTCCTCGCTATATCAACGCAAGGAGGGTCCGATATGACCGGAGATGAGACAGGGCGGGTGATTTACCTGGTGCTGATGGGATGCGTCATTGGCGGCTATTTCTTCATGTCAGGCCGGCAGAATCTGGGCGCCAATGCCCGCGCTGCGATGCTATGGGTGTTCATCTTCGTCGGCGTGATCGTGGCCTACGGGCTATGGTCAGACGTCAAGGACACGGTGTTGCCGCAGCAGGCTGTGCAAAGCGGCGGCGCGATCATCGAGACACCGCGCCGCGCCGACGGGCATTTCTACCTGACCCTGGATGTGGGCGGCGTGCCGGTGGAATTCGTCGTCGATACCGGGGCCACGGATGTGGTGCTGAACATGGATGACGCCAGACGGGTCGGGCTGAACCCCGAAAGGCTGGTCTTCGGCGGCATCGCACGGACCGCAAATGGCGAGGTCCGCACCGCGCGGGTACGGCTGGAAGATGTTTCGCTCAGCGGAGTCGATGAGGGGACGGTGCGTGCGTCGGTCAATGAGGGTGATCTGGATATCTCCCTTCTGGGGATGAGCTATCTGGACCGGTTCGCGCGGATTGAGATCCGCGGCAACACGTTGCGGCTGGAGCGGTAGATGCCTTGTTTGCGCCC